>DATBHZ010000030.1:0-54128 GCA_036557185.1 Acidimicrobiia bacterium | reverse complement strand
GCGAAGCTCGTCTGGAGCGAGGCCGAGCAGCACCTCGGCGAGGTGGCCGGCGACGTGCTCGGGCTCGATGCCAACAGCGGGCAGTGGGGCCGCGACCGCGTCTACTCGCGAGCGCTCACGATCGCCGGCGGGACGACGCAGGTGAACAAGAACATCCTCGCGACGCGGATCCTCGGGCTCCCCCGGGGCTAGACACCCACCGGCACGTTCGAGAATCCCGCGACGTTCACCATCTGGACGCGCCGCAACCCGCCTTCGTCGACCGTGTAGTCCGGCCATCGTGTGGCCAGCTCGTCGAACAGCACGCGGCTCTCGAGCCGTGCGAGCGCGGCGCCCAGGCAGGTGTGGATCCCGTGGCCGAAGCCGAGCGAGAGCTGGAGCGGCCGGTCGATGTCGAAGCGGTCGGGATCCTCGTACGCGCGCTCGTCACGGTTCGCCGCGCCTGTCACGAGCAGCACAGCAGATCCCGCCGGGATGTCGACGTCGTGCCAGCTCGAATCCTGCATGGTGAATCTGCCCTGGTACTGCGACGGCGCCCAGTACCGGAGGATCTCCTCGATCGCGCCGCCGAGCGCCTCACGCGAGCGGAGCACCTTCGCCCACTCGCCGGGGTTGCGCGCGAACAGCACGACACCGCTGCCGATGAGCTTGGTGACGGTCTCGGATCCGGCCGCCGCGAGGAGCGACCCGAACCCGGCGACCTCCTCGTCGCTCAGCCCCGTCTCGATCAGACCGCTGAGCATGTCGTCCGTGGGGTGGCGACGCTTCTCGGCCGCGAGGTCGTAGAGGTACGCGGTCGCGTAGATCGCTGCTTCCATGCCCTCCCGGGTGGGCTTCGGGTTGCCGGGCTCGCGGTGCAGCATCGTGTCCGTCCAGATGCGGATCTGCTGCCGGTCACCGGCGGGGACCCCGAGGATCTGGGAGATGACCTCGATGGGGAACGGTGCTGCGCAGTCGGCGACGATGTCGAACGCCCGCTCCCCCACCAAGGGATCGAGGTAACGGGCCACCGTCGCACGGATCATCGGTTCGAGATCGGCGACCGCCTTGGGAGTGAACACCCGGCTGACGAGCTTGCGCATGTGGTCGTGCTCGGGCGGGTCCATGAAGATGATCTGGTCGCGCACGACCTGGGGGGTGTTCGGATCGGTGAGCTGGTCCACGGTCGCGCCGTGCGTGCTGCTGAACGTGCTCCAGTCGCGGTGCGCCGTCACGAGGTCGTGGTAGCGCGACAACGCGTAGAACCCGTACCGGTCGTTGAAATATGCGGGCTGCTCGTCGCGCAGCCACCGGTAGGTGTCGTACGGGTCGTCGAAGAAGTCGGCGGAGAGCGGGTCGAACTCACGCATGCGCGAGGTTCACGTTCGCTTCGCCGGTCTCGAGCGTCAGCGTCCGGCCCACCAGCTCCTCCTCCTCCGCCGACGCGATCAGGTCGGCGTCGAGGATCTTGGCGTAGCACCGTGCACCACTGGGCACGTCGCACACGGCGAGCCCCCATTCGGCGCCTTCGCGCCCGTGGACGACGGAGTACGCGGCCACCCGCGCCTCGCCCTCGTACACCTCTTGGATCGGGACGGCGGGCACGGTCTCGACAGGGCCCGGCGGCGCGACAGGAGCCGGTGAAGAGGAGTAGACGCCGTAGACGTGCTTGGTCATGTGCATTCCGACGCCGCTGACCATGCCGAGCGCTCCGGGATCCTCACGAAGGACTCGCACCATCTGCGCGATCGAATGGGTCAGGTAGTCGCTGCCCGCACCGCCGTGGTACGGGAGCCCTCCAGTGACCGTCAGCTGGCGTGTGTCACCGTCCGCGATGCCCAGCGCGTCGCGCGCGAAGTTCACTGAGGATCCGAAGCACGAGTAGAGGTCGAGATGCGCGACGTCGTCGAGGCCGGCACCGGCGCCGCGCAGCGCCTCGGCCGAGGCACCGGCCATCGCGGGCGACGACCACATGTCGGGATGCTCCGCCACGTAGACCGGGTCGGTCGCGTAGCACCACCCGCGGAGATAGATGCGGCGGTCCGCCGGAACGCCGAGCGCGTCGGCACGCTCATGGGACGCGACCACCAGCGCGGCCGCCATGTCGACGTCCATGATCGAGACCATGTACTTCGTGTACGGGTAGCCGACCATGCGGTTGTCGGTCGTCGGCGTGACGATCTCCGACGCGCTGCGCTCGATCGGGAACCAGGCCTGCGGGTTCTTCGCGGCGATCTGCGTGAAGCGGTGCCACTGCTCCCCGAGCGCGGCGCGGTAGTCGTCGAGACCGACTCCGAGATGCGCTCGGCGCGCGTTCTCGAAGACGGCGAAGGTCAGCCATGCCTGGAAGACCTCGTGCGCGACCTCCGCAGGATGGAACGGAGCCTCCCAAGGGAAGGAGCGCTTCTCGTCGGGCTTGAACGAGTAGCTGGCGCGCTCGCCGCGCGCCTTGAACCGACGCTGCGTCGCGAGCGCCTCCGCGCCGGCGACGAGCGCAAGGTCCAGCTCGCCCCGCAGGATGCGCTCGGCATCGTCCTGGACAAGCACCTGCGGAGTGGTGCCACCGATGCCCGAGTAGTACCTCCGCTTCGGGTCGGCACCGATGCGCGCCGCGAGCCGTGCGACCGGGTCGTCGTACTGCCAGGTCTGGCAGTAGACGATGTCGATCGCCTCGAGGGCCGACAACACCGACGAGGCTCCGGTATCGGCGGCCGCGGCGGCAGCTACCTCCTCCCACATCGCGAGCGGCTCGGGCGCGCCTTCCACACCGGTGTCTGCCGGGTGCCACGTCTTGGACGCGACACCGATGATGCACGGCGCGCGCGGATCGACCGGCATCTACTTGCCCTGCCAGACGGGCGGACGCTTCTCAGCGAACGCCTTCGGACCTTCCTTCGCGTCCTCCGTCTGAAAGATCATCGACGAGAGCGCTGCTTCGTTCTTGTAGGCGTCCTTGAGGCTCATCCCGAGACCTTCCCACACGCTCTGCTTGGTCGCCTGGACCGCGAGCGGGGCGTTCGCCGTGATTCGCCGCGCGTACTCCCGTGCCGTCTCGATGACCTGGTCGCGCGGCACGATCGCGTTGAGGAACCCCATCTCGAACGCGCGCTGCGCGTCGATCAGATCCGCGCAGAGCAGGAACTCCATCGCCTGGGGGAACGGGATCTGGCGCGGCAGTCGCACGGTGGTGCCGCCGCCTGCGAACAGGCCGCGCTTTGGCTCCATGACCGCGAATTTGGCCTCCGGGCACGCGACCCGGATGTCGACCCCGCCGAGCATCTCCATGCCGCCGGCCGTGCAGAAGCCGTTGACCGCGGCGATGATCGGCTTCCAGATCTTCGCCCCCCGCAGCACCGCCTTCGTGCCGTCGTCGAGGCGATATCCGTTGATCTCCTTGAGCCCCTCCTCGGCGATCTGCTTCTGGAGCTTGGTGATCTCCGGTATGTACCGCTTGAGGTCGGCCCCCGTGAAGAACGCGTCGCCGACGCCCGTGATGATCGCCACCCACGCCTCGTCGTCCGCGTCGAAGGTGTCCCACGCCTCGCGCAGCAGCTTGAAGTGCTCCATGTCGGCGGAATTCCGTGCATCCGGACGGTCGATCGTGATCGTGACGATGTGCTCGTCGTCCAGCTCGTAATGGATCGGCATGGTGCTCCCCGCGGGCGGTCGGTACCTGACACGGTAGTCAGGGAGGCGTCGGGCACGCCCGAAACCTGCGGTGATTGCCACCACTCGCACAGTTGATGGCGCGAAGGTGAACGAAGTGGATACTTCCCTCGCGAAGCTCATCGTGGCCGAGGCACTGATGAGCTCGTACCCGGCCTGGACCGACGAGCACGGCGCCAACGTCGAGCAGCTCGCCGAGATCGCGGTACGCGCGCTGTCGATCCACGGGCTGCTGGCCGACGCCGCGCCGACGCCGGCCCCGCCACCGTTCCTGCGGTCGTAACCGGGCCGGCTCCGGCCCGCCCGCTAGGTTCCACCCGATGCGGATCTCGGCGAAGTCGGACTATGCGGTGCGCGTCGTCGCCGAGCTCGCCACCGCACCGGCAGGCGCGCCCGTCAAGGGCGAGCGGCTCGCCATCTCGCAGGACATGCCCGTCAAGTTCCTCGAGAACATCCTCGGGTCCCTGCGCACGGCCGGCATCGTCGCCTCACGCCGGGGCGCCGAAGGCGGGTACCTGCTCGCACGTCCGGCCACCGAGATCACGATCGCAGACGTCATCCGCTCGGTCGACGGGCCGCTCGCCGATGTGCGCGGCCAGCGACCCGAGGACCTCGAGTACCGGGGCGCCGCGACGCGGCTGGTCGACGTGTGGATCGCCGTCCGGGCGAGCCTCCGGGAGGTGCTCGAGCGCGTGACCATCGCGGACCTGGCGGCGGGCAAGCTCCCGGCGGCGGTGGAGAAGAAGGCCGCCGATCCCGAAGCGCGCAAGCGGCGATCGTGAGCGATCCCGACCAACAGGCCGACGACCACGCGCTCGCGGCCGCGCTCGCGCGCGAAGCCGGCGAGCTGCTCCTCGACCTCCGCCCGACGATCGAGGACCCAACCGCGCTGCGCAACGCCGGGGACGCACGGGCCAACGTCCTGATCCTCGACGCGCTCCGGTCCGCCCGGCCCGACGACGCGATCCTCTCGGAGGAGTCCGCGGACGATCTGCGGCGCCTGCAGTCGCGCCGTGTGTGGATCATCGACCCGCTCGACGGCACGCGCGAGTTCGGGGAGCTCGACCGCGACGACTGGGCGGTCCACGTCGCGCTCGCGATCGACGGAGCGGCGAGCGTCGGCGCGGTGGCGCTCCCCGCGCAGGGCCGGGTGCTGTGCACGGATCCCGCCCCCGCGCTCGCGCCCCGGCAGCCGGGTCCGCCGCGTCTGGTGGTGAGCCGGAGCCGCCCGCCCGCCGTCACCGGCACGATCCAGGAAGCGCTCGGCGCCGAGCTCGTGCCCATGGGCTCTGCAGGCGCCAAGGCGATGGCCGTGGTGCTCGGCGCCGTCGACGTGTACGCCCATGCCGGCGGCCAGTACCAGTGGGACTCGGCTGCCCCGGTCGCGGTCGCGGCCGCTGCCGGGCTGCACGTCTCGCGGATCGACGGCAGCGCGCTCCGCTACAACGAAGCCGACCGCTCGCTCCCCGACCTGCTCATCTGCCGCCCGGAATATGCCGAATCGGTCATCGCGGTCGTCCGTCGAGCCCACGGTCGAGACAGGGCCCGCGAGTAGGATCTGAGTCCCCGTCAGCACCGAGGAGGGGGGCGGTATGACGGACACCACCACGATCTCTCATCTCGACGCGCTCGAAGCCGAGTCCATCCACATCATGCGTGAGGTCGCGGCCGAGTTCGAGCACCCGGTCCTCCTGTTCTCCGGGGGCAAGGACTCCGCCGTCATGCTCAAGATCGCCGAGAAGGCGTTCTGGCCCGCGCGCCTGCCGTTCCCGCTGATGCACGTGGACACCGGCCACAACTTCCCCGAGGCGATCGACTTCCGGGACCGCCGGACGGCGGAGCTGGGGGCGGAGCTCGTGGTGGCCTCGGTCGAGGAGTCGATCAAGTCGGGCCGGGTGACCGAGGACAAGAGCCCGAAGGCGACCCGGAACCGGCTCCAGAGCGTCACGTTGCTCGACGCCATCGAGGAGCACGGGTTCGACGCCGTGTTCGGCGGCGGTCGCCGCGACGAGGACAAGGCGCGCGCTAAGGAGCGCGTCTACTCCTTCCGCGACGAGTTCGGGCAGTGGGACCCGAAGAACCAACGTCCCGAGCTGTGGAGCCTCTACAACGGCCGGCACAAGCAGGGCGAGCACATCCGGGTCTTTCCCATCTCCAACTGGACCGAGATGGACGTGTGGCAGTACATCGCCCGGGAGGGTGTCGAGCTGCCGTCCCTCTACTACGCGCACAAGCGCGAGGTCTTCCGGCGGGACGGGATGCTCCTGGCCGTCACCCCCTTCGTGACGCTCCTGGAGGACGAAGAGGTCGAGCTCCTGACCGTTCGCTTCCGCACCGTGGGCGACGCGACGTGCACGGGCGCCGTCGAGTCGCCGGCAGCGACGCCCGAGGACGTGATCATGGAGGTCTCGTCATCGCGCATCACCGAGCGAGGCGCCACGCGTGCGGACGACAAGTTCGCCGACGCCGCCATGGAGGACCGCAAGAAGGAGGGCTACTTCTAGATGGAGATGCAGCGGAGGCGTGGCCGGATGGCCGGGACGCCGGAGCGGAATCGACCGTCATAATGGAGTTGCTCCGCTTCGCGACGGCGGGCTCGGTCGACGACGGCAAGAGCACCTTGATCGGACGTCTGTTGCTCGACAGCAAGCAGATCTTCGAGGACCAGCTCGAGGCCGTCGAACGCACCTCGCGTGAGAAGGGTTTCGACTACACGAACCTCGCACTGCTGACCGACGGCCTCCGCGCCGAGCGCGAGCAGGGCATCACGATCGACGTTGCATACCGGTACTTCGCCACGCCGAGACGGAAGTTCATCATCGCGGACACGCCGGGCCACGTGCAGTACACGCGCAACATGGTCACGGGTGCGTCGACCGCCGACCTCGCTCTGATCCTCATCGATGCCCGCAAGGGGGTGCTCGAGCAGTCACGCCGGCACGCCGTCATCGCGTCGCTCCTCTCGGTCCGCCACCTCGTGCTGTGCGTGAACAAGATGGACCTCGTCGACTTCGACCAGGACGTCTTCGACAGGATCTCCGACGAGTTCACCGAGTTCGCCGCGAAGCTCGACGTACGCGACCTGACGTTCATCCCGATCTCGGCGCTCCACGGCGACAACGTCACATCGCACTCCTCGAACACTCCGTGGTACGGAGGGCCGACGCTGCTGCACCACCTCGAGCACGTGTACATCGGCTCGGACCGGAACCTCATCGACTCGCGCTTCCCCGTGCAGTGGGTGGTGCGGCCGATGTCGAACGAGTGGCACGACTACCGCGGGTACGCCGGGCAGGTGGCCGGCGGGATCTTCCGCCCGGGCGACGAGGTCATGGTGCTGCCGTCGGGTCTCACCTCGACGATCGAGTCCATCGATCTGTTCGGCGGGACCGTGCACGAGGCGATGCCGCCCGCGTCGGTCACGATCCGTCTCCACGACGATCTCGACATCTCGCGCGGCGACATGATCTGCCGTCCGCACAACGCCCCCACTGCCACGCAGGAGCTCGATGCGATGGTGTGCTGGTTCAGCGAGAAGCCGCTCCAGCAGCGGGGCCGTTACGTGCTCAAGCACACGACCCGAACCGTGAAGTGCCTCGTCCGCGAGCTGCACTACCGGCTGGACGTGAACACGCTGCACCGGGACGAGACGACGGACAGCCTGGTCATGAACGACATGGGCCGCGTGTCGCTCCGGGTGACGGCGCCGTTGTTCGTCGACGAATACCGCAGGAACCGGGCGACGGGCAGCTTCATCCTGATCGAGGAAGGCACGAACGAGACGGTCGGGGCCGGTATGGTCCTCGGCGTCGAGTGACGGTGCGGTGGAGAGCGAGAACGTCACCTACCACGCGAGCTCGCTGACGCGTGAGGAGCGGCGTGCGGCCACGGGCCACTCCGGCGTCACCGTCTGGCTGACGGGACTCTCCGGGTCGGGAAAGTCGACGATCGCGGTCGAGCTGGAACGGCTGCTGGTCGCCGGCGGTTCCCCCGCCTACATGCTCGACGGCGACAACCTCCGCCACGGCCTGAACGGCGATCTCGGCTTCAGCGCCGCCGACCGCGCGGAGAACGTGCGGCGCGTCGGAGAGGTCGCAGCGCTCTTCGCGGACGCCGGTGTCGTCGCGGTCGTCCCCCTGATCTCGCCCTATCGCGCCGACCGCGACCGCGTTCGCGCGCGCCACGCCGAACGCGGGCTGCGGTTCGTCGAGGTGTTCGTCGACACGCCCCTCGACGAGTGCGAGCGGCGCGACCCCAAGGGCCTGTACAAGCAGGCGCGCGCCGGCGAGATCACCGGCTTCACCGGGATCGACGACCCCTACGAGCCGCCCGAGTCACCGGAGCTCGTGTTGCGACCCGAGCTCGCCCCCGCGACCGCGGCCGAGCGGATTGCCGCGCTGCTCTGAGGACATCCGCGCGCGGGCGCGGCTCAAGGCATGATCGGAGCGGGTGGCGCGGTGCCCGCGGTCACCATGGCGTTCCCGTAGCGGATCGCTCCGCTGCTGTAGACCGCGCACGGCTCTTCCCCGTCGGAGCCGTCCGGGTACCCGACCGGGCAGAAGTGCACGCCGTCGGGAGCGCGCACGATGATCTGGCCCTTCTTCGGCGTGCCGCACCCGCTGTTGGGGTCGGCCTTCTCGGCCGCGGTGCACGATTTCGTGAGCGTGTAGGCGCCGTTCTTCTCGATCGAATGGACCGGCCCCGGGGCAACCGAGACCTTGTGATGGGCGCCGGCCTCCGACAGCATCAGCGCGTTGAGCGAGGTCTCGGCGTCGTTCAGGCCCGGCGTCGACGTCATCGGCGACTCGACGAGCGTCACACGGACACCGGCCGCGTCGGTCATGTTCAGGATGGTCTCGTAGTTCTGCTGGTAGAGCGTCAGCCACTCGGGCGAGCCGAACACCACCGGGTTGCCCTCGCCGTCCACCGCGCACGAGGTGCCGACGTTGCCGAACGTCTCGACCACGATCCGGTAGGGGTGCAGCGTGGCGATGTTCTCCTGGATCGCCGGGATGAGGTTGCACAGCGGGATCCCTGACTGGATCGCCTCGGACAGGATCCAGGTCGGCTTCGTGGAGTACTCGGCCTCGATCTGCCAGTGCGCCTCGTTCAACAGGGAATCCCCGTAGTACACGATCCTCTTGGCAGTCGCTGCCGACGCGATGGATGATCCTGCCAGCGGCACCACCAGTGTGATCGCCGCGCAGACGGCCACCAGGAGACCGAAGATCCGGCCTCCGCCCCTACTCCTCGACCTCATCGAGCCTCCCAGCCGACGGGGGCGGGGATCCCCGCCCGCCCGGACTCTACCCCTTCGTCCCCTCTGCACGCCGCGATGCCGTCACGCCGAGCGCAACCAGGCCACATAGCGCGTCAGGCCGCTCTCGAAGCTCACCTCCGGCTTCCATCCGAGCGCTGCCCGCGCCGCGCTCGCGTCCGCGCACGATTGGTGGATGTCGCCCGGCCGGGAAGCCGTGAACAGCGGCTCGGGCACGACGCCGAGGATCTCGCCGAGCGCGTCGAGCAGCTGGAGCAGCGTGGAACCTGCACCCGGCGCCACGTTGAAGACCTGGGCGCTGATGCCCGGTGTGCTCGCCGCGAGCAGGTTGGCGCCCACGACGTCCGACACGTACGTGAAGTCGCGCGACTGGAGCCCGTCGCCGTGGACCGTTGGGCGCTCACCCGCGAGCAGTGCCGATGCGAACAGCGGGATCACCGCCGCATAGGTCGAGTCGGGCCGCTGGCGCGGGCCGAAGACGTTGAAATACCGGAGCGCGACCGTCTCCAGGTCGTAGAGCTCGCCGAACACGCGCGTGTACCACTCACCGGCCAGCTTGGAGACGGCATAGGGCGATCGGGGCCGCGTCGGCACCGACTCGGGCGTAGGGACAACGGTGGCGCCGCCGTAGACGCTGCTCGACGAGGCGAACACGACCCGGCGCGCTCCGGCGTCGCGTGCTGCGGCGAGCACGGTCAGCGTCCCGGTGACGTTGGCCAGGTTCGACGCGCCCGGGTCCGACACGGAGCGAGCCACCGCCCCGAGCGCGCCGAGATGGAAGACGGTCTCGACCCCGTCGACGGCGCGAGCCACCAGTACCGGATCCGCGACCGATCCCTCGATCAACTCGGCGCGTGCATCCACGTTCTCGCGCCGCCCGGTCGAGAGGTCGTCCAGCACGCGCACGCCGTCGCCGCGCTCGACGAGCGCGTCCACGAGGTGCGACCCGATGAACCCCGCTCCGCCCGTGACGAGTGCCTCCATGAGGCGCGAGACGGTACCAGCAGGCCACGCGACCATGTGACGCCCGCGTCACCTTTCTGCGAGACTCCCGACGTGGACGCGACCGCGAAGCCGAAGGCGCTCGTGACCGCGCCGTTCCGCGGCGAAGGCCTCGAGACGTTGCGCGGGCTGTGCTCCGACATCGTCGTGGATCCCTGGATCGACCATCAGCCCTTGCGGCTCTATCGCGGCGACCAGCTCGCGGAACGCTGTGAACAGGAGGGGGCGACACTGCTCATCGTCGAGAGCGACAGCGTCAAGGGGCCGGTGCTCGACCTCCCGCTCGTGGCAGTCGGCAGCTGTCGCGGCGACCCGAATAACGTCGACATCCCCGCGGCCACCACCAAGGGGATCCCCGTGTTACGGGCGCCCGGTCGCAACGCCGATGCCGTCGCCGAGATGACCGTCGCGCTGCTCTACGCCGTCAACCGGGGAGTCGTGCGCGCCGATCACGACGTCCGCACCGAGCAGGTCTACGTCGACGGCACGATCCCCTACCAGCGGTTCCGCGCGTGGGAGCTGGCGGGCCGGACCGCAGGCATCGTGGGGCTGGGAGCGGTCGGCCGCGCCGCGAAGTGGCGCTTCGAGGGGCTCGGGATGCACGTCATCGCGTACGACCCCTATGCGCCCGACGCGAAGCACACATTGGACGAGGTGCTGGAGCAGTCGGACGTCGTATCGATGCACGCCGTCGTCACACCCGAGACCGAGCATCTGATCGGCGCCGCGGAGTTCGCCAAGATGAAGGAGGGGGCGATCTACATCAACAGCGCCCGCGCGCTCCTCCACGACACCGACGCACTCGTGATCGCGCTCCAGTCGGGGAAGCTCGCAGGCGCCGGGCTCGACCACTTCGTGGGTGAGCACCTTCCGAAGGACCACCCGCTGTGCGCGATGGACAACGTCGTGCTGACGCCTCACATCGGCGGGGCGACCTGGGACACCGAGGCACGCCACTCCAAGCTCATCGCCGACGGTCTCGCGACACTCTTCGCCGGCGGGCAGCCCGACAATCTCGTGAACCCGGAGGTCCTCAAGTGAGCGACGCGCCCACCGCGACCGAGATCAAGGAGCAGCTGCTCTGGACCGCCCAGGAGATGCTCCGCAGCAACCTGGTGGAGGGAACCGCAGGCAACTGCGCCGCGCGTCTCCCGGATGGGAACGCGGTGCTGACCCCGAGCAGCCTCGACTACCTCGAGATGACGCTCGACGACCTCGTCGTGTGCGACCTCGACGGCAACGTGCTCGAAGGTGAGCGCGGACCGACGAGCGAGAAGGCGCTGCACCTGAGCGCGCTCAAGCTCCACCCCGAGATCAACGCGACGATGCACTGCCACGCCAAGCACTGCACGATGTTCGCCCTCAACCACATGGGCATCCCGGCGGTCATCGAGGAGTTCGTCGTCTACGTCGGCGGGGACGTCGAGTGCGCCGACTACAAGACCACCGGCACGGACGAGCTCGCCGAGGAGGTCGCAAAGCGCGTCACCGACCGCAGCGCGGTCCTGATGGCGAACCACGGCCTGTTCGCGGTCGGCAAGGACTGCAGGCAGGTGCTCCACGTCGCACACCTCGTGGAGCGCACCGCCGAGATCGTGTGGGGCGCCAAGCTGCTCGGGGAGATCGTCCCGATCCCCGACGACGTCAACACCACATTCCAGGGCTACTACCGGTTCGGGCGAACGGGGAAGTTCTAGCGCTTCCGGATCATCGTCACACCGTCCGAGATCGGCAGCATCACCGACTCGACCCGACCGTCGGCCGCAACCATGTCGTTGAAGGCGCGCAGCGCGACCGTGTTGTCGTCGTTCGCCGAAGTACCGGCCACGTTGCCGCTCCACAGGACGTTGTCAACGAGGATCAACCCGTTGGGCCGCAGGCGCGCCAGGATCTGCTCGTAGTAGTCGCCGTAGCTCGGCTTGTCGGCGTCGATGAACGCGAGGTCGATCGTCTCCGCCTTCGGCAGCGCGCGCAACGTCTCGGCAGCGGGCCCGAGGACGAGCTCGATCTTCGACGCCACACCGGCCTCCTCCCAGGCGTCGCGGGCGACCGATGTCCACTCCTCACTGACGTCGCAGCAGAGGAGATGACCGTCGTCGGGCAGACCGCGCGCGATCGCGATCGCGGAGTAACCCGTGAACGTGCCCACCTCCACGGCCGAGCGCGCCCCGACGAGGCGTGTCAGGAGCGTCATGAACGCTCCTTGCTCGGGTGCGATCTGCATGCCGGCGAACGCGCCGAGCTCCGCCGTCCGGTCGATCAACGACCGCTGGACGGCATCGACCGGGGTCGAGTGCGCGAGCAGGTACGCGTGGAGCTCCGGCGTGAGCAAGAAGGACTTCGGAGCGTCGGCCATGCTCCGGATCCTAGGGTCCGTGCCGTCCGGCCTGATGCGAGCTCCGGCCTGCGGTTGCGCCTCCGGCCTGCGCTCTAGTGCTCGATGTGGCGGAGCCGCGCTTCGGCTGCGAGCACCTCGAGCGTGCCGAGCGCGGTCGCGCCCCAAGTGAACCGGGTGGCGTGCTCGCGAGCGCCCTGCGCGAGGCGCTCGCGGAGATCGGCATCGCGCAGCACGCGATCGAGCGCGCCGACCAGCTCCTCGCGACCGTCGACGAGCAAGCCGGACACCTCGTGCACCACGGCGTCCTGGTGTCCTGCGATCCGGGTCACAACCGCGGGCGTCCCGCAGGCGCCTGCCTCCGTCGGGGTCATGCCCCAGCCCTCACGCGCCGACGTGCTCGCGAGCACCCACGCCCTGCGGTACAGGTCGACGATCTCTTCGTCGGGGAGGTGCCCGGGAAGGGAGATCCAGCGCTGCGCGCCCGCGTTGTGGATCTGCGTCTCCAGCTGCGGGCGCTGGTACCCCTCCCCCGCGATCACCGCCTCGAGGCCGGGGTGCGCGCCCTTGAGCGCGACCAACGCGTCGACGAGCAGCTCCTGGCGCTTGACCGGCACGAGCCGGCCGACCGCGACCACAAGCGGCGTCGGCGACTTCTCGCCGCCCGGCGTGAATCGCTCTTCGATGCCGGGAGGCACCACGTGCACGAGCCGCTCCCGGTAGTCGAGCTGCTCGACGAGCTCACGCTTGGACGAGCTCGAGAGCGTGACGATCGGGGTGCGGCGATAGATCGGCGGCGCCACGCGCATCTCGAGCGTCCGTCCGGCGAGCGCGAGCCGAGGCGGCAGCGTCATGTCCCACATCTCCGCGTGGATGTGGTGCAGCCACACGACGTGCGGGGTGCGCGCCCAGATGGGCGAGAAGAACGGCATGCCGTTCCAGATCTCGACCAGCCCGTCCTTGCCGCCGTGCCACCCCATCATCTCGCTGAACGACGCGCGCGGGAACACCATGTAGCGCCCCGCCTTGCGGATGACCCGGTACCCGTCGCGCCAGCTGATCTGCGGCCTGCCAGCGGCGAACGAGGTCCGCATCGTGACCTCGATCCCGGCCTCGGCCCACAGCTTCGCGACCGTCGACGCGTGTACCTCGGAGCCGCCTGCTTCGGGATCGTCGAGATCGCGCCACGCGAGCATGCTCACGCGATGCAAGCCCGCTTCCGCCGCGGTGTCGCCGAGCTTGGCGATGGCATCGAGACCGGTGTCACCGAGACTGGCGTCCCGACGGGCCAACCTTCCTCACCCCCCACGGCGCTGCGCGCCGAGTGACCGGTATCCTAACGGCCTCTCGCGAGCAGTCCCGGTCTCAACGACGGTCGGCACAGGAGCGCGCCCAGGTGAAGTTGACCGGAGAACGCCCGATGGAGGGCGCGACGCCCGACTCGCTCATCGCGCTGCATCGAGCCGGCTACCGGGAGGTGCTCGAGCGGCTCGGTCCCGGTCGCGTGCTCGACGTCGGCTGCGGCACCGCATCCGAGACGGCTCGGTTCGCGCACCCCGACCGCGCGGTGATCGGCGTCGACTACGACAGCGACACGGCGCTCGAAGCCGCGCGATCGCACGCGAGCCTGCGGTTCGCCGCGATGGATGGCGCTGCCATGGGCTTCGCCGCGGCAAGGTTCGACTGGGTGTGCTCCTCGCACATCATCGAGCACTTCACGATGCCCGAGTGCCATGTGGCGGAGCTCGCGCGCGTCTGCGACGACGACGGCACGACCTTCGTGATCACGCCGAACAATCCGGCCGACTTCGAGAACCCGTTCCACGTCTATCCGTTCGTTCCCGATGTGCTCGGGTCACTGCTCCGGCTCTTCTTCGCGGACGTCACCGTCCTCGGGCTCGAAGGGGACCAAGAGCTCAAAGCCGATTTCGCGGCCCGCCGCGTGCAGGGTGAGCGGATCCTGCGCCTCGACGTGCTGAAGCTCCGCCGGCGCATCCCGCACTCCTGGTACGTGTGGTCGTACGAGCGAGTGCTCCCGCTTGTGTACAAAACGCTCGGAACGCGACACACCGGGATCGGCTCCGGGCTGGACGACTCCCACTTCTTCATCTCCGAGGACATCGTCGCGACGACGCCGGTGCTCTTCGCGATCGCGCGCCGCCCCCGCCGCTTTCCCGAAGATCCTGCGTAGGCTCGCGTGATGCTGGGGTTCGAGCGGCGGGTGGTCGAGGGTCTCGCCACGACACCCGATCCGGCGCGGCGCGAGGCGATCGTCGGGTACGTCGACGGTGCGCTGCAGGCGATGCCACAGCACCTGCGGGCCGGCGTGGTCGCCGAGTCCTTGTTGCTCGGCGTGTTCCCGACCCTGCGGGGCACGATGGGCCGGTCGTCCGTCATCACCCGCGACGATCTGGAGCGCTGGAACCGCAGCCGCATCGGTGTGGTCCGCCAGTACGCGCGCCTGTTCGGCTCGCTCGTGCTCTTCGCCGACGAGGAGCTTCCGGCAGAGGGGATGACGTGACCGAGATCTCCACGGAGGTCCTGGTGATCGGCTCGGGCGCCGGCGGCGCGGTCACCGCCTCCCGGCTCGCCCGGGCGGGCTGCGACGTCGTGGTCGTGGAGGAAGGGCCCTGGCTCGACGCCGATGACGTCGAGCCGTTCTCCCTCGAGGAGATGGTCGCCAAGTACCGGCACCGCGGCCTCTCCGCGGCGCTCGGGAGCCCCGGGATCGCGTTCGCCGAAGGGCGGTGCGTCGGTGGCAGCACGGAGATCAACAGCGGGCTCTATCGCCGCCTCCCCGCGGACCTCGCCGAGGAATGGCGGACGGCCTACCGGATCAGCGACTTCGACGCGTCGTCGCTCGATCACTTCGCCGACCTCGTCGAGCTCGACGTCTCGGTCACGTCCTTGCCCGGGCCGGCTCCCGAGTCGTCGGAGATCCTCGCGAGGGGCGCCGCGGCGCTCGGTTGGCGGGAGGTCGAGTTCTCGCGTGTGTTCAGGTACGAGCAATCCGGGCGCGGGGTGAAGCAGACCATGTCCCGCACCTTCGTGCCGCGCGCTGTCGAGGCCGGCGCACAGATCATCCCGGACTGCCGCGTGGACCGCCTCCTCCGCGACGGCGACCGGATCGTCGGGGCACGCTGCACTCGTACCGCGGGGCCGGCCGGCGAGCAGCTCCTGATCCGCGCCGAGCACGTCTTCGTCTGCGCGGGGGCGATCCAGTCCCCTGCACTGCTGCAGCGCAGCGGCATTCGCTCCCGGATTGGGAGAGGCCTGAAATTCCACCCGACCGTGAAGGTGGCCGCGCGGTTCACGCGCGCCCTCGATCACGAAGAGGTCCCCGTGCACCGCGTGACGGAGTTCTCGCCGTACCTCACCATCGGAGGATCAGCGAGCCGCCGCGGGCACGTCGCGCTCGCGCTCGCGGACTCCTCTGCCGACTACCAGGACGCGCTCGAGCACTGGACCGACGTCGTCGTGTACTACGCCGCGATCCGCAGTGAGGGCAGCGGTCGCGTGCTCGCGATCCCGGGCTTGAAGGCGCCGCTCGTGACCTACTCGATGACCGACGCCGATATGAGCCGTCTCACCCGGGGCGTCGTGCACCTCGGCGAGCTGCTCTTCGCTGCAGGCGCCGTCGAGCTGTACCCGGGCATCGCGGGCGCCGGCATCGCCCGTGATCCGCGCGACCTCGTGGCGTGGTGGGACGCGCTCGACCGCACCCGAGGCGACCTGCTCACCGTGCACCTGACCTCGACCATCCGCATGGGCGAGGAGCGAGCCCTGACCGGTGCCGACAGCTTCGGGCGGGTCTGGGGGTACCGGAACCTCCGCGTAAACGACGCTGCGCTGCTGCCCGACGCGCCCGGAGTCAATCCGCAGGCTGCGATCATGACGATCGCCACGCGCAACGCCGAGGAGTTCCTCGCCGTGTCGCGCGGCTAGCCGACCTTCTTCAACACCTCCAAGAGCCCGAGCTTCGCTGCGGACTGGTGTTGCGACCCGCCACCGTCGGCCAGCCGGTCGCGATGGGCGAGGAACCACTCGTAGCTCTCGATCACCATCTCGGCGTTCGAGTACCGGGACCTCCACCCCAGCTCACGCTCGGCGCGCGTGGTGTCGAACCAGAGGGACTCGCCGTAGAGCATCCAGTGGTAGGGAGCGAACGGCACCCGGCCGATCGAGCCGAGCACCTGCATGGCCATTTTGCCGGGCGCCGCCGGCAACGAGCGCACCGTCGAACCCGTCCCCGCGTGGTCGACGAGCGCCTGCAGCGTCTCGCGCATGGTCCCGAAGCTGCGCGTCCCGATGTTGTAGGTCGTCGCGCCCGCGCGGTCCGAGGCAGAGAGACACGCGGCCGCGAGATCGTTGGCATGGACGAACTGGTAGCGGTTGTCGCCCGAGCCGATCACGTAGACCGGCGCGCCGTCGGCAACGAAGTCGAAGAGGATCGCCATGATGCCCAGGCGCCCGTGCCCGAGGATGGTCCGCGGGCGGACGATCGTCACGTCGAGCCCGGCGTCGGCAGCGTCGTGGCAGAGCAGCTCGGCCTCGAGCTTCGCGCGCCCGTATGCCTCGACCGGACGACAGGGTGCATCCTCGCCGACCGGGTTCGACTCGGGGATCCCGAAGACCGCGCTCGACGACGTGTGCACGACTTTGCCAACACCGGCGTCGCGGGCCCCCAGCAGCACGTTCGCGGTTCCCACGACGTTGACCGACCAGAACAGAGCCCGATCGCGCGCGAGCGGCACCTGCGCGACGTTGTGGAACACGACGTCGACGCCTTCGCACGCGTCACGGACGGCGTCACGCTCGCGGACGTCACCTTCGACGAAGTCGACCTTCGGAGCGAGATCGGAACCTGGCGGGTTCACGTCGAAGACCCGGACGGAGTCGCCCGCCGCGAGCGCAGCCTCGACGAGGACGCTGCCGAAGTAGCCGCTACCTCCGGTGACTAGGACGGAACGTGCCATCAGATGGATTGACCGTGGGCGACGCACCACCGGATGCTGGCGCGCATGCCCTCGAGCAGCCCGACCGCGGGGTCGTACCCCAGCTCCTTGCGCGCGCGGCCGATGTCGCAGGCGATCGTGTCCTTGAGCTCACCGAGCACATGGAGCGCCTGCACGTACCGGCCGCGACCTTGCAGGAATGCGTCGGCGGCAGCGGCGAGCTGCGCGCCTGCCCGCGGGATGCGCGGCTCGAACGAGGTGACCTCGAGGCCCTCGGCCACGAGCGCGTGGCGCACCGTGAGCAGGATCTCGCGCAGCGGATACGGGTCGGCGTCGGCGATCCAGTAGGCGCGTCCCGACGCCTCCGGAACCGACGCCGCGAGCAGCAGCCCGTCGACGAGGTTCCCCGTGTAGACCATCGACCGTTGCTGCGTGCCCGGCCCGACGAGCGGGAAGCGCCCGCGCCGGATCGCAGCGAAGAACGTGCTCTGCCGGTCCGGCTGGAACGGTCCGTAGAACCATGGAGCGCGCACGACGACGCAGTCGACGTCGCCGCGCTCGTGCGTCCGGAACACGAGCTGCTCGGCTTCACGCTTGGAGGCCCCGTACGAGAGGTAGGGGTTGTACGGGCTGTCTTCGGTGAACCGATCGAACGGGGTCGGGTTCGCGCCGAACGGCGAGTTGGAGGAGACGAACACCAGACGCTCGACGCCGGCGCGCCTGGCGCGGTCGAGCACGTGCTCCGTCCCGCCGACGTTGACGTCGAAGATCTCGCGCGTGCGGCTTCGCGGGTGGATGACTGCGCCGGCGTGGAAGACCGTCGCCCCGCCGCCCTCCTCGAACAGCCGCGTCACGGCGACCGGGTCGCGCAGGTCGCCCACGGTCACCTCGATCCGCGGGCTGATCACCTCGAGCAGCGCAGCCTCGTCACGGTCGTTGACAAGGCACCGGACACGGCCGCCGGCAGACGCGAGGGTACGGACGAGGTTCTTGCCGAGCCAGCCCGCCGCACCCGTGACGATCGTCGACCGAGCAGCGTTCGCCTTCCCGACGTCACTCGCGCTGAGGTTCGGCACGCCATCTCTTTAGCGGACCGTCCCCCCACGAACCAACCCCGCTCGCCACGGAGCGCGGGGTGCGGCGGCGATGCCGTGCCAAACTTGCCCCGATGGCGACGCTTGAGCAGAAGGCCCACGTCGACGTCGCCGAGCGGTTTCCTTGCTTCGACGGCCTTCGCGCGCTCGCTGCGCTCGCGGTCCTGCTCACGCACGTCTCGAGCACCGCCGGTGCAAATGGCCAGTTCGTCCTCGGCTTCGTGTTCGCCCGGATGGACGGCGGCGTCGCGGTGTTCTTCGTGATCTCCGGCTTCCTGCTCTACAGGCCCTTCGTCAAGAGCCACCTGAGCGCCTCCTCCGTGCCGGCGACGGGTCCGTACCTCTGGCGCCGCGCCTTGCGCATCTATCCCGCGTACTGGCTCGTCGTGCTGGTCGTCGTGTACGTGTTCGGCGACAAGGGGATCCCGGACTTCCAGAGCTTCTTCCTCTACTTCGGCCTCGTGCACATCTACAGCCAGGCACACGCGTACGGGCCGCTCGTGCAGTCCTGGACGCTCGCCACCGAGATCGCCTTCTACGTGTTCCTGCCGATCTGGGCATTCCTGGTGCGCACCGGATCGAGCGGCCCGTTCGCCGTGCGGTTCCGCCGCGAGCTCATCGGCATCGCGATCCTCGTTGCGATCTCGATCGCTTGGAAGATGTTCGCGATCCATCACGGCATCGCCGGTTACAACGTCGGTGTGCTCCGGCTGTGGCTCCCGTGGTGGCTCGACATGTTCGCGGCCGGGATGCTCTTCGCGGTCCTCAGTGTGGCGATCGCAGACCACGGTCTGCGCACACCCGCTCGCCTCGACGCCCCGATCGCACCGGTCGTGAGCTGGCTGCTGGCGCTCGGCGCGATCTGGCTCGTGTCGGCGGGCATCGGCCTGCCGGTCGCCGGCATCGGGATCCCGCGTCACCTACTGGTGCCGGAGCACTATCTCTATCTCGCGGTCGCGATCTTCCTCGTCCTCCCGGCGGTCTTCGGACCGCAGACGCGCGAGAGCAGCCCGGTGCGACGCTTCCTCACGACTCCCGTGATGGTGTACCTGGGCCTCATCTCCTACGGCATCTACCTCTGGCACGACCCTTGGATCGATCGGTACCTCGCCTGGACGAGCCAGCGCGCGTTCACGATCTACGGCGGCACGACACCCTTCGCCTCGCACACGAATTTGTTCTTCAGCGTCCCCTTCCTCACGTTCCTCGTCGCGATCCTCGGCCTGACGATCGCTTCCGCATCGATCTCGTGGTTCGTGCTCGAGAAGCCGCTCATGCGTCTCCGGCACCTCTTCGATCGCGCCAGCCGCGTGGGCCGGCGCTGATCGGTCTCTCGTCACCGGCCCCGCGAGAATGTCCCCCGTGTCCCGGCGGGTGGATCTCCCACACATCGCAGCGCTCGACGGCTTGCGTGGCGTCGCCGTCGCGGGCGTGCTGCTGTTCCACAGCGGGCATCTCACCGGCGGGTACCTCGGGGTCGACCTCTTCTTCGTGCTCTCCGGGTTCCTGATCACCTCGCTGCTGCTCGCCGAGGGAAAGCAGACCGGGAGCGTCGGGCTCGGCGGCTTCTGGTCCCGCCGTGCGCGCCGGCTGCTCCCCGCGCTCGCAGGGCTCCTGGTCGGCGTCGTCGTGTACTGCCTGGTGTTCGCCGACGTCTCGCAGCTCGCGCGCATCCAGGGGGACGCGCTCGCCACCATCGGATACGTCGCGAACTGGCGGGCAGTCGCGACCGGTCAGGACTACTGGCGCATCTTCAGCGCCCCGTCGCCGCTCGACCACACATGGAGCCTCGCGATCGAGGAGCAGTTCTACCTCGTGTGGCCGCTCGTGTTCGTCGGCCTCCTGGCCTGGTGGAAGACCGCAGTCGCGAAGGCGGTGCTCGTCACGTCGCTCGTGCTGGCCGTGGTCTCGGCCACACTGATGGTGGTCCTCTACAGCTCCGCCAATCCTTCCCGCGTCTACTACGGCACCGACACGAGGGCGTGCGCGATCCTGCTCGGTGCGTCCCTCGCGGCATGGCTCGTGATCTACGGGCCGGCGCGCTCGGCCACCGGACGCGTGCTCCTCGAGGTGGCGGGTGTCGCGGGTGCGATCGTGCTCGGCATCGCGTGTGCGACGCTCGGCGGGGCATCGTCCACGCTGTACGAGGGTGGCTTCGTCGTGTGCGGTGTCGCTGCCACGATCGTCATCTGGTCGGCAACGCACCCGCAACGCGGCCCGTTGGGCGCCGCGTTGAGCTGGCGACCGCTGTGCTGGCTGGGCCTGATCTCCTACGGCGTGTACCTCTGGCACTGGCCGGTGGACATCGTGGTCGACACGGAGCGCGTCGGGCTCAGCGGCTGGCCCCTGTTCTTCCTGCAGTGCGCGATCACGCTCACCATCGCCTACGTGTCGTATCAATTCCTCGAGCGCCCCATCAGGCGCGGCGCGATCAACGCGCGCGTGTGGCGCGCCGCAGTCCCCGCGGTGGCGGTGGTGCTCGCCGTCGTCTTGGTCGTGACCACGTCTGCACGGCCGAGCGCGGTGGCCGCATCACCTTCGGACTCGAAGCAGGTGCGTTCGATTCCCGGCCTCCCGCAGCGCGTCGGCCGCGTGCTCATGGTGGGCGACTCGGTCGGGCTCACCATGGTGCCGGGACTCCGCAATGCGGGGCTCGACGTCGTCAACGCCGCGTTCGTCGGGTGTCGCGTCGTGCATGGACAGCTGCGGTCTGCCGACAACCTGCAGATCGGCGACTGCCCGTGGCTGACGGTGTGGCCCAAGGACCTGGCTCAGGACCAGCCACGCGTCGTCGTGCTCCCCGCGGGTCAGTTCGACGTGTGGGACGTCAAGCCGCACGGCGGCGACCGATGGCTCACTCCCGGCACGAAGGCCTGGGCGACCTTCTACGCCTCCGAGATGCAACGCGCGATCGACGTGCTCACTGCGAGCGGCGCCAAGCTCGTCGTCCTGAACCTTCCGTGCTCGTCACCACCCGACGGCACGGCCAGGAACGTCGTCGAGAGCACCGCGGCCAACATCAGCAGGGTGCGCGCCGCGAACGCCGTGCTCGCGCAGCTCCACCAGCGGGAGCCGTCGAAGTTCGAGCTCGGCGACCTGATGGGCTACCTCTGCCCGCGCGGCAGGTACGAGCGCGCCATCCACGGCGTCGACCCCATGCGCGTCGACGGCGTGCACTTCAGCAAGCAAGGCTCGGACGTCTTCGGCCGTTGGCTGGCGCCGCAGCTCGCGTCCTGAACGTCAGTTGTCCTGCGGGTCGATCTGCGGCGGCCCGATGAAGACTGCGACCGGCTGACCGAGCGCGAGCATCCGTTCGAGCACCGGCTTCACGCTCGTGGGCGTCGCGGGCTGGTAGATCGCTGCGAAGAGGTGCTGATCCAGGTCCACGGCGATGTCGCGAAGACCGCGCCTGTCGAGCTCACGGATCGCAGTCACGCGCAGGCGCGCGTATTCCCGCTGCTGAGACGGCGAGCGGGGTTCGAAGGACACGATCTCGGTCGCACCCGGCTTCGCGCGCCAGTGCGCGATGTTCGCAGCACCCGTTGCCACGTGCACGACGGCGGTCGCCTGTGCCGGCTTCATGCTCCGGTCGGCCAGGATGACGGCACGCTCCGGCACACCTGCATCGAAACCGTGACGATCGAGCTCGAGCACCAGGCCGTCGGCTACTGAGCCCGGATCGACGGTGTCCGTGAACGTCACCATGTACCGGCCGTTGCTCCCCGTTCCCGGCAGCTTCCCGGCTCGCACCGCCGCAACCGTCGACGGTGCGAGCTTCGCGAGGATCTCCGTCGGACGGGTGTCCGGCTGCACGGTGTCGCGCGCCGCCACCGCGAACACCGCGGTGAAGGTGATCGCCACACCGACCAAGCCGGCCGCCAGCACTCGAGGCGCGACCGACGGGAGCCGCCCCCTCCTCTGCAAGAGGCTCGCGATCGTCCAACCGATGCTGAGGAGCATGAGACCGTTGAGCGCCCACGCCCAGAGGACCAGGTAGTACCAGACGAAGCCGAAGATCTGACCCATGTTCTCGACGGCCACCAGAAGGGCGACGCCGATCACGAGGTCGAGCATGAGCAACAGGCGGTGTCGGACGCGCCAGGCGAGCCATACGGATGCGAGCCAGGCGACGAGCAGCAACAGACCGGGGAGCACGGATCCCGTGGTCGCGTCCTGGGCGAAGACGAGTCGCCAGGGGTTGAGGTGCACGAGCAGGAGGCTCGTCCCCCTCCCCACGCCGATCGGCGGTGTGTCGGGGTTCGTGAAGGTGTGCCAGATGAGCGACAGGTTGCCGTCCGAACCCGTGATCTGTTGGATGACGGGCAGGAGCCAGAGCACGACGAGCAGTGCGGCGGAACCCAGGCTCCACCGCAGTGCCGAGCTGCGGATCGCGGGATCCGCGCGATGCCGGATCGCTTGATAGAGCATCCCCGCGTACGCCACGAGGCCGACGATCGCGACGGGTGCCGCATAGGGGATGTGCGTCTGCGCGCAGAACGAGCCGGCGAAGACGGCGACCGGCAGCATCGCCCAGTCGTCGCAGAGCACGGACCACGCGGCCACGAGGAAGAGCACCCACCACATCAGCGGGAGGTACGGGTTCCAAGGCTGGGTCATGAGCTCGGGCCCGTACAGGTTGAGCAACACCGCCACCAACGCGCCGAACGCCAGCACGAGCAGTGTGCCCCCCCGGCGCTTCGCAACCCAGAGAATCCCTGCGATCGCGATGAGGTGCAGGCACACACCCGCGACCTCCATCGCCCACGAGCTCGATCCGGCAGCGACGTAGAAGGGCCACATCGCCCAGAAGCTCACCGGCCCGGGGTGCGAGCCGGGATGCGAGAGCGTGCCGATCCGCCCCGGCAAGCCGACGAGCGGCGGATGGCTCGAGAACACGTCACGCACGCGCAGCTCGGTCTGTGCCAGATCGAGCACGGGGAACCAGTGCGGGTGTGCCAGCGCGGCCAACGCGATGACGAAGGGGACCACGAGGATCGCCCACATTCCGATGACCACCCAGGTGGCTCGGCGGCCCTCCCAAACCTCGGCAGTCATGGCCGAGGAAGTATACGAGTGCAGAGAGTTCGCGAGGGGTCGCTGGTACCCTCGCCAGCCCATGCCGCAGGCCACGACGACGCGGACGAAACCTCCCACGACACCCGAGCACTCGCGCGTGAATCGGGTCGCCGCGTGGTGGCATCGGCGCACGCCGACGCAGAAGACACTCATCGCGCTCGGCTTGCTGCTGCTGGTCTACGCGTTCCCACTGCGCGGTGTGATGCGGGAGCAGGGTTCCCCAATGGAAGAGGGCTTCATGCTCGTCTTCCCGGAGCGCTTCCTGCACGGCGCGCTGCCCAATCGCGACTTCCTCCACCTCTACGGCCCGGGCAGCGTCTGGGTGCTGGCGGGTTGGTACAAGGTGTTCGGCGTCTCGCTCGCGGCCGAACGGTGGTTCGGGCTCATCCAGGAGTTCGCCATCATCTTCGGCGTCTACGCGATCGCGCGGTTCTGGGGCCGTACGGCGGCGTTCCCCTGCGCGCTGCTGTCGCTCATCTTCATCCTCCCGCCGCTCGGTCTCACGGCGCTGGCGTGGGTGGGAGGCGTGGGGCTCGGTCTCCTGGGCCTGGCCGCCGCCATGGAGGCGCGGCGAAGAAGCGAAGCCGATGAGGGGCGAGCGTCGCTGTTCGCGGTCCTCGGAGGCCTGCTCGCCGGCATGTCGGTGCTCTACCGCCTCGATCTCATCGTCGCGGTCGGGCTGGGATCGCTCGTCGTCCTGTGGGGGACGCACGGCGCGCTGAAGCGCCGCTTCCTCGCGGGTACCGGCATCGGCGCGCTCGGGTACATCGTGCAAGCGGCATGGGTCGGGCCGTACGTCGCCTTCAAGGGAATGGTGCTGGACCCGGTCGTGTACCTGCGCGGCGGCCGCCGCCTCCCGATTCCGCCGCCTTGGGAACGTCTCGACGGCTTCCTCCAGCGGACGCTCGCAACGGTCCCACCCCAGTGGCAGCTCCCGTCACTGACGACGCCACAGCAGCTCAGCATCTGGTTCTTCGTGATGCTCGCCGGCGTCGCGTTCCTCGTCGGGGTCGCGGTCTGGTCGTTCCGGCGGGATCCTCGTCGCTTCCGCGCGCGTGTGCTCCTCGCGGCCGCGCTGTTCAGCGTCGGTCTCGTGCCTCAAGGCATCCAGCGCGTCGACTCGGCGCACTTTGCATGGGTGAGCTGTGTCGGGCTCGCGTTCGTACCGCTCGCGATCCTCGAGCTCCTCGACGTCCGCAGGCCTACGACACGCTCGGTCCGGCGCCGCAACCTGCTCGTCGGTGGCTCGTTCATCCTGGCGATCTGTCTGCTCATTCCGTATTTCACCGCGTGGCCCTACGAGGACTTCATCCAGCAGTCGCTCGATCGGCACCGGATCGCCGTGCCCATCTCGCGGAACGGGCGCGTCTTCTACTACGGCCGCACCGACGTCCAGCGCGACGCCACCGCGCTCCTGAAGGAGGTGCCGAAGATCGCCAAACCCGGCGAGAAGCTCTTCGTCGGCACCTCGGACCTTCGCAAGACGCCCTACTCGGATGCGTGGCTCTATTTCCTGCTCCCGGAGTACCCGCCCGGGACCTACTACATCGAGATGGACCCGGACGTCGCGAACGCGAAGAACTCGCGACTCGCGAAGGATCTCGCGTCGTCCGACATCGCGATCCTCTCCACGGTGTGGAACGAGTGGGACGAGCCCAACGACTCACGCAAGTTCGGCCCCGACAAGCCGAACGAGGTGCTGCGCCAGCACTTCTGCCTCGTCGAGAGGTTCGGGACGCTCTACAGCCTCTACAAGAAGTGCCGGTGATCAGGCGGCGCGCGTCCCACTGACGCGGTCCCGGATACCCCACCAGCTGATCAGCGTCATCTCCTCGGCCATGACCGCGAGCGACATCTTCGACTGACCCCGGACGCGGTCGGTGAAGGTGATCGGCACCTCGGTGGTGCGCATGCCCGCGCGGGAGACCTTGTACGCGAGCTCGATCTGGAAGCCGTACCCCTTCGCGCGCGTGCTCGCGTAGTCCACGGCGGAGAGGGTCGACACCTTGTACGCGCGAAACCCGGCCGAGGCGTCCTTCACGCCCGTCCGCAGCATGAAGCCCGTGTAAAGGTTCCCGTACTTCGAGAGGGCGCGGCGCCGCCACGGCCAGTTGGGGATGGAGCCACCCTCGACGTACCGGGAACCGATCGCGAGATCGGCACCGCTCTCCAGCGCGGAGAGCAGGTCGGGGATCACCGCCGGGTCGTGCGAGAGGTCGGCGTCGATCTGCACCACGACGTCGTACCCGCGGGCGATGCCGATCGCGAAGCCCGCGCGGTATGCATTGCCGAGTCCGCGCTTCTCGGGACGGTGCAGCACCTCGATGCGGCCGAGCTCGTCGGCGGCGCGTTCTGCGATCTCCGCCGTTCCGTCGGGGCTGTTGTCGTCGAGCACGAGGATGTCCGCGTCGGGCACGGCTGCGCGCGCGCGTCGCAGGAACTCCTCGATGTTCTGCGCCTCGACATACGTCGGGGTGCAGACGAGCACACGCATGTCAGCCCTTGGCGCGCCGGCGCGCCGCCGCGGCCTCGATCGACGAACGGCTCATCACGGGAGCGTCGCGCCCGGTGCCCCGCTCACCCGAGACCGACGCGGCCGCTTCCTCGTGGTACTCGTCCTCGACGTTGACCGACCATACGTCGTGCTCGGCCCCGAGGATGTTCTCGACCGACAGCATCGCCGTGTACATCGAGTGGTCCTGATTGTTGTAGCGGTGCATCCCGTTGCGTCCGACCGGGAACACGTTCGGGCAATGCTCGTCGAGCCACGCGCGCATCACCGCGACGTTGTTCTTGTAGTGCTCGTCGTAGACGGGATAGGCCTTCGGCATACGGACGACGTAGCCAGCCTCGACCCGAGAGGCGTCGGCGAGACCGAGCTGGTCGATCTCCCGCTTCGCCTGCTCGACGAGCTCCGCGTCGGACTTCGTCCACATCGAGTCCCCTTCGTTCACGAAGAACTCGAGGCCCAGACACGTGCGTCCCTCCTTCACGAGGTACGGCGACCACGATCCGAAGTTCTGGATCCGGCCGACGCTCACACCGGGGTCGTGGATGTAGATCCAGTTGTCGGGGAACGAGTACTCCTGGGGCACCACGAGCGCCACAGTCATGAAGTCGCGGTACGTGAGGCCGTTAGCCGCAGCGAGCACCTCGGGCGGTGCAGGAGGATCGATCGCGCGGAGCAGGCCGCTCATTGGCATCGAGGAGATGACGTGCGTGCACTCGTAGCGCGTCTCCGCGCCGTCGTTCTCGGCCGTGACCGCGATCGCCCCGCGGTCGTCGCGGTGGATGCGCGACACGCGCCTGCTCATCTCGATCTTCGTGCCCGCGGCGGTCACCAGCTCCGCAGCCTTCTCCCACATCTGGCCCGGCCCGTACTTCGGGTAGTTGAACTCCTCGATGAGGCTCGTGACCTGCTTGGACTTGTCCCTCCGATCCCCCATCATCCGAGTCCGCACGGGCTCCCAGACGGCGTCGAACAACGACATGCCCTTGATGCGCTGCGCGCCGAACTCGGCGCCGAGCTCCGACGCAGGGACCCCCCAGACCTTCTCGTTGTACGTCTTGAAGAAGTGGTCGTAGAGCCGCCAGCCGTAGTTCGCCACGATGTAGTTCTCGAGCGAGGTCTGATCCTTCGGCGGCCGAACGCGCGCGGCGCCGTAGGAGGCAACGCAGCGAACGGCCTCGCGCAGGCCGAGGTTGCGCAACGCGTTCATCGGTTTGATCGGGTAGTCGTACAGCTTGCCGTCGTAATAGATGTGGCTCATGCGAGGGCGGCGGAGGAACTCGTCCTCACCGAGGATCTCGAACCACAGGTCGTCGACCGGCGTGACCTTCGTGAAGAAGCGGTGGCCGCCGATGTCGAAGCGCCAACCGTCGCGCTCGACCGTCCGGCTGATGCCGCCGACCACCGAATCGGCCTCGAGGACAGTGGACACGAGCCCGCGCTTCGTGAGCATGTACGCAGCTGTCAGCCCGGCCGGTCCCGCGCCGATGATCACGACCGAGGGAGGGGTGCCGGACCTGTCGGCTTCTGCTGCGTCGATGGTGTCCAAAGCGCTCATATCGTAATCGGTCGTTTGGTCACGGCACCGGGTCAGGGCACCGAGAGGCCGAGGAAGACGAGCGTCGAGTAACCCAGCAGCGCGGCCGCGCTCAATGTCAAGGCGATGTTCGCAAGCTCGCGACGCTCCGTGACGAGCGCCGCACCGATGATGAACGGGAACGTCGAAAGTCCATACCGCTCGAAGGAGTCCAAATTGTGCGCCGTGAGACCGACGGCGAGCGCGGCCGCCGCATACGCCGTGTACGTCACCGGCAGACGGCGCGCGATCGCCACGAGCAGCACGATGAAGATGACCGCCCACACCACGTGCAGCACGCCCCCGACGCTGCGGTGCGCAGCGTCGACGAGCGCCGAGATCGGGTCCTCGAATCCCCCACGCAACGTGGGGTTCTGCTGCACCCGCAGCGGGAGCAGCGCGTCGCCGCGGGTCGCGCCGACCCACGCGAGGAAGATCCCCACTCCCACCACGGGGCTGACCCCGGCCGCCACGGCACCGATGCGCCGGCGCACCGGCGTCACCCGCCACGTCAGGACGACCTCGATCGCCACCGGGAGAGCAAGCAGCAAGCCCACCGGGCGGCAGAGCCCGGCCAGCAACCCGAAGACGGCGACCCACTCCCAACGCCGCGCCCGCATCGCGAGGAATGCCGACACGGCGAACAGGAGCAACAGCGCCTCTGCGTAGCCGATCACGAGGCAGATCGCCGGTGGCAGGAGTGCCGAGAACCACACCGATCGCCGCGCCAGGCGCACGTCGCCGGTCTCCTCGCGCACCAGCCGGTGCAGGCAGCCCATGAACACCAGGGCACACGCGTTGACAAGGACGATCATCGCGATGTCGGCTCGCCCCAGGAACACCGTTCCGAACCCGCGCGACGCGATCGGGAACAGAGGGAAGAAGCGCAGCCCGGCGCGGCCGACCGATCCATAGCCGAACCGCGCGATCGACTCGTAGAACGACGCGTCCCATGCAAACAGCCCTTGGCGGAGTGCCACCGGTCGCGCGCCCGACCCCACGTGATCGAACAGATAGCGCGCAAGCGCAAGACCGGTGAGCACGATGGCGCGGCCCACCACCCACGGAGCGATCGACGGTGCAACGTCTTCCCGTCCGAATGTGGTGACCGTTGCAACGAGCGAACGGGTGATCGAGGGGCCACGGGCGGCACTTCCCGCGACCGCTCGAGTGTTCACGTGGCCTAGCATCCCTCCGCCATGACGCAAGCTTCAACCCGGTGGCCGAGGCTCCGGCACCGAGTTGCGATCGGCTACTCACTCCTCGCCGCTCTCGCCTACGTCCCGATCCTGCGGACGTCGCCCGGCAAGGTCGTCGCCGACACGAAGAGCTACTTGTACCTCGATCCGGGACGAGTCCTCGAGCGCGCGTCGTCGATGTGGGACCCCAACATCGGGCTCGGCACGGTCACGCACCAGAACATCGGATACCTGTTCCCGATGGGACCCTTCTACTGGCTGTTCCATGCGGTCGGGGTCCCTGCGTGGGTGGCGCAGCGCATCTGGCTCGGGACGATCTTTCTGTTCGCTGCGCTCGGCGTGCTGTACCTGCTCCGCACGCTGAACGTCCGCGGGCCCGGTGTGGTGGCGGCCGCCCTCGTGTTCATGCTCACGCCCTACAGCATGAACTTCGCTTCCCGTCTCTCCGTGCTGCTGCTCCCGTGGGCCGGACTGCCGTGGATCCTCGCGCTCGTGGTCCGCGCGCTGCGCGAGAAGCGCGGATGGATGTATCCGGCGATCTTCGCCATCGTCATCCAGATCATCGGGAGCGTGAACGCGACCGCGTTGATCTTCGCGGGCATCGCGCCCGTGCTGTGGGTGCTGTACGCGCTGTTCGTCCTCCGCGAGACGACCTGGCAGCGCACGCTCGAGGTCGTCGCGAAGATCGCGGCCCTCACGATCCTGGCTTCGCTGTGGTGGATCGCGGGCCTGTCGCTCCAGAGCGGCTACGGGCTCGACATGCTGAAGTACACGGAGACGCTCCAGACCGTCTCCACAGCGTCCACGCCGCTCGAGGTCGTACGCGGGCTCGGCTACTGGTTCTTCTACGGCGTCGATCGCATCGGGCAATGGATCACGGGGAGCGTGGCGTACACACAACACCTGTGGCTCATCGCGGTCGGGTTCGCGATCCCGATCCTGGCCCTGGTGGCGAGCGCCGTGCTCAGGTGGCGCTACCGCGCGTTCTTCGTCATCCTCACGGTCGTCGGTGTCATCGTCGCCGTCGGCGCCGAGCCGTACGACAGCCCGACGCCACTCGGGTCGCTCTTCAAGTCGTTCGCCAACTCCTCCAATTTCGGGCTCGCGCTGCGGAGCACGGGCCGCGCGGCACCACTCATCATCCTCGGGCTCAGCGTGCTGCTCGGCGTGGGCATCAACGCGGCAGCGGGTGCGTGGGAGCGGCGCGGCACCTCGTGGCAAGGCGTAGCACTGGCGGGCGCAGTCGCGGTGCTGGCCTTCGTGAACCTCCCGACGTTGTGGAACGGCAGCATCTACGGCGCAAACCTCGAGCGCAACGAGGCGATCCCGCAGTACTGGACCGATGCCATCGCCGCGATGAACGCCGAGCCGCACGACACGCGCGTGCTCGAGATTCCAGGCGCGGACTTTGCGGCATACCGCTGGGGGCAGACGGTCGACCCGATCACGCCGGGGCTCATGGACCGTCCGTACGTTGCGCGCGAGCTCGTCCCGTGGGGCTCCCCCGCCGGTGCCAACCTGCTGATCGCGCTGGACCGCCGGTTACAGGAAGGCGTCCTCGATCCGAACGCGATCGCGCCCATCGCGCGGCTCATGAACGTCGGCGACGTGGTCTTTCGGGCCGACCTGGAGACCGACCGGTTTGGCATCGCGCGCGCGAAGCCCACGTGGCAGCTCCTCACGAGCCCGCGCCCGCAAGGGCTCGCCGCACCGCGCGGGTGGGGCACGAGCCTCGGGCGCCCGCTCAAGAACCCGCAACAGGACGAGATCGCGCTCGCGCTCCCTCCCACCGCGAAGGACCCGCCACCCGTCTCCGACTTCCCCGTCGACGCTCCCGTCGCGATCGTGGGGACGGGCAACGCGACCTCGCCCCTCATCGTCTCGGGGGACGGTGAGGGGCTCGTCGACCTCGCCGCGATCGGGAACATCGGCAACCGCGTCATCCTCTACTCGGGGTCGTACGCGAAGGACCCGGCCGCGCTGCGCCGCGAGGTCGAAGAGCCCGGGTCCGTCCTCGTGGTGACCGACAGCAACCGCAAGCGCGGACAGCGTTGGGGCTCCACGCTCCAGGTCGAGGGCGCCACGGAGCGCCCGGACCAGAAGGCGCTCACGACCGACGAGCGGGACAACCGCCTCCCGGTGTTCCCCGGGGCCACGACCAACGCGCAGACGGTGCTCCAGACACCTGGGCTGAAGGTCGACCAGAGCAGCTACGGGAACCCCGACCTGTACTGGCCCGAGGACTTGGGCACCCGCGCGCTCGACGGTGATCCGACCACCGCGTGGCGTGTTGGCGAGAACACGAAGGTGATCGGCGAACGACTCCGCATCACGGTCGCGAAACCGGTGACCACCGACCACATCGTGGTGACCCAGCCGGACGCAGGTCCTGCCGGCCGCTACATCACGAAGGCGACGCTCACCTTCGACGGCAAGGACTCGCGCACGGTCGCGGTCACTCCGAAGCCCGGGCCCACCGAGTCGGTGCTGCGTTTCCCCAGACGGACGTTCCACACGCTCGAGATCACGATCGCGGACACGAACTTCGGCGACGACGCCGCATACCCGCACGGGAACGCGGTCGGCTTCAGCGAGGTCCAGCTCCGCGACGACCGGCCGGGATCGCCGGTCGCGCGCGTGGACCCGGTCGTCCGCATGCCGGTCGACCTCGTCGATGCCGCCAGAAGCGCAGCGGCGACGCGGCCGCTCGTCTATTCGATCAGCCGCTCGCGCACCGTCGTGATCCCTCCGCGCACGGGCCAGGACGAGCCGTCCATCGCGCGGGAGCTCACGGTGCCGAACGCGCGCACGTTCGCGGTGCGCGGTACCGCGCGGCTCTCCCCGAACGCTCCAGGCGAGGCGACCGACGCGGCGCTCGGACTCCCCGACCCGTTGACGGTGACGACCTCCGGGCAGCTGCCCGGTACCGTCAACATGCGGGGTTCGGCGGCGTTCGACGGCGATCCGGCGACCGCGTGGACGACACCGTTCGCCGTGGGCGACGGCCAATGGATCCAGGCGCAGCTCGCGCAACCGGTGAGCTTCGACCACCTGAACCTGGAGGTCGTCGCCGACGGGCGTCACTCGGTCCCGACGAAGGTGGTCGTGAGCGCCGGCGGGCAGAGCCGCCAGGTCGCACTGCCTTCCGTCAAGGATCAGTCGGCAAAGAACGCGACTGTGAGCGTTCCGATCAGGTTCGCGCCGCTGACAGGTGACCAGGTCCGCGTCACGATCGCCGGGGTCCGGCCCGTGATGACGAAGGACTATTTCACGCAGCAACCCATCCAGATGCCGGTGGGTCTGGCCGAGGTCGGCATCCCCGGCGTGCAACGCGCTGCCGTGCCCGCGCAGATGCCGGCGACCTGCCGCTCCGACCTCGTGACGATCGACGGATCGCCGTTCCCGCTCCGCGTCGCCGGCAGCACGAGCGACGCGCTCGCATTGCGCCCGCTCGATCTCGTGCCGTGCGGTCCGACCAGCGTGCACCTCACCGCGGGCACCCACATGATCCGGTCGGCGCCGGGCGCACGGACCGGCATCGACGTCGACGGCCTGGTGCTGGCGTCCAACGCGCAAGGCGACGCGATGCAGCTCGGCCGGCTGGGCGCATTCCCCGCGACGCTCGTGAACGCGCCCAGCCAAGCCGCCGGCTCACCCAAGGTCACCGTCACGCACAACGGCCGCACCAAGCTCCATCTCGACGTGACCGGTGCGACGCCCGGCCAGCCGTTCTGGCTCGTGCTGGGTCAGAGCCAGAGCTCGGGCTGGCGCGCCACGGTCGCCGGCAAGCAGATCGGGACGTCGACCCTCGTCAACGGGTTCGCGAACGGATGGCGCGTGACGCCGACCTCGAAGAACTTCTCCGTGACGCTCGAATGGGTGCCGCAGCGGCGGGTGTGGATCTCGCTGGCAATCTCGGGTGTGACCATCGCCGCATGCCTCGCGCTCGCGATCTTCGGCCTCGTGCGGCGCCGTCGCCGCCGCGCGGCTGCGCCGCCGGTCGCGCTCGCCACGGCGGACGAGCACCTCGCGAACCCGCTCGTCGCGGCCGGGCACACGCCCGGCCCCGCGCTCACCGTCGCGGCGGCCGCGTTCGCCGGGCTCCTCGGCTGGCTCACCGCTACACCGCTCGTGGGCGTGCTCGCCGCTGCGGCGGTGCTCGTCGTTGCGCTGCGGCCGCGCGGTCGCGGTGTGCTCACCATCGGGCCGCCGATCCTGATCGCGTTGGGGGCCGCCTATGTGATCTTGCGGCAATACCGTCACCGGTTCGTGAGCGACCTCAACTGGCCGGGACGGTTCACACGCGTGAGCGACCTCGTGTGGCTCGCGGTGATGCTCCTCGCCGCCGACCTCCTCGTGGAGCTCATTCGGTCCCGCCGCCGGACGGACGATCCCTGACCACGCTCTCGTCGAGGTCGTCGCGCTCCGCGTGCCGGCGCCACGCACTGACGAGGAGATCCGTCGCGAAGAGCGCGAGCGCCAGCCAGCCGAGCTCGGGCCGACGAGCGACGCGGCTCACCGCGAGGATGATCGGCGCCCCGAGAGTGAGCACCCACCGTGTGCGCGCGAGCTCGAGCGCTACCAGCGTGGCAGCGAACGTGGCAACCCCGATCCAGGGTCGGGAGAACACGCCGGCGACCGTGCCCGCGGCCACCGCGAGACCGATCGCCGCCGGCCACCGCGCGCCGCGTGTCTGCCAGTCCTCCCAGAAGCGCACGGCGATCGGCGCGTCCGCGATCGCAAGGCCGGGCCTCCGACGAAGTGCAGCAAAGACGAGGATGCCCATGCACAGGAGCACGAACGCGATCGAGATCCCGATCGCGATCCACACGCTCCGCTGTGGCGTCCAACTCAGCGAGATCGTGATCTTTCCTGCGCGCTGCGGCGTCACGAGCCAGCCGTTCGCGTAGCCCTCGACGGTGGTCGGGGGGCCGAGATCCTTCCCGTCGACCTTCGCGTGCCACCCGCTGTTCTCGCTCTGCCCGAACACGAACCAGAACGGCTTGCCGTCTGTCGTCGCCGACACGCGCGCAGACGTCGGGTGGGACGATTCGACGGTGAGGCGCGCACTACTCCGCCCGATCTGTGCGCCGAGCGGCCGCACCGCGCTCGCCTTCCCCGCGGTGTCGGACGTGAGCACCACCCGATCGATGTCGATCCCCGTGTCGAGACCCCGGCGCGTCAACAGCGTGTGGCTGCCCTTCGAAAGCGAGACCGTGCCGTCACACGAGACCAGGGTCAGGCCGCTCCGGGCCTGCGCGGGCGTCCCGGTGATGCGCACCGGGAAGGGCTTGCCGTCGAGCGTCATCAGGTCCGAACGGCAGCCGGCGCCGATCAATGACGGTGCCGAGGCGCGTGCCGCAGCCGGCGCGTTCGGGTTCAGGCGCGCGGTCCCGGTGAAGCCGAAGGTCCGGGCGTCGGGGAGCACGAAGCGGCGATCGAGGTCCAGCTCGTCATCCTGGCGGCCGACTGCTGCTGGATCCTGGCGAACGCGGCTCAGGACGACGGCGAGTGAGTGACCCGACGCGCGCGTCCCGATGTCGCGTGCGGTGTCGAGCGGCAGCCGGACTACCTCGTACACGTGCACGTGATCGATCCCGATCTCCGCGAAGCCAACCGCGTTCGCGTTGGCCGGATCGAACGGGGGCTTCGTCGTCGCGCGCAGCTCTACGGTGAGGTCTCGGACCGACCGTCTGCTGAAGTGCACGACCTGTCCGGCTTTCGTCAGCGACGACGGGCCGAGGTCGACGTCGACGGGCGCCCCGCGTTCGAAGGTGAGCCGCACTTTCGTCAGGACGCGGTCGCGCGGCCCGTCGAGCGGCTGCACGAGCGTTACGTGGTCGACCGTCACAGGCTTGGCGAGGTGCAGGTGGATCTTCTGCCCGGCGGGGTTCGCTCCCCCGACGCGCCACGACGTGCGCGTGTCACCGTCGAACGCGTAGACCGCGCGGTCCTCGGGTCGCGCCGAGCCACCTCCGCCCGCGGCGCTGACCTGCCCGCCGACTTGCTCGACGACGGTCCGGTCGTCATCGGTCTCGTGCGGGAAGAGCCGCAGGCGGTAGTCGTACCCTGCCGGGTCCTTGAACGTCTCGCCCGCGCGCTCGGTCGGGCCCTTCGTGTTGCGGATCGACGAGAACCACGACTGGATGCGCCGGCGGTTCGAATCGGTCATCACGAGGTCCGCGCCGCCGGCGAGCTCGCGCGTGAGCTGCGCGTTGCCGAGTGACGCCTGTTCGAACAGCTGCTCGCGCCCGTCGAGCAGTCCGGCAGCCGCGGAGTCGACCACGCCGTCACCGTCACCGCTCACCACGACAGGCCCTGTCGTCGGCGTCGCGTGGACGATCGGGACGGGACGGAGCACCGGGAAGAGCGCGACCGGCGGTGGGTTGGTCGTGGGACCGAAGGTCCGCGGCGGACCGACCCCCGGAGCGAGCGGCTGTGTGAGCTGGCGCCACAGTGCATTCGGGTCGGGCGTGTCGAACCGCGTCGGCTGGAGATCCGAGCGCAGCGAGACCGTTCCCGCGCCGAAGAGGCGGGCGATTGGTGCCAGCGACGAGGGCTCGAAGACCCCGAGCTGGATTCGCCGGTCGAACGCGTCGAGCAGGTTGACGGACTGCGGCGAGCCGAACGGGAGCACCTCGCGCGACAGGTAGCCGCGACTCGTGAGCCCCGGTGTCACGGGGTCGATGGTGTTCCCCCAGGTGTACGCGGCGAAGTCGGCGCCGGGGATCTCCAGCACGCGCGTGCTGTTCCCATCGCGGCTCATCGCGCTCGCGGCCTGGTCCCAATACGTCGGGATGCTGGCCGGTCGGAGCACGCTCGTGGAGAGGTAGCCCGTGCGCCATACCGGGTACAGCGCGGCGAGCGCGACCGCGGCCACGACACCACCGGCGAGGAGACGGATCCTCCGGTCGCGCATCGAGGCGACGGCCGCAGCCAGCAGCGCGGCGATACCGAGCACGATGATCGGGACGATCCGCGCGGAGTTGCGGAACGCGAGCCCGACCGCGGAATTGGTGGCGAACCAATTCCACGCGCGGCCGTACGCGCTGGGATGCGCGAACGGCCACGCGCCGACCCCGATCACGGTGCCCACCACGATGAGCAGGCCGAAGTAGGTGCGGTGACGCCACCGGGTGAGCGCCGCAGCGACCAGTGCCAGCGCCGGTACCGCGTAGGTGATCACGATGACGAGATGGTTCGAGACGTACCAGCTCGCCTGGTCGAGCGAATACCCGAGCTGGTCGCGCCCGTAGAAGAACCAGTTGCCGAGACCGCGCAGCAGATCGCCCGGAGACGAGGACACCGAGACGGTCTGCACGTTCTCGGTGAGCTGGAGCACGGGAAGGCCGTAGGCGCCCTGCACGCGCAGGCCCTCGATCCACCAGAGTGACGCGCCGACTCCGAGCAGGGCGATGCGCAGGGTCGCACCGACGGCGCGCTTGGCCGCGTCCCAGCCGCGGACGAGCTCCATGATCAGCCAGATCGCGGGCGCCACACAGACGAGGAGCAGCGCTGAGGCATTGACGCTCCCTGCCGTCATGAGGATCAGCGCGATGAGCGCAGGATCTCGCCACCCGCCGCGCCGCACGGCGCGCATGGTCAGCCCGACGAGCCACGGGAGCGCAGCCCATGGGAGGAGGATGGCCGAGATCCGGGCGGTGAACGCGAGCTGGTACGGGGTCAGCATGTAGACGAGCGCGCCCGCGCACGCGCCGACTCGGCCGGTCCCGAGCCGGAGCAGCAACCACCGCACACCGAGCGCCGCGAGGAACGAGATCGTCCCCAGCCACAATCGCTGCGCGATCCAGTCCGGCACGCCGAGCGTGCTCGTGAGCCAGTAGTACGGCCCCATCGGGAACAGGTAGCCGATCTGCTGGTGCGGCACCGTTCCGGCGCCGAGCTGCGTGTTCCAGAGGTATGCGGCCTCGGACAGATACCGGCCCGGATCCAAGTACAGGTACTGCTTGGTGTCGCTGGTCAGCTTTCCCGGCGACGACAGGAAGAACGGCACGTATGCGAGGAGTGCGATCCACGCGGCGTCAAAGGCAGTTGCGCGACCCGAGGTGCGGGCCGGCCGCCGAGTTGTGAGCGCCATTCGGGGTCGGATGCTATCGGGCGCGCTCATCAACGAGACGGCGACCCGGTGCGCGCGTAGCCGGACGCTAAGTTCTCGGCGTGGGGAGCGCCGGCGTCGCAGTAGAGCGTCCGCCGCGCACCGATCGCCGCGCGTTCTTGATCCTCGCCCTGCTCGCCGCGGTCACCGTGATCATCACGCTCGTCGCGCGACACGTCGTCTTCCCGGCGTTCTCGTGGAATCGGGACGAGCCCGTCTACCTCTGGCAGGCGAACGGCCTTCGCATCGGCCAGTTCGCTCCGACCGACGGCGGGGCACCGTCGTTCTTCCATCCCTGGCTGTCGGCAGCTCAGGACGGACGTCTCTTCTCGCAATACACGCCGGGCTGGGCGCTGGCACTGCTCGCCGGCCAGCTGGTGGCTTCGGCGGACCTCACGCTCGTGCTGGCTTCGGTCCTCGCGGTGCTCGGCACCTACGCCCTCGCTCGCGAGCTGACCCGGGACACGACCCTTGCGCTCGTGGCGGCCGCGTTGATGGTCGCGTCTCCGATCCTCGTGATCCAGGGTTCGGTGTACCTCAGCTACATGTTCACGCTCGGGATGGGCCTCTTCTTCGTGACGGCGCTCATCTCCGGCACGCGGCGCCCGAGCGCATGGAAGGTGCTCGTCGCCGGGTTCCTCCTCGGATGCATCTTCATCACGCGGCCGTTCGACGCGGTGCTCTGGGGTGTCGCCGCGTACGCGTTCGTCGTCGTGGAGCAGTGGCGCGCGAAACGCGAGCTCGGCCTGGCGACGCTCCTGCTCGTGATCGGCTTCCTGCCGCTGGGAATCGCGACGCTCGTCTACAACCAGCGCGTCACGGGCAGCTTCACGACCTTCCCGATCACGGTCGCCGACCCGCTCGACCAGTTCGGCTTCGGGCTTCGCCGGATCATGCCGGGCTTCGGGAGGGACCACTACGGGGTGTACCAGGCGCTGCGCAGTAGCGCGAAGCACCTCTTCTACATGCCTTTCTTCCTCTTCGGGGCATACCTCGGCGCCATCGCGGCGCTGTACGCGCTCTGGAAGATACGAGGACAACGGGCGGCGCTGGCGCTCGTGTTCCTGGCCGCCGTGTTCCCCCTCGGGTATGTCTTCTTCTGGGGCACACAGGTCTCGGCAGCAACCACCAACCTCAGCGGACCGATCTACTACGTCCCGCTCTACGCGGTCGCGTCCGTGCTGATCGCAACAGCGATCTTGATGGTCTGGCGGCGCCGGCGGAACCGGGGCATCGTGCTCGTGCTCGTGCTCGCCGTCGCGACGCTCCCGCTCGGGATCAACCGGATTCTCGTCAACAAGCGCATCAGTGACAGCCAGATCCCGTGGAAGCAGTCGGCCGACACGATCAAAGGTCGCGCGCTCGTCTTCGTGCAAGGTTCGTACCTGATGTTCGTCAGCCCCTTCAGCACCAACGGCCCGAAGCTCGACGACCGGATCCTTTACGCGATCGACCGCGGACCGGCAAACATCGACTTCATCCGGTCCAGGCCGGGCCGCACCGTGTACGCGCAGACCACGTCATTGCTGCCCGACGAGCTCCTCCCGCAGGCATATCCGCGCACCCCGCGCGTGTCGCTCACCCGGCTGCATCTCGCGCAGACAACCCGTCTCGTGCTCGACGCTCGGATCACCGCCCCCGCCGCCGGGGACACGATCATCGCGTCCTTGACCACCGATGCGATCACCGCGCATCGCACGCTGACCACGCACGCTCGCGCAGGCGCCGTGTACGAGACGCGCTGGACCGTCGACGCGAGCAGCACGCGAGACCTGGGAACCATACGAGTAGGAGCGGGCTTCGGACGCGACGCCGCATCCGCGCGGGTGCGCGACGTGCAGCGCGAGTCGATCCCCTATCGACGGTCAGGAGCCGTGCTCGTGCTCCTCATGCCGCCGCGCATGGAGCTCTCGGTGAAGTACGGCAAGAAACACGAGTACCGAGTCGTCACGCGCCTGCGCCACCTCCAGGTCACACCGACACTCGAGGCACCACCTCGGTGATGAAGCGGTCGAGGCTCTCGCTCGACGGGAAGTCGCGGAACCACGGGACGAACTCGTCGCAGCCCGCGTCGACGAACCCCTGCACCTTCTCCGCCACCTGCTCGAGAGTGCCGACGAGGTTGTCGCGCACGTAGGTGTCGTGCGGGCCGCGACCCCAGAGGTTGCCGCCACCGGGTTGCTCGAGCCAACGCTCCATGTCGCGCTCGCTGTCGAAGAGGCGGCAGTCCGGCCCGTGCGTCCGGGTGATCGAGGCGAAGTCGCGACCGACCCGGTCGCAGTGCTCCTCGAGGATCTTGCTCTTGTGGACGAACGCGTCGAGCCCCACCTGCCAGTTGGTCGCGTCCGCGTGCTGCGCGGCGATCCGCAGCGTGACCTTCTCGCCACCACCACCGACCCAGATCCGCGGGCGCGGCGATTGCAGCGGCTTCGGATCGCAGTACGCGCCGTCGAAGCGCAGGTGCTTACCGTCGAACGAGACCGTCTCCTCGCTCCACAGGCGCGGGATCACGGTGATCGTCTCCTCCAGCACTTCGAGACGCGTTCGGTCGGCCGGGTACTCGTACCCATAGGCGGCGTACTCCCGGCTGTACCAGCCGGCGCCGAGCCCGAGGATCAGGCGTCCGCCGCTGAACACGTCGATGCCCGCGGCTTCCTTCGCGAGGACGCCCGCGTTCCGGTAGCTGCTGCATGTCACGAGCTGGCCCAGGTACGCGCGCTCGGTCACCTGTGACAGCGCGGCGAGCATCGTGAACGCCTCGAAGCAGTGCGTGGGCTCACGGCGCGGCACGGTCTCGACGTGGTCGTACACCCAGAGGTGGTCGTAGCCGAGCTGCTCTGCCTGTTGCGCGATCTCCACCGAGCGCACCCACGCTTCGGCTGCCGCCATGCCGGAGTACTCGAGCTTCCAGCCCTGCGGGACGAAGGTGCCCCAGCGGAGCGTCCGCGTCACCGGTACTCCCAGTGCTGGATCTCGACCATCATCGGCAGCAGATAGCGCACGTAGATGCTCGTGATCGCGAGCATCCCGTGGTCGTCGGTCTTCTTGTCGACGATCTCCACGCGGTCGTCGCTCTCGCGGTACGCCTTCGCTCGCGCGAGCACGTCGTCGAGCTCCTCCATCGTCTCGACGGACAGGCCGTAGTGGTCGAGCCGCGGACAGGTCATCGGCGGATCGTCCGCGATGAGGAACACGAACTGCTCGATCGTGTGGACTCCGAACACGAGCTTCTTGCGGTCGACGGTCTCGGTCGGCAGCTCCGCCCAACCGAACACGTCGCCGTAGAAGTCGCAGAGCTCCTTGCGGCCCTGCTCGCCGAGCAAGTCGGCGGGCACGCTCATCGCGACGTGGTTGAACCGCGGCTTGCGAGGCTTGGTATCGGTGCTCATGCTCTGACTCCTTCGCGATCGCGGTGCGGTGCCACGAGGACCTTGGCGGGGATCGTTCCCGCGCCGAGCTGCTCGATCGCGCCCAGCAGGCCGCTCAGACCGACGTCGTCGGGCTCGATCAACAGATCGCGCGGGAAGCGCGGAGCGGCGAGCATCTCGAGCGACCGTTCGAAGCCGTCTGCGTCGTAGCAGAACGCGCCGGTGATGCTGAGCTCGTTCAGCAGGATCCGGTTCGGATCGAGCCGCGGGAACCGCATGCCGGCGCCCACGAGGACGAGCGTTCCGGTCCGGCGGAGCTGCGCGAGCCCCACCTCCATGGCCTTGTTGCTGCCCGAGCACTCGAGCACGGCGTGGAACGGCTCGTCGACGAGCTCGTTCGGCGACGCGGGGACGTGCAGCTCTTCCGGCCGGATCGTCCTCGCGCCGAGTCGCGTTCCCAGCTCGCGGCGGACCTCGGAAGGCTCGCTGAGCACGATGTCCTCGATGCCTCGGTGCACGAGCGCGGCGATGCTCAGCGACCCGATGGGCCCTCCGCCGGTCACCAGGACCCGGTCGCCGGGCCGGACTCCCGAGCGCGTGATCCCGTGCAGCGCAACGGCGAGCGGCTCGGTCAAGGCCGCGTGGCGGAGGCTCACGCCGTCGGGCAGTCGCAGCAGCTCTCCCTGCGGGACACGCATGTAGTCGGCGAACGCGCCTTGGAACGTCGAGCCCTCGCCGACGTTGCCGCGGCCGACGCAGAGGTTCGGCCGCCCTGCGCGGCAGAACTCGCACTCGCCACACCGCACGGTCGGGCCGCCCACGACCTGGTCCCCGACCTTCCAATCGCGCACGTTGGCGCCCACCTGCGCGACCGTGCCGGTGAACTCGTGCCCGCCGACCGAGTTCGGCCTGCCCCAGCCCTCGAGCACGAAGTGGATGTCGGACCCGCAGACGCCGCAGTGGCTGATCTCGAGGAGGACGTCGTCGGCGCCGACCGGCGGCAGCGGGTAGTCCTCGACCTCGACCCGCCGGTCACCCTTGTAGACCGCCGCTCGCATGCGTTCCGGAACGTTCTCCGCCATGGGCCAAGCCTCGCCGGAACCTGACGCTCACGTCAACAATTGGACCGCGGTGGTCACCCGTACCGCGAGTCGAACTCGGTCTCGAGCGTGTCAGAGGAACCGGCGAGCGCCCACAGGTAGTACAGCTGCGCGCCCGGCGCGGCAACGACCGGATGCCACCCCGAGGTGATCCGCTCGATGCGACCGTCGCGTACGACGACCGCGCGCTCGTCGTCGTCGGACTCCGACCTCATCTGGAGGCCGAAGCCGTCCGGCGGGTCGAATCGGTAGAGGTAGATCTCCTCGTGCTCGTGCCGGTGTGGCGGGTAGCTCGACCACAGACCCGGCGGGTTGAGGGTCTCGCCGACGATCAGGGGACCCGACGAGATGTAGGTGCGGACGCGCCGCAGCGTCACGCCCTCCCCGCGTTGCTCGTCCTCGACCTCGTCGGGCGGGATCAGCCGCGACTGCGCGGGCCGGCTCTCGGCGCGCCAGACGACGGTCGCGCGCACCGGCCCGTCGAGCGAGAAGTCGTCACCGGGAGCGACGGCAGCCGACCACCCGGCCTCCTCGAACACGTCGCCACGGCCGCCGACCGCGACGGCGTCCTCCCCCACTCGCAACGTGCCGCCACCGCCCTCCACGAGCACCCAGGCGGTCGTCCCGTCGCATCGCCCCGAGATCGATCCGCTCGTGCGCGCCACCCCGATACGCCCCTCCTCGCCCACGTCGAGCAGGCGGGTCACCGCACCATCGGCACCAGAGGTGAGCTGCATGCGCGCATCGTAATAACGTCGGCGTCAGCGACAAGGGGGACACCATGCCCGCAGATCTCGTCATCCGGGGCGGCACCGTCGTCGACGGCACCGGGAAGCCGGGTTACCAGTCGGATGTCGCCGTCACCGACGGGGTGATCAGTGAGATCGGCCCGAAGCTCGACGGCACGACCGAGCTCGACGCGAGCGGCCAGGTGGTCTCGCCCGGTTTCATCGACATCCACTCCCATTACGACGCGCAGGTCTTCTGGGACTCCTCGCTCACGCCGTCGAGCTTCCACGGTGTCACGAGCGTCGTCGCGGGCAACTGCGGTTTCTCGATCGCGCCCTGCCGGCCGCAGCACCGCGAGCTCCTCGCGCGCACGCTCCAGCACGTCGAGGACATGGACCTCGACACGCTCAACGCCGGCATCCCCTGGGACTTCGAGACCTTCCCCCAGTACCTGGATTCCGTCGCGCGTCATGGAACGGCGCTCAACTACGGCGTGTACGTCGGGCACACGGCGGTGCGTCTCTTCGTGATGGACGAGGACGGCTACGAGCGCGAGTTCCCGACCGACCAGGAGCTCGCCGCGATGCAACAGGTCGTGCGCGAGGCCGTCGACGCGGGAGCCATGGGTTTCGCGACGAGCTCGTCGGGCACGCACAGCGGCGACAAGGGGCGTCCGGTTCCGAGCAGGCTGGCGAGCCGCGACGAGCTCGAAGCTCTCCTCGCGCCACTCGGCGAGCTCGGCAAGGGTGTCGCCGCGCTCCTCCCGGGCGAGAAGATCAAGCACGCCGACGTCTACGACATCCAGCGCAAGCTCGGGCGCCCTCTCACGTGGACCGCGCTGCTCACGGTGAAGGGCTTCCCGTGGCACGAGGACATCATCCGCGACAACGACGCTGCCAGAGCGAAGGGCGGCCAGGTGTGGCCGCAGGTGACCGTGCGGCCCCTCATGTTCCAGATGAACCTGCGCGAGCCGTTCACGTTCAACATGGCGCCTGCGTTCGCGGAGCTCATCGCGCTCTCCGAGACAGAGCGCAAGGAGCGCTACGCCGACCCCGTGTGGCGCAAGCGCGCGATCGAGGAGCTGGACACGAAGGCGTTCCTCCGCACCAACTGGGGCGCGCTCGAAGTCGCCGAGACGTCGAAGCATCCTGAGCTGGTCGACCGGCGCGTCGTCGACATCGCGAAGGAGCGCGGGTGCACACCGCTCGACGTGATGCTCGACCTCTCGCTCGAGGAGAACCTCGAGACCCGATTCCGGAGCGTCCTAGCGAACAACGACCCCGACGCGATCGAGTGGCTGCTCGGGCGTGAGGGTGTGCTGCTCGGGCTCGCGGACTCGGGCGCGCACGTGAGCCAGCTGTGCGACGCCTGCCTCCCCACCGACCTGCTCGGCAACTGGGTGCGCGAGCGGCCGGTGCTCACCATCGAGCGAGCCGTGAACAAGCTCACCGGCGAGCCGGCGGGCGTGTTCGGTCTCGACGATGCCGACGGCGGGCGCGGGATCCTCCGCGAGGGCATGGCAGCCGACATCACCGTGTTCGACCCGGACACGGTGGCCCCGGGGCCACTGCGGCGCATCCGAGACTTCCCGGCGAACGGCGAACGCCTGACGGCGGACCACCCCAGCGGCATGATCCACACGATCGTCAACGGCGAGCCGATCCGTGTCGACGGCGAGCCGCGCGAGGCTGGCCTCGCCGCGAAGCCCGGGGTCGTCCTCCGCAGCTGACGCCTGAGTCGATCCACCGACTTTCGCTACGGTGCCCGCCATGCCGCGCAAGGCGCTGATCACCGGGGCGACGGGCTTCGTCGGCAGCCACCTCGTCCGCCGCCTCGCGGACGACGGCTGGTCGGTCGACGCGCTCGTACGGCGCGACGACGCCGACCTCCCCTCGGGCGTGCGGGCCCGCCGGGATCCCGGAGACGTCGACGGATTGATCGCGCTCGTGGCCGAGCTCCGGCCCGAGGTCTGCTTCCATCTCGCGACCGAGTTCCGTGGCGTGCACGTTCCCGCCGACATCGCACCGATGATCGAGGGCAACATCCACTTCGGCAACCGTCTCGCGCAGGCGGTGAGCAGCGCCGGCGGGTGTCTCTTCGTGAACCTCGGCACCGTGTGGCAGCACTTCGACGCGGCGCCTTACAACCCCGTCTCGCTGTACGCCGCGACCAAGCAGGCATTCGCCGATCTGCTGGTGTTCTATGCGGAGGTCGAAGCGCTGCCCGTGGTGACACTGGAGCTCACCGACACCTACGGACCGAACGACCCGCGCGCCAAGCTCGTCCCGCTCCTCGCGCGGGCGGTGCACGACGGCACGACGCTCGAGATGACCGACGGCACCCAGCTGATCGACCTGATCTACGTCGACGACGCGGTCGAGGCCATCGTTGCGACCGCCGAGGCCGGTTCCGGCTCCACGTTCGGCGCGACGTCGGGCGCTCACGTCGACCTCCGCGGGCTCGTCGCCGCTGTCGAGCGCGCCGCGGGTCAGACCGTCGACGTGCGATGGGGCGTGCGACCTTCCCGCCCGCGGGAGATGCTCACCGACTGGACCGTCTCATCCCCGCCGCCCGGCTGGCGGCCCAAGGTGGATCTCGACGAAGGCCTGCGCCGCGTCCTGGCCGTCTAGCGGCCCGCGGGTGGCTCCTTGCCGACGCGCCGGTAGGCGTCGTCGGGGATCCGCGACACGTCCTTGTAGACGTGGTGTACGCAACGCTCCCCCGGGCGCTCGGGCGGGTGCTCGACGGTCGTGGGCGCGCCGCCCCACTCGATGGGCTGGATCTCGTTGTTCACGCTGCAGTGCGCGCAGTACACGGGAAGCTCCGAGCGCATGAAGGTCCGGCCCGACCGCTCGCGCAGCGTCGCGTACGCGTGCTCACCCTCGTAGCGCCCCTCGTCGATCAGCTTCCCTCCGGTGCCGCAACGGAACGCGAGCTCGATCTTCTCGTCGTCCTCGGTGACCTCGACCTCGCCCATGTTGCTCAACATCGAGCGCGCGATCACCTTGGCGCGTGCTGCGGCAGGCAAGCTCGACCATTCTCCACCGGACGCTCGTATCGGCCGGACGTACTGGTCACCGGTCGCGCGTAGCGCGCGCTCCACCGCGTCCTCCCCCAGCTCCTCGGCGACGAAGCTAAGCAGGCTCGTGATCCAGTTGATCGAGTAGTCCTTCCGGCTCGCCCACTGCGCGACCGCGCGATCGATCGCCGCTTTGGCACCGTCCGCATCGCCGCGGTCGATCGCCGCCTTGGCCTGCTCCCAGAGCGGCGTCTGCATCCGGGCGATCTCCTCGCCCGAAAGGTCGCGCTCGCCGCTCATCGCCGCGGGAGGCCGAGGACGCGCTCGGCGATGATGTTGCGCTGGATCTCGCTCGTCCCGCCGGGGATCGTGCCCCCGAAGGACCGCATCCACTGGACCGGCCAGGAGCCCTCGCGCCACATCGGCGGGCCCAGGCGGCCGGTCTCGAGCGCCCGCGGGCCCTGCGCCTCGAAGCCCGCGTACAGGGTGCGCTGCAGGCTCTCGCTGCCGAACAGCTTCAACAGTGAGTGCTCGGGCGCCGACTTGCCCGCCATGAACTTCGCGAAGCCGCGGTAGCCCATGCACATGAGCGCCTGCACGTCGATCGCGGTCGTCGCGACCTGGTCGCGGAACACCGGATCGTCGCCGATACGGCTGCCGTCCGCTCGTCGCTCGCTCCCGAGCTCGACGAGCACTCGCTGGGCCCGCTGCAGGCTGTACGCGTAGTCGATCCAGAGCATCGCACGCTCGTGCGCGAGCGAGCCCTGCGTGATGGGCCAACCGTGGTTCAGCTCGCCGAGCAGCGCTGCGCGCGGGACGACGACGTCGGTGAAGAAGACCTCGTTGAAATCCATGAACTCCGGGTCGCTGAGCTCAGGGAAGGGACGCGCCTCGACGCCCGGCGTCCGCATGTCGACGATCAGCGCGCTGATGCCCTTGTGCTTGGGAAGGTCCGGGTCGGTACGCACGAAGCACAGGCACCAGTCGGCATGGTGCGCGCCGGACGTCCACACCTTCTGGCCGTTGATCACGAAGTGATCGCCGTCGAGCACCGCGCGGGTGCGCAGGCTCCCGAGGTCGCTGCCGGCCCCTGGCTCGCTCATGCCGAGGCACCACGCGATCTCGGCCCGCAACGTCGGGAGCAGGAAGCGCTCGATCTGCTCCGGGGTGCCGTAGTCCCGGATCGACGGGGCGATGATGCCGAGGCCCTGCGGGTTCAGGCTGCGCGGGATCTCGCGCCGCGACATCTCCTCGAAGTAGATCATCTGCTGCACCGGCGTCGCGTTGCGACCGCCGAGCTCCGGCGGCCACCCCGGTACCAGCCATCCCGCGTCGAACAGCGTGCGCTGCCAGTCGCGCGCCCACGGGGGCATGTCGGCGCTCGAACGCTTGGTCTGACGCAGGACGTCGCGCGGCGGCACGTTGTCCTCCAGCCAGCGCACCAGATCAGCGCGAAACGCCTCTTCTTCCTCGCCGTACCGCAATCGCATGCGCGCCACGGTACCCGCTATCGTCCGTTCCCTGACATTGGCGTCAGGAAACGTCGACCGCGCCATCGCGCACCTCGCGTCGACCGGGAGGGACCGCTGCGTGGACTTCGAATTCTCCGCCGACCAGGAGATGCTGCGCGACAGCGTCCGGCGCTTCCTCGCCGACCGCGCACCGACCACGTACGTCCGATCGATGCTCGACGACGAGCGCGGCACGACGGATGCGGTCTGGAACGGGCTCGCCGAGCTCGGGGTGACGGGCCTGCTCGCGCCCGAGCCGTACGGCGGCGCAGGGATGGGCATGGTCGACATGGCCACGGTGCTCGAGGAGCTCGGGCGCGCGGTCCATCCCGGCCCGTTCACCTCGAGCGCGGTCGGAGCGGTGAGCGCGGTGGCGCTCGCCGGGAGCGCGGAGGATCAGGAGCGGCTCCTGCCCGATCTGGCGTCCGGGGCGCGGGTCGGCGCGCTCGCGATCTACGAGGCGGGACGTCGAGCGGCTTGGCAAGCACCGTCGGTCGAGGCGGCCGGCTCGGGCACGGAGACGACGCTGACCGGCGAGAAGGTGCACGTGGCCGACGGTGCAGGAGCGGACGTGCTCGTCGTCAGCGGGCGCGACGCCGACGGCGCGCTCGGTCTGTTCGAGGTGGACGCGCGCGCTCTCGGCGTGCGCCGCACGCCCGCGCCGACGGTCGACGGGACGCGCAAGGAGGCGACCGTCACCTTCGACGCTGCGCCGGCCAGACGGCTCGCGGGCGACGACACGCTCGGTGCTCTCGCGGCGACCGTCGACCGCACGCGTGTCGCGATGGTGGTCGACGGCGTCGGCGCGGCATCACGAGCGCTCGACATCGCGGTCGAGTACGCGAAGACGCGGCGGCAATTCGACCGGCCGATCGGATCGTTCCAGGCGGTGCAGCACCTGTGCGCAGACATGCTCCGAGCCGTCGAGCTGAGCCGAGCCGCGGGCTACTACGCCTGCTGGGCCTGCGACGCGGCCGATGCCGGCGAGCGCCATCGCGCGACGACACTCGCGCTCGCGGCGGCCTCCGACGGCCTGTACCAGGTCGGCGCGTCGGCCATCCAGGTGCACGGTGGCATCGGATTCACCTGGGAGCACGACATCCACCTGTACTACAAGCGCCTGCTCACCCTGCAGCACATTGCAGGCGGCGCGAGCGATCAGCTGGAGGAGCTCGCCTCGATCGCGCTCGAAGGTGCGGGCGCTGAATCTGCCTGATCCGCTGCCGCCTGCTCGCCGGGCCACCAGCGCGACACGATGGCAACGATCGTGACCGAGGCGAGCACCACGATGCTGGGCTCGGCCGGCACTCGAAAGCGTGTCTGACCGAACGACACGACGGTTGCAACGGTGACCACGAGCGGCGGCATGAGCAATGGCCACTGCCGGATCTTTCGTCGCCGGAGCAGCACGACACCGGCGATGCCGAGCAGCACCAGCGGGTAGTAGACGACCATCCCGAGGCCCGTCACCCACCTCGGACGCCCCTCGTTGACACCGAAGGACAGCATGTCGCCGGGACGGAAGACACCCCAGTCGCGCCCGATGCGCGCGAGCTCCACGGCGACCAGCCGTCCGGCGTGATCACGCATGTAGTGAGTGGCACGGTGCCGGTACACGGTCGACGCGACGGAGTCGTCGCCCTTCGGCGGGTTCTTGGGGATGCACCCGCTCAGATCGGTCAGCCCTGTCCCGCCGCCGCGGTACACGGAAGGGCAGTTCGAGCCGAGGAGCGCGATGCCGTCGTTGGTCGACACGAAGATGGGGTCCTGGAAGCGGCTCAGGTTGTAGCCGATCCACGGCGCCAGGACCGCGACCGTCCCCGCACCCACGAGCGCCACCGCTGCAAGTCGCCGCCCCCACGGCACGCCGCGGAACGCCCAGAGCAGCGGGATGCCGAACAGAGGCGCGAGGAGGATGAGCTCGGCACGCGCGAGCGCGGCGAGCCCGCACACGAGGCCCAACGCGAGCGCCTTCCAGAGTGTCGGGCCGCTGGCGATCCGCAATGTCAGGAGCATTGCGACGGTCACGAGCACGACCGCGAACGCCTCCGACATGATGAGGCCGTCGTTGACCCAGAGGTAGGGATACACCGCTGCGATCCCCGCGGCCACGAGCCCCGTGCGGTCGCCGGCCACCTCACGGCCGAGCAGCCCGATCAGCGCGACGCCGAGCAGCCCGACGAGCGCGATCTCGATGCGCATCGCAGTCTGCGACGTCTTGTCGGTGACGCCCAGCTCGTTGCCGATCCAGGCCACGGGTACCAGCGCGAGGACCGTCAACGGCGGGTGCTGCGCTGAAGGAAGCGCTCGGTGCGGATGCCCAGGGAGGTATTGGAACGGGTCCGTGTAGCCGTGGCCGTCGGCGATCGTGCGCGCTTGGAGCTCGTAGTACGCGGCGTCGTAGAAGTGGTTGTCGTCGCGCGCCACGAACACGACGAACGCGACGCGTACGACGAGCGCGACCCCGAGGATCAGGAGGAGGATGGTCGCGAACGAGCGACGCCGACCCTGGCGAGGCACGGTGCGAGGCTAACTGCGCCCGGTCAGGTGGGCTCAGCGGTGGCGGGTGAGGAGGAGTGCGCCTGCGAGCGGGCCGCCGCCGGCGCACGCCACGCCGACCTCGGGGTCGCCCGGCACCTGACGCTCGCCCGCCTCGCCCCAGAGCTGCACACACGCCTCGTGCAGGAAGCCGTACCCGTGCAGCCGGCCGGCGCTCAGCTGCCCGCCGTGCGTGTTGAGCGGCAGCACGCCGTCGCGCGCGATCCGCTCCCCGCCTTCGACGAACGGGCCGGACTCGCCCCTGCCGCAGAAGCCCATGGCCTCGAGCCACGCCATCGTGATGAACGAGAAGCCGTCGTACATCTCCGCCAGCTGGACGTCGCCCGGCGTCAGGTCCGTGCGCGCCCAGAGCTGCGCTCCGGCGTCGCGGCACGCCATCGTCGTGAGATCGTCGAACTGGTCCCAGCTCGGCCTGCCGCGCAGAGCCGTCCCGACCGCCTCGACCTGGATCGGAGGCTTCCGAAGGTCGTCGACGGTGTCGACGCGCGACACGATCGCGGCGGTTCCACCGTCGCACGGCACGTCGCAGTCGTAGAGGCAGAGCGGGCTCGAGACCATCCGGACGTTGAGATAGTCGTCCATCGTCATCGGATCGCGGTAGATCGCCTTCGGGTTGACGCCGGCGTTCTTGCGCGCGTTGAGGGCGATCTGCGCGAGCTGCTCACGCGTGGTGCCGAACTCGTAGAAGTGGCGTTGCGCCATCATCGCGATCCAGACGGCCGCGGACGGCGCAGTGAACGGCAGCGTCCACTCCATGAAACCGGACGCGCGGAACCCGCCGCCGCCTCCGCCGCCTCCCCCACCGGGCATCGTCGAGGCACGGCCCTGGTCGCCCTGCGCGCTCCCCTCCCACACGCTCCGGAAACAGAGGACGTGGGTCGCGAGCCCGGCCGCGACAGCGAGACACGCATCGACCACGGAGCCGAGCTGGCCCGGCAGCTCGATGCCGCCGTTCCACCAGCCGACCTCGAGACGCAGTGCGTCGTGCACGTCGACCGCGCCCGCACCGCTGAATCCCGGAGGCGTGGCCATCGGGCCGGGATACGTCGAGATGCCGTCGATGTCGGCGGTGGTGAGACCCGCGTCGTCGATCGCCGCGAGGCAGGCATCGAGCGTGAGCTCGAGCGGGTCGCGGTAGAGGCGGCGCCCGATGTCGGATTGACCGACACCACTGATCACTGCGCGGCGCTCGATCGTCAGCTCGTCGCGTGTGAGTGCGCTCATCGCTGCTCCGCGGGCTCGAACAGCGGGATCCACACCTCGTCGTCGTGATTCTCGAAGGTGACCCGGACGGGCATGCCGATCGCGATCGCGTCGAGGTCGCAGTTGACGAGATTGGTCGTGAGCCGCAGACCTTCCTGCTCGGGGAGCTCGACGATGGCGACGACGTACGGCAGCTCGGGTCCCGGCATCCACGCCTGGTGATTGACGGTGTAGCTGTACAGCGCCGCGTCACCCGAGACCGGCGTCACCGAGAGCGACTTGGAATGACAGCGCGGGCAGATCGGCGTCGGCGGGTGGATGTAGTAACCACATTTGTCGCATCGCAGGAACTGCAGCTTGCCGTCGCGGCCACCCTCCCAGAAGTGCCGGTTCTGGTCGGTGACGCGCGGCAGGATGCGAAACGGGACCGACACGTTGCCGTCTCAGTCCGATTCCGGGAGCTGTGCGGCGTCGAATCCCTCACGTGCGAACGGCATCGCCTCCACCGCCGCCAGGAGGCCGAACGCGGGGACCGTGAGCATGATCGTGCCGAGCACCTCGTCCCACTCGGCACCGACCTCGCGCGCGAGCTGCGCATGACGGTGGATGCCGGCAGGGTTGCGCAAGCTCACGGTGCACGCGAGACGGATCAGCTCGTGGGTCTTGCGGTCCGGCGCTCGGAGCGAGTCGATCTGGCTCAGCCACGACGACTGCGCGTCGTGCAGCGACGGGAAGACCTCGTGGAGCTGCTCCTCGAAGGGGAAGCTCCAGTCCGATTCCGGCGGCGTCATGCAGCCTTCGCAGGACGGAACTGCACGATGGTCACGTCGTCGCTCGTCGGGTGGAAGACGGCGGTCAGCTCCATCCCCATCTCGAGATCGTCGAAGTCGCAGTCGACGACGTTGGTCATCATCCTCGGGCCCTCCGCGAGGTCGACGACGGCAGCGACGTACGGCACGCGCTCGGGCCACGGCGGAAGGTCGTTCTGGCGCACGATCGACCACGTGTAGAGGGTCGCTTTGCCGCTCGCCTCCGCCCAGTCGACGTTCTCGCTCCAGCAGTACGGGCAGAAGGTGCGGGGATAGAAGTGGTAGCGCCCGCAGTCGGCACAGTGCTTGATCAGGAGCCGGCCTTCCTTGGTCGCATCCCAGAAGGGCTGGGTGTCGTGCTCCGGGGACGGGAGGTCGAAGCGCATGGCAGCCATGCCGGCTCAGCCTCTCGAGGGCAGGGCGGCGACCGCGACCCCGGTGAGCTTCGCCTCGCCGTCGGCGTTGGTGACGGAGCAGTCGAGGTCGACGCGGTGCTCGCCGCTCTCTTCGTACTTCCGCTCAACCTTGACGTGCGTCGTGAGCTGCTCGCCGGGCCAGGTCTGCTTCGTGAAGCGGATCTTGTAGAGCCGCAGGTTGCCGACGCCCACGTAGTCGGTGATCGCCTTGGCGAGGATCCCGGCGGTGTACATCCCGTGACCGAACACGCTGGGGAGCCCGGACGCCTGCGCGCTCACCTCGTCGTGGTGCATCGGGTTGAAATCGCCCGAAGCACCCGCGTATTGGACGAGGTCGGTACGCGTGAGCTCGGTCGAGAACTCGGGCGCCTCGTCGCCTTCCCGCACGTCTTCGAAGACTCGCTCGGTCGCCGGCATCGGGCGATTTGTTACCGCTTTGGTGACGCCAACGTCAACTTGTGCACAGCGCGCGAGCGTTGCTCAGAGCGCGCCCACCGCGTCCTTGCAACCGGCGGGGGCGAGCGGCCCTTCGATCCTGTAGAGCGCTCCGCCGTTGCGCTCGACCACGACGGGACGCAACGCGGGATCGGTGAGCGCCCACGAGCGCGGCGTGATGTCGAGACCTCCCCGCGGTCCGTACACGAGGTAGTCCGCGTTCGCCTTCGTCAAGGTTCGCCGCCACTCCTTGCAGCGCTCCAAAGGCGTGCCGTGGCGCGGCTCCTTCGGCACGATGAGCTCGTTCCCGAAGTCCGCACCGAAGAGCGGGTAGTACTGGATCGTCCCGACGACCAGCACGCGGCCGAACCCGCCGCGCTGGAGGTACGCGTCGACTGCGTCGAGGTCGATCCCCGCATCGACGTATCGACGCGAGAGGTAGTGGCGCTGCACGAACCAGCCCAGGCCGGCGACGATCACGAGTGCACCGACGGCGACGACCGCGAGCGCGCGCCACGACCAGCGCGGCGTGACCATGCCCAGCACGAGCGCAGTACCGGCGGCCAGCACCACGAACCCGACGAGCAGCGCCACACCGAGGTCCTGCGTCGCCCACGGTGCGAGCCGCGCGCGCAGCGGCCGGAGTGCGTTGACGATCATGATCGCCGCCATCACGACCCACAGCGCGCGCGTCCAGAGGCTGGTCCAACGCTCCGCGCACACCCCCAGCGGCATCAGCGTGATGCCGAGCAGGAAGATCGGCGCGCCGTAGCGCACGGTCGCGGTGAAGAGCCCACCGCCGAATTCCATGACGTAGGGCGTGACCAGGAACTCGAACGCGGCCGCGCACGCGACGAGACCTGCGAGGCGCTCCAGGCGCGTCCGGCGCGGTGCGATCGTCACGACGAGCCCCGCGACGATCCCGAGGAGGACGACCGGCCACAGCGGGCCGAGCGTGTCGAACAGGCCCGGTATCCAGACGTGGTTGATCACGTGACCGTCGGTCAGATAGTTCGCGATCGCGCTCTTCTTCGGGAGCTGGGCCGTCTGGTCGAGATGCAGCGGGCCGATGGTGATGTGCGCCCACGGGAGCGGGGTGCCGAGCAGTGCCCAGTTGCGCGCGAACCAGTACACGCTCGACCCCAGCAGAGCGACGCAGGCGATCAACGCCGTCCATGGTCTGCGGTCGCGGAGCGCGAACACCACGACGCCGAGGACCAGCAGCCCCACGGCCAGGCCCACGGTGAGCTTCGTGCCGACACCCAGCCCGCCGGCAATGGCCGCGATCGCCGCGGGAGCGGCGTAGGTGCTGCCCTCGATCACGAGCGCGACACCGGCGAGGAGCAGCGCGGCGCACGCAACGTCGTTCGTCGCCTGGCCGGGTTGGGTCCCGGCAATCGTCGGCAGACCGAGCACCAGCGCCGCGCCGAGCACGCAGAGCGGTCCGAGCCCGCGCGTCCGGCCGATGCACCACGCTGCCAGCAGCGCGATCACGAAGAACAGTAGGTTCACCGCCGGGGAGAGCAGGTCACGACCGAACGGCAGGAAGGCCACGGCGTGGAGGAGCTGGGTGTTGATCGGAAAGAACCGCTGCGCCTCGGGCCCGACGCCGGGGAGCACATCAACCCTTCCCAGCTGCACCAACCTCGCCGCGAAGCTGCCGTGGTACCAGAGGGTGTCGCCCTCGGTCATCCCGACGCCCCAGGTCGCGACCGTGTGGCTGATCCACTGTGCCGACACGAGCGCGACACCGCAGACCGCGACGATCGCGTGCTCGCGTCGTACCGGGGGTGACGGCTCCAGGGGAATCGGAGTGAGCCGCAGCCTCGTACCGAGCAAGCCCATCCCGAGCCCTACGAGCACGCAGGCCAGGGTGACCCAGCCTCTGGTGAGCCATCCGAACGAACCTACGATCAGCGCGGCGCCGAGCAGCGCTGCGAGGAACACGACCAGCTCTGCCAGCCGCACAGGGATGCCGCGCCATCCCGGAAGGAGGCCCGCGCAGAGCCTGTGCGCACCCCAGCCGAGGGAGCCGACGATGGCGACCGTGGTTGCCGCGCCGAGCAGGTACTCACCCGGCGAGAGCGCAGCTGCCATCAGCGACGGGCTCCCGGCGTGAACACCGGGGAGAGCATACGCACCGAGCCCGCGAGCTCCCGGGCGCCTCGATCACAGTGGTGGACGATCTTCGGGG
>DATBHZ010000029.1:0-50654 GCA_036557185.1 Acidimicrobiia bacterium | reverse complement strand
CCGCGGCGCCTCGGGTTGCGAGGTCAACACCGGCGACGGTGCCGGGATCCTCATCCAGGTGCCCGATCGCTTCTACCGGGACCTGCTCGCCGAGCAGGGCGTGGAGCTGCCGCCGGCGGGCTCGTACGCCACCGGGATCGCGTTCCTGCCCGCCCTCGCACCGGATGCCGCGAAGGCGGTCGACGCGATCGAGACGATCGCCGCGGACGAGGGCCTCGACGTCCTCGGATGGCGCGCGGTCCCGACCGAGACGTCGATGCTCGGTGCGTCGGCGGCGGCTGCGATGCCGAGCTTCCGTCAGCTGTTCGTGTCCGGCCCGGGTCTCTCGGGGCTCCGCCTCGAACGGCACGTGTACATGCTCCGCAAGCGGATCGAGCACGAGGTCGAGGGCGTGTACTTCCCGAGCCTCTCGTGCCGCACCATCGTCTACAAGGGGATGCTCACCACACCGCAGCTCGAGCAGTTCTATCCCGAGCTGGGAGACGAGCGCGTCGAGAGCGCGCTCGCGCTCGTGCACTCCCGGTTCTCGACGAACACGTTCCCGAGCTGGCCGCTCGCGCACCCGTACCGGTATCTCTCCCACAACGGTGAGATCAACACGCTGAAGGGCAACCGCAACTGGATGCGTGCGCGGGAGGCGCTGCTCGCCTCCGACCTGTTCCCGGGCGACATCGAGCGCATCTTCCCGATCTGCACCCCCGAGGCTTCCGACTCCGCGTCCTTCGACGAGGTCCTCGAGCTCCTGCACCTCGGCGGCCGCAGCCTTCCCCACGCCGTGATGATGATGATCCCGGAGGCGTGGGAGAACCACGAGACGATGAGCGCGGACAAGCGCGCGTTCTACGAGTTCCACTCGTGTGTCATGGAGCCGTGGGACGGGCCCGCCTCGATCGCGTTCACCGACGGGACCGTCATCGGTGCGGTGCTCGACCGGAACGGCCTCCGCCCCTCCCGGTACTGGGTCACCTCCGACGGGCTCGTCATCATGGCGAGCGAGGTCGGCGTCCTCGACGTCGACCCGGCGACGATCGTCAAGAAGGGTCGGCTGCAGCCGGGACGTATGTTCCTCGTCGACACCGAGCAGGGCAGGATCGTCGACGACGACGAGCTGAAGCGCACGCTTGCCACCGAGCACCCGTACCGGAGCTGGCTCGACGGCGGCCTCGTCCATCTCGACGACCTTCCGCCGCGCACGGTCCTCACGCCGGTGCACGCGTCCCAGGTGGAACAAGGCCGGCTCTTCGGTTGGACGCAGGAGGAGCTGCGGATCCTGGTCCTGCCGATGGCGCGCAGCGGCGCGGAGGCAATCGGGTCGATGGGCACCGACACGCCCGTCGCGGTGCTCTCGGATCGTCCTCGCTCGCTGTTCGACTACTTCCAGCAGCTGTTCGCGCAGGTCACCAACCCGCCTCTCGACGCGATCCGCGAGGAGCTGGTCACGAGCCTCGGAGCCACGATCGGACCGGAGGCGAACCTGCTCGCGCCGGGTCCCGGATCGTGCAGCCAGATCGTGATGCCGCACCCGCTCATCGACAACGAGGATCTCGCCAAGCTGCGGTACATCGACGAGGACAACGCCGTGCCCGGCTACAAGCCGTTCACGGTCGACACGCTGTACCGGGTCGCGGAGGGCGGCGAGGGTCTGCGTCAGGCGATCGAGCGGATCCGCCGCGACGTGAGCGACGCGATCGCGGGCGGGGCGAACTTGATCATCCTCTCCGACCGCTACGCGAACGCCGACGAGGCCCCGATCCCGAGCCTCCTGATCACCTCCGCCGTGCACCACCACCTGATCCGCGAGAAGACGCGCACCCAGGTCGGCCTCGTGATCGAGACCGGCGAGGCCCGTGAGGTGCACCACTTCGCCCTGTTGCTCGGCTTCGGTGCTGCTGCGATCAACCCGTACCTGGTCTTCGACGCCATCCGGGACATGGTCAGCGAGGGCCAGCTCCACGTGAGCGCGCGGGAGGGCAGGCGCAACTACGCCAAGGCGGTCGGCAAGGGCGTGCTGAAGATCATGTCGAAGATGGGCATCTCGACGGTGGCGTCGTACCGCGGTGCTCAGGTGTTCGAGGCGATCGGGCTCTCCCAGGAGCTCGTCGACGAGTACTTCACCGGGACGACGAGCCGGCTCGGCGGTGTGGGCCTCGACGTCATCGCGACAGAGGTCGCGGCGCGGCACGCGCACGCGTACCCGGACCGGCCGAGCGAGCTCGCGCACAGGGAGCTCGAGGTCGGCGGCGAGTACCAGTGGCGGCGTGAAGGCGAGTACCACCTGTTCAATCCGGACACCGTCTTCAGGCTCCAGCACGCCACGCGCACCCGGCGGTACGACATCTTCAAGCAGTACACCTCGATGGTCGACGAGCAGTCGGCGCAGCTGGCGACGCTGCGCGGGCTGTTCGCATTCGCGAGTGACCGCGATCCGGTGCCCCTCGACGAGGTCGAGCCGGTCTCCAACATCGTCAGGCGCTTCTCGACGGGTGCCATGAGCTACGGCTCGATCTCCAAGGAGGCGCACGAGACGCTCGCGATCGCGATGAACCGTCTCGGCGGCAAGTCGAACACCGGCGAGGGCGGCGAGGACGCGGACCGGTACGTTGCCGACCCCAACGGCGACTTGCGACGCAGCGCGGTGAAGCAGGTGGCGAGCGGCCGGTTCGGTGTGACGAGCGAGTACCTCGTGAACGCCGACGATCTCCAGATCAAGATGGCGCAGGGTGCGAAGCCGGGGGAGGGCGGCCAGCTGCCCGGCCACAAGGTCTATCCGTGGATCGCGCAGACCCGGCACTCGACCCCCGGCGTGGGACTCATCAGCCCGCCTCCGCACCACGACATCTATTCGATCGAGGACCTTGCGCAGCTCATCCACGACCTGAAGAACTCGAACCCGCGCGCCCGGGTGCACGTGAAGCTCGTGTCCGAGGTCGGCGTGGGCACGGTCGCCGCGGGCGTGAGCAAGGCGCACGCCGACGTCGTGCTCATCTCGGGGCACGACGGCGGCACCGGTGCCTCGCCGTTGACGTCGATCAAGCACGCGGGCACACCGTGGGAGCTCGGGCTCGCCGAGACACAGCAGACGCTCCTGCTCAACGGGCTGCGCGACCGGATCGTCGTGCAGACGGACGGCCAGCTCAAGACCGGCCGCGACGTGATGATCGCCGCACTGCTCGGAGCCGAGGAGTTCGGGTTCGCCTCGGCGCCGCTCGTGGTGAGCGGCTGCATCATGATGCGCGTCTGTCATCTCGACACCTGCCCGGTCGGAATCGCCACGCAGAACCCCGAGCTGCGCAAGAAGTTCACCGGCAAGCCCGAGTTCGTCGTCAACTTCTTCGAGTTCGTCGCGGAAGAGGTGCGTGAGCTGCTGGCAGAGCTCGGCTTCCGGTCCCTCGACGAGGCGATCGGCCATGCCGAGGTGCTCGACACCCGTGCGGCGATCGAGCACTGGAAGGCGTCGGGGCTCGACCTCTCGCCGATCCTGCACGTCCCCGAGTTCGACGCGACGGTGCAGGACATGTACTGCACGAAGGCGCAGGACCACGGTCTCGACCGTGCGCTCGACGTCGAGCTCATCGCGCTCGCGCACGACGCCCTCGACCGGGGGCTGCCCGTGGCATTCGAGCTGCCGATCCGCAACGTGAACCGCACCGTCGGGACGATGCTCGGTTACGAGGTCACGCGACGGTACGGGGGCGAGGGCCTCCCCGACGACACGATCCAGATCTCGTTCACCGGATCGGCAGGCCAGAGCTTCGGCGCGTTCGTTCCCCGCGGCATCACGCTGCGCCTTGCGGGCGACGCCAACGACTACCTCGGCAAGGGCCTGTCGGGAGGGCGCATCATCCTGTACCCGCCCACCGACGCGCCGCTCGTCGCGGAGGAGAACATCGTCGCCGGCAACGTCATCCTGTACGGCGCGACCGGAGGCGAGGCCTACCTCCGCGGCGTGGTGGGCGAGCGGTTCTGCGTCCGCAACTCGGGCGCGACCGCGGTGGTCGAGGGAGTCGGCGATCACGCATGCGAGTACATGACGGGCGGCCGCGTTGTGGTGCTGGGCGCGACCGGGCGCAACTTCGGCGCCGGCATGTCGGGCGGGATCGCGTATGTGCACGACCGTGACGGAACCTTCTACACGCGCCTCAACCGTGAGATGGTCGATCTCGACCCGCTCGACGACGAAGACCGCGTCTTCCTGCGCGCGACGGTGCGCGCACACCTCCAGGCGACGGGGTCCGCCGTGGCGGAGGCGCTCTTGCGCAACTGGCACCAAGAGCTCGGGCGCTTCGCGAAGGTCATGCCGAAGGACTACAAGCGGGTGCTCGAGGCGGCGCGCGTCGCCGAGGAGAAGGGTCTCTCGGTCGACGAGGCCATCATGGCCGCGAGTCACGGGTAGCGCGCGTGGCCGACTCGCAGGGATTCATGAAGTACGGGCGCGAGCTGCCGCGCCGACGCCCGGTGCCGCTACGTCTGCGCGACTGGCGCGAGGTCTACGAGCCGTTCCCCCGGGACGCGCTCACGCACCAGGCCGCGCGGTGCATGGATTGCGGCATCCCGTTCTGCCACACGGGTTGTCCGCTCGGGAATCTCATCCCCGAGTGGAACGACCTCGTCTACCGCAACGAGTGGCGTCATGCGATCGACCGGCTGCACGCGACGAACAACTTTCCGGAGTTCACCGGACGGCTCTGCCCGGCGCCGTGCGAGGCCGCGTGCGTGCTCGGGATCAACGAGGACCCCGTGACGATCAAGCAGGTCGAGGTGTCGATCGTGGATCGCGCGTGGGACGAGGGCTGGGTCGAGCCTGTGGTGCCGTCGAAGACGACAGGCAAGCGCGTCGCGGTCGTGGGCTCCGGCCCGGCCGGGCTCGCAGCCGCGCAGCAGCTCACGCGCGCAGGTCACGCGGTCACGGTCTTCGAGCGGGCCGATCGAATCGGCGGGCTCCTGCGCTACGGCATCCCCGAGTTCAAGATGGAGAAGCGCCATCTCGAGCGGCGCATCGAGCAGATGACCGCCGAGGGAACCGAGTTCCGGGTCAACGCGAACGTCGGTGTCGACGTGCCCGTGGACGAGCTACGTCGCGACTTCGACGCGATCGTCCTCGCCGGCGGCGCGACCGCGTGGCGCGATCTCCCGATCCGCGGGCGCGAGCTCAGCGGCATCTACCAGGCGATGGAGTTCCTTCCACCGTCGAACAAGGTCCGGGAAGGCGATCTCGGCGAGCATCCGTTCCCAGCGACCGGCAAGCACGTCGTGATCATCGGCGGCGGTGATACGGGCGCCGACTGCCTGGGCACGGTGCACCGGCACGGATGCGCATCCGTGCAGCAGTTCGAGATCCTGCCGAGGCCGCCCGACCTCCGTCCCGACGCGAACCCGTGGCCGACCTGGCCGATGATCTACCGCACCTCGAGCGCGCACGAGGAAGGTGGCGAGCGCGTGTTCGCGGTGAACACGGAGCGCTTCCTCGGTGACGACGACGGTGCGGTGCGCGCGCTCGCTGCGCACGAGGTGGAGCAGCGTTTCGTCGACGGTCGGATGACCTTCGAGAAGATCGAGGGCTCCGAGTTCGAGCTGCCGTGCGAGCTCGTGCTGCTCGCGATGGGCTTCGTCGGCCCTGAGCGCGCAGGGCTCTTGGAGGACCTCGGTGTGGAGCTGAACGAGCGCGGCAACGTCGCCCGCGACGACGCCTGGGCCACGAACGTGCCCGGCGTGTTCGTGTGCGGCGACATGGGCCGCGGCCAGAGCCTCATCGTCTGGGCGATCGCGGAAGGCCGCTCGTGCGCTGCGGCGGTCGACCGGGCACTGATGGGCGGCACCGATCTCCCGGCGCCGCTCACACCGGACGCCGCTCCCATCGGGGTCCGCTAGACCCTTCCAGCGTGCCGGTCGAGCCACCACCGAGTCGCTGGCAGCTCCCGGATCCGTCGAGCGCGGACGCCGAAGGCATCTGCGGGATCGGTGCCGACCTCGAACCGGGAACACTGCTCGCCGCGTACCGGTCGGGCTTGTTCCCGATGCGCTTGGGCCGCCGCGGGCCGCTCGGCTGGTGGTCGCCGGATCCGAGGGGGGTGATCCCGCTCAACGGGCTGCGCATCTCGCGCTCGCTGCGGCGAGCGCTCCCGCGGTTCGAGGTGCGCGTCGACACGGCGTTCGAGGAGGTCGTCCGGGCATGCGCGGATCCGCGGCGCCCCAACGGCTGGATCGACGACTCGTTCATCGACGCGTACACCGAGCTGCATCGGCTCGGCTGGGTGCACAGCGTGGAGGCGTGGCGCGACGGCGTGCTCGCCGGCGGGCTCTACGGCGTCGCGATCGGCGGGTTGTTCGCGGGTGAGTCGATGTTCCATCGCGTCACCGACGCGTCGAAGGTCGCGCTCGTTGCCCTCGTGCGGCTCCTGGAGTCGAGTCGCGCGTCGCTGCTCGACGTCCAGTGGGTGACGCCCCATCTCGCCTCTCTCGGCGCAGAAGGGATCAACCGCCGTCAATACCTGGCGCGGCTCGAGCGGGCCGTGCGCGAAGAGGTCGGGTTCCCGCCGTCAACGGCACGCACGTGATGGCGCGGTGCGCCGGTAACCTCGCCGGGTGCAGCTGAGCTCGGAGGAAGCGCGCGTCCTGGGCTGTCTGCTCGAGAAGCAGCGCACCACGCCGGACGTCTACCCGCTGACCGTCAACGCGGTCGTCACGGCCTGCAACCAGAGCACCAATCGTGCGCCTGTCGTCTGCTACGGCGAGGAGACGGTCCAGCAGGCGCTCGACGCGCTCCGCGAGCGCGGCCTCGCGCGCCGGGGCGTGTATCCCGGGAGTCGCGTCATCAAGCACCGCCACGCCCTCGACGAGGAGCTCCAGCTCCACGATCCGGACCTCGCCGTGCTCTGCGTGCTCCTGCTCCGCGGCGCCCAGACGCCGGGAGAGCTCAAGTCCAGGACCGAGCGGCTGCACCGGTTCGAGGATCTCGCGACGATCGAGGAGTCCATCGATCGGATGATCAGCCGCGACGAGCCGCTCGTCCGCCGACTCCGACGAGATCCCGGGCAGAAGGAGGCGCGCGTCGCGACCGTGCTCCGTCCCGACGCCGACGAGACCACTTCGGACCCGGTCGCGCGTGCCGCGATCCGCGACGCTCGGCCACCGTCCTTGCTCGAGACGCGCGTCGCGGTGCTCGAGCAGCAGGTCGCGACCTTGCGTGCCGAGCTCGACAAGCTCCGCAACGCGAAGGATGGGTAGCCTGGGCCGTATGGAGAAGCTCCTGGTCTTCCACAATCCCTCGTGCAGCAAGTCGCGCGGCGTGCTCGAGATCCTCTCGGACCGCGGCGTGAGTACCGACGTCGTCGAGTACCTCAAGGCACCGCCCGACCGCGCGACCGTCGAGCGGATCGTGGCGTCGATTCCCAACCCGCCTGCCGACCTCGTGCGCAAGGACAAGAGGTTCGAGGAGCTGGGCCTCAGCGCCGACGACTACGTCACCGCCGCGCAGGTCGTCGACGTCCTGCTCGAGCATCCCGAGCTGATGGAGCGCCCCGTGATCTTCCGCGGCGACCGAGCAGTGATCGCGCGGCCGTCCGAGCGCGTGCTCGAGCTCCTGGACCCGGAGAGCGTCTGATGGCCGTCATCACCACCGAGAGCGTCCGCGACGAGGTACGGGCGTGGATCGCGGCGAACTGGGACCCGGACCTGACCGTCGCCGAGTGGTGGGAGCGGCTCTTCGAGTCCGGATATGCGGCCCCGGCGTGGCCGGAGGACGCCTTCGGCAAGGGCTACAGCCGCCAGCTCGCCAACGTGGTGAACGAGGAGCTGCGCAACGCCGGTGCCGCCGGCCCGCCCGCCGGCCTGGGGTACCTGCTCGCCGGTCCGACGATCGCCGCGCACGGGACCCGTGAGCAGAAGGATCTCTGGCTCCCCCGGATTCTGAACGGGCAGGACGGCTGGTGCCAGCTGTTCAGCGAGCCGGGTGCCGGCTCCGACCTCGCCGGCCTCCAGACCAAGGCCGAGCGCGACGGCGACGAGTGGGTCGTCAGCGGGCAGAAGGTGTGGACCTCCACCGCGCAGCTCTGCAACATGGGGATGCTGATCGCCCGCACGAATCCCGAGGCGCCCAAGCACGCCGGGATCTCCTACTTCGCGATCGACATGGACCAACCCGGGATCGAGATCCGGCCTCTGCGTGAGATGACCGGGCGGGCGATGTTCAACGAGGTCTTCCTCGACGGCGCGCGGGTTCCTGACTGGAACCTGATCGGCGGTCTCGACAACGGCTGGGCCGTGGCGAACACCACGTTGGCGGCCGAGCGCGCCGGCCTCGGCAGCGGCGGGAGCGGCGCGGCAGGGTCGGCGTTCCCGGGCCCGAAAGCGGGCCAGCTCGACGTGCGGATCGGCGACGTCGCCGGCACCGTGCGGACCGGCGGGACCGGTGGAGGCGGCCTGGGGATGGCCCAGCAGCTCATCAAGCTCGCCCAGGAGACGGGGAAGGAGGGCGACCCGGTCGTCCGGCAGGGGATCGCCAAGCTCTACTCCCTCCAACAGATCGGGAAGTTCTCGTCGCTGCGGGCCCGCTCCGGCCGGGCGAGCGCAGGGGCGCCGAACATCGCCAAGCTCATGATGTCGGACATGCTGCGGTTGAACCGCTCGGTGGGCAGCCAGATCCTCGGACCCGACACGATGATCATGGGCAAGGACTCCCGAGGGGGCGGGATGCTCCAGGAGTCGATCCTGTTCTCGCCGGGCCCGTCGATCTACGGCGGGACCGACCAAGTGCAGCGCAACATCCTCGGCGAGCGCGTGCTCGGCCTCCCCAAGGAGCCGGACCCGAACAAAGGTGCGCCTTTCCGAGAGATCCCGAAGAACGCGTGACCGAATTGCTGCCCGCGCGCACTTCGGTGCGGCTCCGCCCTAGCGTCTCGCCGCGTGCGACAGGGCGTCGAGGCGCACGGCGAGAATTTTTTCGCCTGGGCTATTTACATCTTTTAAAGATTTTGTACGCTACTGAGGCTTGTCACCCTCAGTGGGCCTCCGAGAACACACCGTGACACCCCGAGGTCGCGACTTCGGTCCGTGCGCGGTCCTACCGATAGGGAGACGAGCCGAGAGCATGCACACTTCCCCCCTCGGAGGTCCCCGGAATGCTGAAGGGCATGTTGTTCTTCGCTGACCTGCTCGCGTTCGTGGTGGTCGTCGGAGCGTTGTGGCTCGCGTTCCGGCGCACGAGTCCGCACCATTGGGCTCGGCGCGCCCCTGCCCTTGCCAACGGGACCGACGCCTTCCTGCTCGGCGGAGCGGCCGGCGGGAGCGGCGCGCCCGAGGTGGTGCTCGACATCGAGGCGACCAGCTCGCCGGACGTGGTGCTCGAGCCCGACGAGACCGCCGCCGAGGCTGCGAGCGTGACGTCACAGGACCCGGTGTCCGCGCACGACGTCGGCTCGTCGGAGCCTGTGACCGTTCCTCCCGAGCCGGTGACCGTGCCGTCCGCTCCGCCTCCTGCTCCGACCGCTCCCGTACCGCTGCCCGCGCAACCACCGCCGGATGCCACACCGTGGCTCACGCCTGCGGCGACCACCGTCATTGACGCGGAGCCCGACGGCTCGGACCGCAGGCTCGACGTCGCCGCGAAGCTGTCGAGGCCGCGTACGACGGTGCCCGCCGGGTCCGACGTCCACCGCATCGTGGAGGAGCCCGCGCAGACCCTGCCTGCCAGTGGCCCGGTGGAGGGCCGGGACTGGCACGTGCCGCCCGCGCCACCACGACCGGATACGGCTCCCATCTCGATCGCCGATCGCCGCGTCAGGCAACAGCGCCGTGCGCGCTCGGAGCGTCGCAAGGCGGCGGTGATCGTGCGCAGCCGCGGCGACGAGTGGGTCGTCGAGCGGTACGGCGCGAGCCGCATCTCGTCGATCCACCCGAGCCGGGAGCTCGCGGAGCTCAAGGCAGCGCGGACCGCACGGCGGGACCACGTGCGGCTCGAGGTGCACGGCCCCGACGGCCGCGTCGTGCGGCAGCGGGACTACACGCTGGCCTCGTAACAGCGGGTGCCCTGGGGCACGATGCCGCCCGGCGCGGCAGAATGACGGCCCATGTGCGGATGCATCCTCGTGCTGCTGGCGATGGTGTCGCCACGGCTGGTGCTGTTCCTCCTCTGGGCGTTCAGCGATCGCATGACGATCGCGTTCAACTCGGGTTGGGTCGGCCTGCTCGGCTTCCTCTTCCTGCCCTGGACGACCCTGGCGTGGACCGCTGTGTACGCGCCGCGCTCGGGCGTGACGGGGTTCGGTTGGTTCCTCGTGATTCTCGCGTTCCTCGTTGACCTCGCGTCGTACGGAGGTGGCAGCCGAGCCCGGACGAGGCGGAACGCCCCGAGCACATGACGAGCGAGCAGTTCGACGCCGTCATCGTCGGCGGCGGGTTGGTGGGGACGGCACTTGCCTACGAGCTCGCGGGGATGGGCATCGCGACCGCGCTGGTCGACCGGCACGACCGCTCCCGCGCAACCGACGCGGGCGCGGGCATCCTCTCGCCCGAGACGATCGGCACGCCCGACGAGGACTGGTATCGCCTCGCAGCAGCGTCCGGCGAGCACTACCGCACGCTCGTCGGAGCGCTGCGCGAGGACGGAGATCCCGACCCGGGCTATGCCGTGTGCGGCGCGCTGCGCGTTGCGTTCCGCGAGATCGAGGACGGGTCGTACGTCGAGCAGCGCGCGCTGAACCTCGCGCGCGCAGGCTCGGTGCTCGAGGATCTGTCGTCGGACGACGCCGTGCGCCTGCTGCCTGTGATGGCACCGATGCGAGCGGTGCTCTACAACCCGCGAGCTGCGCGCGTCGACGGGCGCCAGATGTGCGCCGCGCTCGGTGCAGCTGCGGTGCGGCGGGGTCTGCAGCGCGTCGACGGGTCGGTGACGGACCTGCGCCGGGCCGGGGATCGCGTCAGTGGTGTGGTCGTGGGGGATCGCGTGCTCGGCTGCGAGGAGCTGGTGATCGCCGGGGGTGCGTGGACACCCGAGGTAGCGGAGCTCGTCGGAGCCACGTTGCCGATCATCCCGGTTCGGGGGCAGATCGTGCATCTGGGCACAGAGGCAGATGAGGTCCCGACCGATCGCTGGCCGATCCTGCAACCGGTGTTCAGCCACTACATGGTCCCGTGGCCGGGGGGACGCGTCGCGATCGGCGCCACGGTCGAGCCGGACGCCGGGTTCGACGCCCGCGTGACCGCGGGAGGGATGCGCCAGCTGCTCAGCGAAGGCCTGCGCCTCCTCCCGGGTCTCGCGGAGGCGGAGCTGGTCGAGGTCCGCGTCGGTCTTCGGCCGGTGAGCGCCGACAACTCGCCGGTGCTCGGACGGATCCCGGGATCGCCGAACGTGAGCGTGTGCACCGGCCACGGTGCGAACGGCTTGTTGCTCGGACCGTACAGTGCGCGCTTGGTGGCAGAGCTGGTTGCAGGCAAGGAGCCGTCGATGGAGCTGTCTCCCTTCGGTCCCGAGCGCTTCGGATGACGCCCGGGGTACCCCGCGACGCCTTCTGCCGGCAGCGACGCGTCTACCTCGGTGACACCACGATCGACGCGGAGCTGCGCCTCGACGCGGTCGCGCGCTACCTCCAGGACGTTGCCGCGGATCATGCCGCGGAGGAGAAGCTCCCGGCCGGCCACGCGTGGATCCTCCGCAGAGCCGAGCTCCAGATCATCCGGAACCCCAAGCTCTACGAGGACGTCGAGCTGTGCACCTTCTGCTCCGGCGTCGGGCGAAGCTGGGCGGAGCGCACGACCGTCGTCGCGGCGCGCCGGGGAGGCGAAAGCAAGGCCGCGTGCATCGAGGCGAAGGCGATCTGGGTCTACGTCCGGCTCGCCGACGGCGCGCCCCAGCCGCTCCCCGAGGAGTTCTTCACGGTCTACGGGGACGGCGTCCGCGACCACCGCGTCTCCGCGCGGCTGCGTCACGCGGCGCCGGGCGCAGATGCGATGCGCTCGGCGTGGCCCCTGCGCGCCACGGACTTCGACGCGCTCGGGCACGTGAACAACGCCGCGTACTGGGAGGCGATCGAGAGCGCTCTCGGGGGCCCGCGACCGCACCATGCGGAGATCGAGTTCCGGGCGGGGATCGATCCCGGTGAGCAGCCGCAGCTGGTGCGCGCGAGCGGGAGTGACGGCCAGTTCTGGTTCGAGGTGGCCGGCGATGTTCGGGCGTCCGTGCGCGTCTCGTAGCCTTCGAGCCATGGCGAAATCACTCAAGCTCGGTTTCCAGGTCGGCTACTGGGGCGCTGCACCGCCGACCGGTGTGCCCGAGCTGCTCGCGCTGGCAGAGGACCTCGGCTACGACTCTGTGTGGACCGCCGAGGCATACGGCTCCGACGCGTTGACCCCGCTCGCATGGTGGGGCTCGGCAACCTCGCGGATCCAGCTCGGGACGTCCATCTGCCAGATGGCGGCGCGGACGCCGACCGCCATGGCGATGGCCGCGCTGACGCTCGATCACCTCACGGGCGGCCGGTTCATCCTCGGCCTCGGCGCGTCGGGCCCGCAGGTGGTCGAGGGCTGGTACGGGCAGCCGTACGCCAAGCCGCTCGCGCGCACACGCGAGTACGTGAGCGTGATTCGCAAGGTGCTCGCGCGCGAGGAGCCCGTCGTCAACACGGGTGAGTTCTTCCCGACGCCCATCCCCGGCGGCACGGGGCTCGGGAAGGCGGTCAAGCCCATCACACACCCCTTGCGCGCCGACCTTCCCATCTACCTCGCGGCCGAGGGGCCGAAGAACGTCGCGCTCACCGCCGAGATCGCGGACGGATGGCTCGCGATCTACTTCTCACCTCGGGTCGACTCGTTCTACCGCAACGCGCTCGCGGAGGGCTTCGCGCGTACGGGTGCCCGACGTACGGCGGACACCTTCGAGGTTGCGGCGACGGTGCCGGTCATCCTCCACGACGACGTCGAGGAGGCGGCTTCGCTGATTCGTCCCGTGCTGGCGCTGTACATCGGCGGGATGGGCGCGCGCGAGGTGAACTTCCACGCCAACGTGTTCGGGCGGATGGGCTACGAGGCCGAGGCGTCCAAGATCCAGGAGCTGTACCTCGACGGGCGCAAGGACGAGGCGGCTGCGATGGTCCCGATGTCGCTGATCGAGGAGACGGCCCTGATCGGCCCGAAGGAGAAGATCCGCGACGACCTCGAGGCCTGGCGCGAGTCCTGTGTGACCACCTTGCTCCTGTACGGCGACGAGCACACGCTGCGCACCATGGCCGAGCTCTGCCTCTGAGCGGTTGCGGCTCGCCCAGACCGGTTCAGCGGCGGTCGAGGATCACGTCCTCGGCCTCGGTGAGGATCCAGGTCAGGTTCTCGGTGTCGAGGAACTTCCGTTCGTCGGCCATGATCACTTCCCGGCTGTCGGGATCGGTTGCCATGCCGAAGAAGTCCCGCGTCGACGCGAACCACTCCACGGTCACTCCGTCGAGGGTGCAGTCCTTGCGTGCGTAGTCCGACCGGAGGCGGTGGTTCTGCTCGTAGCGGATGAAGTACTTGCGCACGGCCGGCGTGTCGGCGTTGAGAGGGCCGTGCACCTCCCACCAGTACTCGTGGAACTCGTCGAGGTCCATTCCCGGCTTGCGGCGGACGCCGCACACGAGCTTCGTGAGGGATTCGGGCCGGTCGTCCGGGCCTGCGATGACCTCCTGCTCGGGCTCGGTGAACACGATCAGGCATCGCTCCAGGTCGAGCAGCTCGGGCTCGTGGGCGCTGACATCCCGGTAGCGATCGTCGGCGACCATCGCGAGGAAGCCGTCCCACGAGTCGTACCACTGGACGGCCGCGCCGTCGTAGGGAGCGTCCGTGCGGGCGTAGTCGCGAGGCTTGCGACGGTTCTGCTCGTAGCGAAGCAGATGCTCCGCGGCCGCGGGGTTCCTCGCGATGCGAGCCGCATGGTCGCCGCGCCACTGCTCGTGGAACTCCTCGGGGGACAGCCCCTGTTGACGAGCAACGAAGGTGATGAGCTTGATCACGGGTCTCCTCGAACCTCGGCGGGACGGCCCGGACCTTACCGGGACGGCGCACGTGCCGAACACCGGCGTGCCTTCCCGCCGAGTCGTGCAGACTTGGATGCATGAGCTCGGCACGGATCCGCGTGAAGGTCTGCTGCATCGCGTCCGCGGACGAGGCGAAGCTCGCGATTTCAGCCGGGGCCGACGCGATCGGGCTGGTCGGGCGCATGCCGAGCGGGCCGGGACCGATCGCGGACGAGCTGATCGCGCAGATCGCCGCGCGGGTGCCCCCGCCTGTAGCCACCTTCCTCCTGACAGCGGAGACCTCCGTCGACGGTGTGGTCGACCACGCGCGTCGCACGGGGACGAGCGCGATCCAGCTCGTGGACTGGGTCGATCCTGCCGACCACGAGCGGATCCGTGCCCAGCTGGGCGCGGCGAAGCTGGTGCAGGTGCTCCATGTGGAGGACGAGCGCGTCCTCGACCAGGCACACGCCGCTGCGGCCACCGCGGACGCGCTCCTGCTCGACTCCGGCCGGACACACTCGACGGTCAGAGAGCTCGGCGGGACCGGACGCGTGCACGACTGGGAGCTGAGCAGGCAGATCGTGGCGGCCTCGCGGATCCCTGTGTTCCTCGCCGGTGGTCTCGATGCCGCAAACGTGGGGGACGCGATCGCGCGGGTGCACCCGTTCGGCGTCGATCTGTGCAGCGGTCTGCGTTCGGAAGGCCGTCTCGACGCGGCGAAGCTCCACGCTTTCTTCGATGCCGTTTTGGGTGCACGGCGCTCGAGCACGCATGATGTGCGTGTCGTCGACGGGGAGAGGTGAGATCGGATGCTGCTCGCGGACAAGGTGTGTGTGATCACGGGAGTGGGGCCGGGCCTGGGCCGGGCTACCGCGCTCGCGTGCGCGCGTGAAGGCGCGGCGGTCGTCCTCGTAGCGCGGACGGAGTCACGCGTGCAGGAGGTCGCCGAGGAGATCAACGCGGCAGGCGGGCGCGCGCTCGCGGCGCCTGCCAGCGTCACCCACGCCGACCAGTGCAAACGTGTCGCCGAACTTGCGGCGAAGGAGTTCGGCGGGATCGACATCGTCGTGAACAGCGCGTTTCGCAGTGACACGTTCGAGCCCTTCGAAGCCGTCGACTTCGACACGTGGCGCAAGATCTTCGAGGTGAACCTGTTCGGTGCGATGCACATGACGCGCGCCTGCCTCCCTGCGCTGCGCAAGCGCGGCAAGGGCAGCGTCGTGATGATCGCGTCGATGAGTGCCCGCAAGGTCCGGCCCAACGAGGGCGGGTACTCGGCCTCGAAAGGCGCGCTGCTCACCGCCACGAAGACGCTCGCCCTCGAGCTCGCTCCCGACCAGATCCGCGTCAACGCCGTCGTACCGGGGTGGATCTGGGGACCGAACGTACGGATCTACGTCGAATGGCAGACGCAGTCGCGGGGAATCACGAGCGACGAGGTGATCGCCGAGATCACCGAAGCGATCCCGCTCGGTGAGATCCCGCCCCAGGAGGACATCGCCGAGGCGGTCGTGTTCTTTGCGTCCGACAGGTCGCGGATGATCACCGGCCAGTCGCTCGACGTGAACGGTGGGGAATACCTCGGATGACGGCAGGAGCGCTCGCCGGCCGTCGCGGGCTGGTGACGGGTGCCGCCTCGGGACTCGGCCGCGCGACGGCAATCGAGCTCGCGCGCCAGGGCGCGTGTGTCGTGGTCGCGGACATCGACGACGCGCGCGGGCGCGAGACCGCCAACCTGGCAGCGGCCGAAGGCGCCGAGGCGCTGTTCGTGAGCGTCGACGTCACCGACTACGGATCGGTCGAGGCGATGGTCGCTACCGCGGTCGAGACGTTCGGCGGGCTCGATCTCGCCGTCAACAACGCGGGCACGACGGGCGCGGGCGGGGCCACCGCCGAGTACGACCTCGATGACTGGCGCTCGACGATGGCGATCAACCTCGACAGCGTCTTCTTCTGCCTGCGCACCGAGATCCCTGCGATGCTCGCCACAGGCGGGGCTGGCGAGAGTGGTCCCGCCGGGGCCATCGTGAACGTGGCTTCGGGCGCGGGCCTCGTGGGGTTCGCCGGCCTGCCGGCGTACGTCGCGAGCAAGCATGGCGTCGTCGGTCTCACGCGGGCGGCCTCACTCGAGTACGCGAAGCAAGGCATCCGCATCAACTGCGTGTGCCCGGGAAGCACCCGCACCCCGATGCTCGAGGGGTTCATGGGCGGGGACCCGAAGATCGAGAGGATGATGACCTCGGCCGTCCCGCTCGGGCGGCTCGGCCGCCCCGAGGAGATCGCGAGCGCGATCGCGTGGCTCTGTTCCGACGCGGCGAGCTTCGTCGTCGGGCACGCGCTCGCGGTCGACGGGGGATCGGTGATCCAGTAGCGGTTAGCGCTGCCCGCCGTCGCGGCCCGACCACACCTCGCGTTCGGTGCCGTCGGGATCGTCGACGAGCTCGAGCGTCGTGTCGAAGCGCTGCGTCGTGCGCGACGTCGTGGCGTATCGCGGCCACCCGGGATCGCCCGTGCGCGCGAACCGGAGCCACGCTGCGTGCATCGCATCCGCCAGCGGTTGGCGCGCCGGGCTGTCGCCGGTGAGCATGGCGAGGCCCGGCCTGTCGAGCGCGTCCCACACGAACGGCAGCTCGAGCGCGTGGCAGCTCTTGAGGATGCCGTCGAACGCGGTCGACTCGAACGTGAACCAGTACATGAACGCCGGTACGCCGTTGCCCGCCTGCGCCTCTGCGAGGCGGATCGCTGGAATCCGGAACGTCGCGTCGGTGAGGACGGCGCTCGTGAGATCACGTTCGCTCGCACCCGGCCGGTTCGCCCGATAGACGGCGAGCGCGGTGTCGGTCCCTTCGCCGAACGTCGCTTGGAGACGCTTCGCGAGCAGCTCTGTGGGCGCGTCGCCCATGCGGAGCTGCAGCCCAAGGAAGAGCTGCATCTCGTCCCGCGTCGTGCCCGCGATCGTGGGCACCGCTCCGCTCCCGGCTCGAATCGCCTCGAGCGGAAGCTCCGGCAGGTACACGCCGTCGATGACCGGCCGGAAGGGCAGCTCGCCCCCACGCCGACCGAACGCCTGCTCCTGCGCCCCCAGGAACTGCTCCGCGGGAGCGGTCCGCAGCTCCTCGATGGTGCTCACCCCCGCCGAGTCCAGGATCCGGCGCGCGACCGCCGTCGCGCTGCGGCTCGATGCCGCGAAGCTCGATGCTCCCGACTGCGCGATGGCCTTGTGGAACAGCCCTTGCGCCTTGGGCAGACCGAGCAGCGTGCCGACGCTCATCCCGCCCGCTGATTCCCCGAAGATCGTGACGTTGCCCGGGTCACCGCCGAACGCCGCGATGTTGTCGCGCACCCATTCGAGCGCGGCGACCTGGTCGAGGATTCCCGCGTTGCCCGAGCCCTGGACCTCGTCGCCGAAGATCTCGTCGAGATGGAGGAACCCGAAGGTTCCGAGCCGGTAGTTGATCGTCACGACGACGACGTCGCCGTGCTCGGCGAACCGCGTGCCGTCGTAGATCGGCGTCGCGCCGGAGCCGTTGAGAAAGGCGCCGCCGTGGATCCAGAACAGGACCGGGCGCTTCGCGCCGTCGAGTGCGGGTGTCCAGACGTTCAGCGTGAGACAGCGCGCTTCGTCCCACCGCGGCGGGGGCGCGCCCATGCTCTTCTCGAGCGGCGACTCGTTCTGCGGGGCGACGGGGCCCGCGTGGATCGCGTCGAGCACCTCGGTCCACGGCTCGACCGGTGCGGGCGGCCGGAAGCGGCGCTCGCCCACGGGTGGCGCGGCGTAGGGGATACCCCGGAAGATCTTGATCCCTTCCCGGAGCTTGCCCCGAACGTTGCCCGCTGTGGTGGTTGCGATGGGCGCGTCGGTCATGGCTTGGTTCCCCCCTCGTCGAGCAGCGCCAGGCTAGACGTCCGCGCCCGGACTACGTGTGGGCGGCCGCCAGTGCTGCCCCAACGATTCCCGCTTCGTTCAGGAGCTGCGCGGGAACGACCTGCGTGCGCGTGTGGAGGTGGTCGGAGAACTTGTCGAACTTCTTGCTCGCTCCGCCTCCGAGGATCATGAGGTCCGGGCACAGCAACGCCTCGTACTTCTGGAGCACCTCGTCGAGCCGCTTTCCCCACTTCTCCCAGCTGAGGTCGTTGTCCTCGCGCACCTTCTCCGACGCTCGCTTCTCGGCCTCGTGGCCGTCGACCTCCATGTGGCCGAGCTCGGTGTTCGGCACCAGCTCTCGGTCGACGAAGAGGGCGCTCCCGATCCCCGTGCCGAGCGTGAGTAGGAGCACGGTCCCCTTGACGCCTTTGCCCGCGCCGAACTGCATCTCCGCGATGCCTGCCGCGTCGGCATCGTTGACCACGACCGTGGGGCGCCCTGTGAACTGCGAGATGAGCTGCTGTGCGTCGGTACCGATCCACGACGGATCGACGTTGGCTGCGGTCCGCGCAACACCGTGCTGGATGACGGCGGGGAAGGTGCAGCCGATCGGACCCGTCGTGTCGAAGTGGCCCACAACCTCGGCGACGACCTTCGCCACGTCGTGGGGCTTCGCGCCGGGCGGAGTCAGGATGCGGAGTCGCTCTGCTGTGAGCTCACCGCTCGTCGTGTCGGCCGGTGCACCCTTGATGCCGGTGCCGCCGATGTCGATGCCGAGCAGGTTTGCCATCGCAACAGTTTGGCGCGCTACGTTCGCCGTCCGATGCCATCGCCCGAGCTCGAGCCACTTCCCGAGGATTGGGACCGTGCGCTCGCGGTCGTGGCGCACCCCGACGACCTCGAATACGGGGCCGCGAGCGCCGTCGCGCGGTGGACGTCGCAGGGCAAGGAAGTGGCGTACCTGCTCGCGACGGCCGGCGAGGCGGGCATCGACGGGATGCTCCCGGTCGAAGCCGGGCCGTTGCGCATGGAGGAAGAGCGTCGTGGGGCGCGGGTCGTGGGTGTCACGACCGTCGAATTCCTCGACCATCGGGACGGTGTCGTCGAATACGGGCTGGACCTCCGGCGCGACGTGGCGCGCGCGACGCGCCGTGTGCGCCCCGACGTCCTCATCGCCATGAACTATGCCGAGCGCTGGGGGTTCGGCGCACTGAACCAGGCCGATCACCGTGCGGTCGGTCTGGCAGCGATCGACGGTGTGCGCGATGCGGGAAACCGCTGGGTCTTCCCTGAGTTGCTCGATGAGGGCCTCGAGCCGTGGAGCGGAACGAAGTGGGCGTTCGTCGGCGCTGCTCCTGATTGCCGGCACGCCGTCGACGTCACCGACACGTTCGAGCGGGGCGTCGATTCGCTGCGTGAGCACGCGGCGTACCTGGAGGGGCTGGGTGCGAACGCGATGGGCGACCCCGCCGCGTTCCTGCACGGCCACGCCACGGAGACCGGTGCGCGAATGGGTGTCCCGCTCGCGGTGGCATTCGAGCTCATCGAGCTGTGAGCCCGCTGCGCGCCGCAGCGGCAATCACCGGGATCGGCGAGACCGACTACGTGCGCGGGTCGGACAAGCTACCCGTCGAGCTGATGCTCGACGCGGCGCGCGCCGCGATCGCGGACGCGGGGCTGGCGGTCGCGGACGTCGACGGCATCATGCCGCCGCCCGGCTATACGACAGTAGAGGAGCTGGCTGCGAATCTCGGCGTGCCGGAGGTGGCGTACTCGTCGACGGTCCACATGGGAGGTGCGAGCTCGGTCGCCGCGTTGCAGAACGCTGCGATGGCCGTCGCGAGCGGCGTGGCGCAGAACGTGCTCGTGGTCGTCGGCTGGAACGGCTACTCCGCGTTCCGTCCGCGCCCCGGCGCGCGCGTGCCACGGCGGGGCATGGACGCGAACGCCGTGGCCGACGTGGTGATCGACTACTACCTGCCGTACGGGGCGCGCTCGGCCGCGCAGTTCTACGGATGGATCGCCACACGGCACAAGAAGATCTACAAGACGCTCGACACCGACACCGGCATGGTCGCCCTCGCCGCACGCGCGCACGCTCAGCGCAACGACAAGGCCCTCATGCGCGGCCGGGAGCTCACGATGGACGAGTACCTCGCTGCCCGTTGGGTCAGCGAGCCCTTCCGTCTGTACGACTGCTGCCTCGAGACCGATTGCGCCGCAGCAGTCGTCGTCTCGTCGGCGGATCGCGCCGAGCAGCTCGCGCCGCCGCCGATCTGGTTGCTGGGCGTTGCGGAAGGGCACCCGTCACCAGCGGATGACATCGCCAACCGGCCGGACATCTTCCAGATCGGGTTGACCGATGCCGCGCCCCGCGCTTTCGCGATGGCAGACGTCGCGCCCGGCGACGTGGACCTCTTCGAGATCTACGACTGCTTCACCTACGTCGTGCTCCTGCAGCTCGAGGCGCTCGGCCTCTGCGGGCGCGGCGAGAGCGGGCCGTTCGTGCGTGACGGCCGCATCGGCGTCGACGGTGCGTTGCCCGTCAACACGCACGGCGGGCTGCTGTCGCAGGGGCACATGTGGGGCATGAACCACGTCGTCGAGGCCGTCCGGCAGCTCCGAGGCGACGCCGGGGCCGCGCAGGTGGCGGGGGCCGAGCTCGGCGTCGTCACCGGGTGGGGGGACTTCGGCGACGGGAGCATCGCGATCCTCGGAGCCGACCGGTGAGCGGCAAAGGCCGTCCGGAGCGGATGCTCCCCGGACCTCCGGGGCTCAACGGCGAGTTCTACGAGCGCGCGGCGAGCTCGGGGGTGCTGCACCTTCAGCGGTGCGACGCGTGCGCGGTCTGGCGGCACCCGCCGCGCTTGTTGTGTGCAGCGTGCGGGTCCGATCGCTGGTCGTGGCAGCCGTCGTCGGGGAACGGCCGGGTGTTCAGCTGGACGATCACGCACCAGGCATTCGACCCTGCGTTCGCCGGCGAGCTGCCGTACGCGGTGTTGGTCGTCGAGATGGAGGAGGGACCGCGTCTGGTCGGGAACCTCGTCGGCCTCCCTCCCGCGAGCCTCGAGCTCGATCTGCCGGTGCGCGTCGTGCTCGACAAGCGCAGCGACACGATCGCGCTCCTCGATTTCGCGCCCCGCTGAGCGAGCGCGGGCGCGACCCTTACGAGCGGTAGAGGTCCGGCTCGATGTAGATGAGCCGCGCCGCGGGCACGGCGGCGCGGATCCGCACCTCGATGACGTCGATCGCGCGCGCCAGACCCTCGATGCTGAGAGCGTCGATGTCGAGCTTGGTGGCCACAAGCATGTCCTCCGGTCCGAGCTGGAGGGTGCGCAGGTGGATGACGCGCCGGACCTCGTCGCCCGACTCGATCGCCGCTCGGATCGCCTCTTCGGTGCGCGGGCCCGCCGATTCGCCGATCAGCAGGCTCTTCATCTCGACGGCGAGCACGGTGGCGATCACTCCAAGCAAGACACCGATCGCGAGGCTCCCGATCGCGTCGAAGCGCGTCTCGCCCGTGATCACCGCCAGCCCGAGGCCGATCGCCGCGAACAGCAGGCCGGCGAGCGCACCGACGTCTTCGAGCAGCACGACCGGCAGCTCGGGAGTCTTCGTCCGCCGGATGAAGCGCCACCAGGACAACCCGCGGCGGTGCGGCTGGGACTCTCGGCGTGCAGTGCGGAGCGAGAAGCTCTCGAGCACGGCTGCGACGGCGAGGACGACGAACGCGACGGCGGGCCTGTCGAGCTCGTGCGGGTGCACCAGCTTCTCCACGCCCTCGTAGAGCGAGAACAGCGAGCCCAGCGAGAAGAGCATGACGGCCACGACGAAGGCCCAGAAGAAGCGCTCGGCGCCGTAGCCGAACTGGTGCTGCTCGTCCGGCGGCCTGCGCGATCGCGCGCCGCCGAGGAAGAGCAGACCCTGGTTGCCGGTGTCGGCGACCGAGTGGATCGCCTCGGCCATCATCGATGCAGACCCGGTGATGAGGAACGCGGCGAACTTCGCGGCAGCGATCCCGAGGTTTGCGGCGAACGCGGCGACGATCGCCCGCCGCGTGCCCCGATCGCTTTCGGGGCTCACCTAGGTGAGCGCGTCCCACACCATCGACAACGAGGTGTCGCCACCGGGCGCGTCGGAGATGGCGTCGAGGATCTCCTCGGGGCTGTGCTTGTTGATGTGGCCGATGAGCGCGTTGTAGACGCTGTAGCCGACCAGCTCGCGCAGGCGCGGCTCGAAGGTGGCGACGAGCTCGGGCGGCAGGCCGAGCTGCTGGTTCTCCTGCTGGCGGATGAATCCGGCGCAGTAGTTCATCGCGATGCCGACACGCGGCTCGTCGGTGGTGTTCGCGCCGCCCCCGTGCCAGAGGCTGCCGTGCCAGATCAGCACGCTGCCCTTCGCCATCTCCGCGGCGACGGAGTCGTAGTGCTGCCCGTAGTTGGGCGACTCGGAGGCCATGTGCGTTCCGGGCACGAGGCGCGTCGCTCCGTTCGCCTCGGTGAAGTCGGTGAGCGCCCACATCGAGTTGCACACGGTCGGCACGTGGGGCTTGGCGAGCGGGATCAGCTGGTCGTCCGCGTGGATCGGCTGCGGCGTCTCGCCGGGCAGGATCGTGATGGAGCTGAGCGACGAGATCAGGCACCCCGGGTCGAGCACGCCCTCGATGATCGGGAGCACGCTCGGATGCACCGGCACGCGCTGCCAGACGGGGTCGTACCCGAGCAGGTTGTAGATGCGAAGCGTCTTGTCGCCCTCGAAGGAGTTGTTCGACGGCTGCACGTCGAGGTACTCCTCGAGGGCGCGCAGGTTGGCGGCCAACGCCTCGATCAGGTCTGGCTCGATCGCGTTCTCGACGATCGTGTAGCCGTCCTGCCGCACGCGGTCGAGGTGCTCGGTGACGGCGATGGTTGCGGAGGACATGCGGCCAAACTACCGCCTCCCGTAGGTTGGGAGGATGGCGATCTACGCAATCGGCGACAAGGTCCCGAGCATCGATCCGACCGCCTTCGTGCACCCCGATGCGACGGTCATCGGCGACGTGACGATCGGTGCCGAGTCCTCGGTGTGGCCACAGGCGGTGCTGCGCGGCGACTACGGCCGGATCGTCGTCGGCGACCGCACCTCGATCCAGGACGGCACGGTCGTGCACACGACCCCGCTCATCCCGACGATCGTCGGCAACGACTGCGTGATCGGCCACCTCGTCCATCTCGAGTGCTGCACGATCGAGGACGGCTCGCTCGTCGGCTCGGGGTCGATCGTGCTGCACCGCGCCGTCGTGCGCAGCGAGGCGCTGGTCGCGGCGAACGCCCTCGTGCCGAACGGCATGGAGGTTCCGTCGAGGGCGATGGCGCTCGGTGTGCCGGCAAAGCTGCGCGCCGACGCCGTGGACCCGGAGACGATGATCGTGCCGGGAAAGCTCAGCTACGTGGCCAACTGCACCAACTACCGCGAGCACCTGCGTCGCATCGAATAGCCACCCGGCGCCCGACCTATTCTCGGTCCGAAAGCCCGCGCGCCGTCGCCCTACGTTCCCGAGGAGCCCGTCATGGCCGAGCCCGTCATCGTCGCCACCGCTCGCACGCCGATCGGCCGAGCGTTCAAGGGATCGCTCGTCGACCAGCGCTCCGACGACATGGCCGCGTTCATCGTCGATGCGGCGTTGCAGAAGGTGCCCGAGCTGGACCGTTCCACGGTCGACGACCTGATGCTCGGCTGCGGCCTGCCGGGCGGCGAGCAGGGGTTCAACATGGGCCGGGTCGTCGCGATCCTCGCGGGGATGCCCCAGGTTCCCGGCTGCACGATCACGCGGTACTGCTCGAGCTCACTGCAGACGATGCGCATGGCGTCGCACGCGATCCGCGCCGGTGAGGGCGACGTCTTCGTCGCCGCCGGGGTCGAGGGCGTGAGCCGTTTCATGACCGGCGGGAGCTCGGACCACACGCCCAACACCCAGAACCCGAAGTTCCAGGACTCTCAGCTCCGTTCGATGGCGCGCGCGCAGGGAGACCAGGGTGACTGGAAGCCCGCGGACGGCCTGCCCGACGTGTACATCGCGATGGGGGAGACGGCGGAGAACGTCGCCGAGGTCGAGGGCGTGTCGCGCGAGGAGATGGACGAGTACGCGCTGCTGTCGCAGCAGCGCTGCGGCGCTGCTATCGACCGCGGCTTCTTCGAGCGGGAGATCACACCGCTCACGCTGGCCGACGGCACGATGGTGGCCAAGGACGACTGCCCGCGGCCCGACACGCAGCTCGAGAAGCTCGCCACGCTCGCGCCGGCGTTCCGGCCGAACGGCCGCGTGACCGCCGGGAACGCGTGCCCGCTGAACGACGGCGCGGCAGCGGTCGTCGTCATGAGCGATACCAAGGCGAAGGATCTCGGGATCACGCCGCTTGCTCGCATCGTGAGCACCGGGGTCACCGGGCTCGATCCCGAGATCATGGGGCTCGGTCCGATCGAGGCGTCGCGCCAGGCGCTCGCCCGGGCGAAGATGACGATCGACGACATCGACCTCGTCGAGCTGAACGAGGCGTTCGCCGCGCAGGTGATCCCGTCGGCCCGCCACCTCGGGATCGACCACGCCAAGCTCAACGTGAATGGTGGAGCGATCGCGCTCGGTCATCCGTTCGGCATGACCGGTGCGCGCATCATGACGACGCTGCTCAACGGGCTGGAGGACGCCGACAAGACGATCGGCCTCGAGACCATGTGCGTCGGCGGCGGCCAAGGCATGGCCATGGTGGTCGAGCGGCTGGCGTGAGCCAGCTGTAGGAGGCGTGGTCGAGCGGCTGGCCCAGCTGTCAGACGGGCTCGACGGACCAGATCTCGCGCTCGGGGATGCGGACGGGTCCGGAGCCGTTGGCGCTCAACGTTGCGTGCGCGTGGGCGCGCGACACAAGGACCCCGACTGCGTGCTCGCTGTCGCCGTATCCGATCCGCAGACACCGCCCGCGTCCTTTCCGCAGGCGCTCGTCCCAGGTGTAGCTCCAGCGGCCGTCAGGTCCGAGACGCGCGGGCCGTCCGACGTGCACGTCCTCGCTCTCGTATCGCTCCAACAGACGCTTGGCCGTCGCGTCGCCCTCGAACGCGGCGACGAGGTCGAGCAGCAGCCGTGTGAACGAGGTTCCGTGGTTCGGGAGGTCCTCCGCGGTGCGAAGCGCCCAGTGGGCGAGCTCGTGGAGCATCACGCCCGACGTGCGGTACCGGCGTGGCAGCGTGATCGACGGCTCGGGGTCCTCCTTGTAGAAGGCCTGCCGGGCACCGTTGCCGGGGCGGAGCCGGGGGACACAGCCGAGACCCGATTCGGGGAACCGCCAGTACCACCACAGCGAGCCGACCACCCGATCGACGTACGTCGCGCAGTCCGGCAAGGTCGGGAACTTCCGGCCGCCGAGCGGCGTCTCCGCGCGGTAGACACGGCTGCGCTGCGAGTCGCGCGGAGGGCTCGGTGCCGGCACCTCGCGACTTTGGCACACGCGGGCCTACGCTCTCGGTCCATGGCCGAGGTGGTCGAGCGGTTCCTGGCCGCGATGACGGCGCACGACTGGGACGCGATGGCCGCGTGCCTGACCGACGGGCCGTTCACGCGCGTCGGTCCCTATCTCGACACGTACGCGTCGAAACCGGAATACATCGCCTACATCTCCACGATGCTGCCGACGCTGCCGGGCTACTCGATGGAGATCTCTCGCATCTCGCCGGTGGGGAGCGTCGTCTACGCGGAGCTGACGGAGACGGTGGCACATCCGGACGGGAAGCCCTTGCGCACGCCGGAATGCCTCGTCTTCGAGCTCGACGACCGTGGCCTCATCGCCCGGGTGGAGGTCTTCATCCAGAACGCCGGCTAGCGCTCAGCGCTTGCCGCCCAGCGTGTTCTCGGTGTTCATCCCCCCGCGTTGCGTGTGCGGCCGCTCGGCACGCGACTCCATGATCCCGTGCTCGGCGCGCAGGCGCGCCATGCCGTCGTTGTGCCCGCTGTAGCTGGCGGGCTGGCGCAGCATCCAGAGGATGCCGTCGGCCGCGACCTCCGGAGGCTCCCAGTCGCCGTGGTCGACGCCGGGCATCGCGGCGAGGAAGCCCTCCGACGCGACCGGCACGTCGATCCGGAACGTGTTCACGGCGATGTGGTGGGGGCGGAGCTGCTCGGCGAGTGAGACGGTGAAGTGCTCGAGCGCCGCCTTCGCCATGCCGTAGGCCATCTGCCCGGGGTAGTAGTTGAGCGCGGCGGCGGACGAAACGTTGACGATCGCTCCCTCTGACCGCTCGATCATTCCCGGAAGCACCGCTTGCGCCGCGATGACCGGGGCCCGCAAGTCGACGTCGAAGATCAAATCGAACCGCTTCATCGGCAGGTCGATGTCGCCGGGGAAGGTGATCGCCGCGTTGTTGACGAGGATGTCGACGCGGCCGAGCTCAGCGACGGTGGTGGCGACCATCGAGCGGACGGCGTCGTCGTCCGCCAGGTTGGTCGGCACCGCGAGGGCCGTTCCTCCGGCCTCGGAGATGGCAGAGACCGTCTCGTCGATCGTTCCGGGCAGCGGCAAGCGGGCGTCGTCGGTGGCGCGTGCCGCGCACGCGACGGAAACCCCTGCCGCGGCGAGCGCGCGTGCCGTCGCCGCCCCGACGCCGCGGCTTGCTCCGGTGACGATCGCGACCTTGCCCTCGAGCTCCATGTCGTGAAGCTATTGCAGACGCGGGAGCTCCTGCTCCACGGTCAGGTTCGGCTCGTAGAGGTCGCCGAGCTCGTCGACACGCGCCAGCACGTCGTCGATGGTGAACGCGAGCGCGTCGGGATCAGCGCGGTCGTGGGCGTCGGAGACCTCGTCCCACGACACGGGCGTCGAGACGTAGGGGAGGGGCTGCGCGCGTATCGAGTACGCGGTGACCGTGGTCTTGTTCCGATCGTTCTGGCTCCAGTCCACGAACACCCGCCCGACGCGATCGCGCTTGGCCATCGAGACGGTGACCTTCTTCGGTGCTGCGTCGCTCAGCATCTGGCCGGCGGCGAGCGCGAATTGCTTCGTCTCCTCGTCGTCGTGCCCTGCGACGTTGAGCGGGATCGCGAGGTGGAGCCCCTTGCTGCCCGACGTCTTGACGACCATCTGCAGCCCGAAGCGATCGAGCACCTCGTGGAGCTCGAGCGCGACGCGCGCGCAGTCGAGGATGCCGGCCGGCGCGCCAGGATCGAGGTCGATGACGACCGCCGTGGGCGTGTCGGGATGCTCGACCGTGTGCTGGTGCGTATGGAGCTCGAGTGCCGCGAGGTTTGCCAGCCACACGAGCGTCGCAGCGTCGTCGACGACGCAGGAGTGGAGGCGCCCCCCGACGCGGACCCAGTCGGGCGCCGAGGGAGGGCATCGCTTCTCGAAGAAGGATTTGCCGTCCACCCCGTCCGGGTATCGGACAAGGGTCACCGCGCGGTCCCGAAGGTGTCCGACCATCGTCGGTGCGATGCGGGAGTAGTAGTCGACCACCGCGGCTTTGGTGGTCCCAGGCCCCGGAAACAGGACCTTTTGGAGGTTCGAGAGGGTGAGCTCCCGGCCGTCGACGTGAACCCGCACCTCGGCCACTGTGCGAACCTAGTGGTCCTGAACCTGAAGGACCGGAGGGGGCTCCGTCGTGCCTACCGCAATCTGGACCGGCAACATCAGCTTCGGTCTCGTGACCGTGCCGGTGAAGCTCATGTCGGCCACGAAGTCGCTCGATGTCTCGTTCAACCAGCTCGAAGAGGGCACCGGCTCGCGCATCCGCTACCGGCGCGTCTCCGAGAAGAGCGGCGACGAGGTGCCCATGGACAAGATCGTCAAGGGGTACGAGGTCGCCAAGGGTCGTTACGTGGTCGTCGAGAAGGACGAGCTGGACGCGCTCGCTCCCAAGGCGAGCCACACGATCGACATCGAGGATTTCGTCGACCTCGACGCGATCGACCCCGTGTATTTCGACACGCCGTACTACGTGATGGTCGACGAGAAGGCGTCGAAGGCCTACAAGCTGCTCGTCGACGCGATGACGGACATGAACAAGGTCGCGATCGGTCGCATCGTGCTGCGCGCGAAGGAGCGGCTCGTCGCCATCCGGCCGCTCGACGGGATGCTGTGCGTGGAGACGATGCGCTACGCCGACGAGATCGTGCCTGCGGCGAAGGCCGGGGGCGCGCCGTCGAAGAGCATGAAGGTGAACGAGCGTGAGCTGAAGATGGCTCGCCAGCTCATCGAGACCCTGTCGACGGACTTCGATCCCGCGAAGTACCACGACGAGTACCGCGAGGAGCTGCTCGCGCTCATCGACAAGAAGGCCGCGGGCGAGGAGATCGTCGCCCGTCCCGAGCCCGAGGCCCCGGCCAAGGTGCTCGACCTCATGGCTGCGCTCGAGGCGAGCCTCGAGCGCTCGGGGGAGGGTCCGCCGCGGCGAAAGACGACCGCGAAGCGCGCCGCCTCGAAGAAGACGACCAAGAAGACCGCCAAGCGCGCCCCGGCCAAGCGCCGCTCCGCCTGACCCGTCCTAGATCAAGCCGAGCTTCTTGACGTCGTCCATGAGCTCCTCGGGGGTCTTCGGCCACCAGGGCGGCGAGACGGAGCCTGTGATATCGGCCGGAACGGCGGGCGCGCGGGTGTTCGACGCCTCGTAGACGGCGAAGCAGAGCTGGAGCGCCTTGATCGCGAGGTCGCCGCTCATCTCGGGATCCGTGCGGCCCTCGAGCAGCGCGTCGACGAAGTGGCGCGACGACCGGACAAAGCCCTCGCCCCAGTCGGAGTCGACCTTGGAGAAGGTCTCGGCGACACCGTCCCCGCGGTACAGGATCAGCGGCGACTCGTCGGTCATCTCGCCGATGCAGCGGTTGACCTTGACCAGGCCCGCGTCGCCCTGGATCTCGAAGAACTCCTCCGCGCCGTAGTACTTGCTCCGGATGTACATCTTCGGCGCGTACGCAACCTCCATCGTGCCCACGAGGTCGTCGCGGCCGTATTCGAAGATCGCGGCCATCGGTGCCTCGAAGAACAGCGGTGCCTTGCGGACGACAGCCTGCACGCTTCGGATGTCGTCGTCGGTGAGCCAGAGCGCGAGCGCGTACTTGTGCGCCATGTCGTCGAAGAGGTGTCCTCCGGGGCTCTGCTCGTTGAACCGCCAGACGTAGCCCTCGGGCTGGAGCCCCCGCTGGAACTCGGAGTCGGTGTCGCCCACGAGGGTCTTGATGCGGATCATCGACGGGGTGCCGATCGCGCCGTCGGCGACCAGCTCCTTGGCCTTCACCAGGGGCGGGTAGTGGAAGCAGCACTCACTGACCCGGAAGACGACGCCCGCGTCTGCACATGCGGCGACCATCTCGCGCCCTTCGGCGACGGAGTTGCCTATCGGCTTCTGGCAGGAGACGTGCTTGCCCGCGCGCGCGGCTGCGAGCACGTGCGCGTGGTGCAGGTTCGTCGGCGTCAGGATCTCGACAGCGTCGATCTCGTCGTCGGCAAGGAGATCGTCGAGCTTGTCGTAGACGTTGGGAACCGACCACGCCCGTGCGCTCGCCTCCGCCACCTCGCGGCGGGGGTCGCAGACTGCGACGACGTCGCATTGCGGGTGTTGCAGGTATCCGCGGACATTGAGCTGCGCGATGTTCCCGGTGCCGACGATCCCGATCCGAACCCGATCCATCTCCCTGCCTTCCGATTCAGCGCTCGACCTGGACGGTCTTGCCGCCGCGCCACTCGCGGAGCACCAGGAAGTGCCCCTTCAGCGCTGCGCGATCGCACACGCCGAAACCGATCAGCGTCCCCTCGTACCCGGAGCTCGCGGGCAGCTGCTTCACGCGCTCGAGCCCCTCGCGCAACCCTGCACGGTCGTGACGGTCGGCGCGTGCGTGCGCCTCGCCGACGAGCCGGCCCATGTCGTACGCGGCACAGCCGATCGGTCCTCCTGCCGCTCGCTTGTCGAGGGCAGCGAGCGCGGCGCGCTGCTGGTTGTCGTCGGCGATCGTGTCGATGTATTCCCAGCCCGCCCACGCGTCGCGCCAGTCGGGCATGGCGTAGCCGAACATCAAGGCGGAGTTGGCCACCACGGGGACCTTCCAGTCCCCGAGCGCGAGGGCGACGTTGTGCGATGCAGCGCCGAGGCCCAGATAGACCAGCGCGTCGGGCGACGACGCACGCACGGTCGCCACGGCGTCCGCGACGTCGTCGGCGACGGGGGAGATCGGGACCGACGCCACGATCTCGAGGCCCTGCGCGGCCGCCGCCCAACCGAGGCACTCGCGGTAGCGGTCGCCCACGACCGATGCATCATGGATCACACCGATGCGTCCGTACCCGCGTTGCGCGAGCCGTGCGATCAAGACCGGCGGCTCTTCCTCGAGTGATCCCACCTGGTAGTGGAACATCCAGCTGGAGCGCGTGCGCTCACCGCCCGAGTAGTTGATCGACGCGAGCTCCGCTCTGTCGGCCGCATCGCGCGCGGCAAGCGCGTTGTCGGAGATGGACGGGCCGACGATGAGATCGACACCAGCCGCGTCGAGCACCTGAAAGCCCTCGACGACGTCGTCCGCGCTCCCGGCGGGATGGCCTTGTCGCGCCTCGCGCACGAACTCGACGTCGCCGTCGAAGGCGGCCACGGAGTCGAGGCCCAGCCGGATGGCGTGCTCGAGCGAGTCGCCGCCATCGCGTTGCGGAAAGTCGAACAAGAGCCCTACACGCACGGGCGGGGAGTCTATGGCTAGCTTCTGAGGGTGCCCATCGTGCCCGACGAGCTGCGCGGCACCGCGCACGCGTATCCGGACCGCGTTGCGCTGCGCGTGCATCGCGCCGACGGTCCTGTCGAGGTGCTCACGTTCCGGCTCTGGGACCAGGCCTCGGACGGCCTCGCGCGCCGTCTGGTCGAGGAGCAAGGTGTGCGCCCGGGCGACCGTGTGATGCTGCGCCTGCCGCCTGCCGAAGCGTGCTCGTTCGAGGTCGCGTACTTCGCGGCGCACAAGGCGGGCGCGATCGTGGTCCCGGTCAACCCGCGGTATGCCAAGCGTGAGGTCGACCACATCGTCGAGAACTGCGAGCCGAAGGTCGTCATCACGGAGCCGGTGGACGTCGAGGGCTTGGCCCGGGATGCGCGACCGATGCAGGCTCCGATCGAAGGCACCGACATCGCCGACATCCTCTACACGTCGGGCACGACCGGGCTCCCGAAGGGCGTCGCGAGCACACACGACAACGTGCTCGTCAACAAGGCGGCGCCCTTCGAGCGTGAGATGCGTCTGCTGCAGTCCATCCCGCTCCCGACCGCTTTCGGGAGCTACGGCGCGATGCTCATGGCGCTGCGGTACGGCCTCACGAACGTCGCGCTCCCCGATTTCGACGCGCAACGCTTCGGGGAGCTGATCGGGTCGGAGCGGCCCGCCTGGCTGCTCATGGTGCCCGCGCACATCCTGCTGTTGATCGAGTCGGGTGTGCTCGGTGCCGTCGACGGGAGCTCGGTGCGCATGGTGCTGTACGGGAGCGCGCCGACGCCCACGCACGCCGTTGCGGCGCTCGCCGAGGCGTTCCCGAAGGCGATGCTGTGCAACGGCTATGGCCTCACAGAGGGTGGTGGATCGGCGTGCACGATGCCGCCCGGCGAGGCGCTCGCGCGGCCGGGATCCGTCGGCAAGCCCGTTGACGGGGTCGCCCTGCGGATCCTCGACGACGACGGTGGCGAGCTGCCGGTCGGTGAGATCGGTGAGGTGGCGATCCGCATCGGGGGAGGGCGGCGCGAGTACTGGAACGACCCGGTGGCGAGCGCGGAGACCTGGCGCGACGGCTGGGTCCACTCGGGGGATCTCGGCTACCTCGACGACGACGGCTACCTGTACCTCGTCGACCGCAAGAAGGACATGATCATCCGCGGTGGTTACAACGTCTTCTCGATCGAGGTCGAGGACGCGCTCGCGGAGCATCCTGACGTCGTCGAGGTGGCCGTGCTCGGCATCCCGCATGCGATCCTCGGCCAGGACATCTGTGCCGTCGTGCGCCTACGGGAAGGCGCGCCGGCGCTCGAGCTCGATGTCGCCCGAGCGTTCGTCGCGAACAGGCTCGCCGACTACAAGCAGCCACGCCGTCTCGTGATCCGGAGCAACCCGCTCCCGCGCTCACCCATGCAGAAGGTCGACAAGCGCGCGCTGGCGGGCGAGCTCGGCGATCTCGCCCTGTGACGCCTGGTCTGCGCGCCGACGCCGTCCGCGTGGTTCGTCGCGGCCTCGCCGCTGCGGCGACGGCCGTGCTCCTGGGCTGTGTCGCGAGCGCCCAGGCACACGCGGCGGGGTCGGACCCGGTTGCGCACCTCGAGAGCACCGTTCGGATCCCGCCGATCTACAACCAGGGCATCGCGCGCGCGGCTGACGGGTGGGTCGTGTCCGGGCAGTTCGCGCTCGGCCGGCTCGAGCCGGACCTCACAGGAGCGACGCTCGCCGTCCCGAACGCCATCCCTGCCGTCTGGGCGGCCCGCGGCTACAACCACGTCGGCGACATCGACATCGAGGGGCCGACGCTCTACGCGCCGATCGAGCAGCCGAACTACAACCTCGGGCACCAGCTCATGGCCGAGTACGACGCCGGCTCATTGCGCTTCCTCGCCGCCCGTGAGGTTCCCCAGCACGAGAACTCGTTCGTCGCCGTCGACCGCGACTCCGGCATCGCGTACACGATGGACCACTTCGACGGCGACGCGCTGCTGCGGTACGACGTGCGCGCCGGGTGGGAGCCGATCAAACCGCTCCGCCTGAGCCGGCTCCTCCACCGCGTCCAGGGCGCGTCGGTCGGAGGCGGTGCGATCTGGCTGTCCACGGATGACGGCCACAACGGCATCTACCGCGTCGATTCCCGGACCGGCGCGGTCACGGACGTCGGCTCCGCACCGCCGATCGCGGGGGAGGGCGAGGGGATCGACGCCGCGCCCGACGGGTCGAGTCTGCGCGTGCTCGTCACCGCGCCCGACCTGCGCAGCGTCAACATCAACTCCTTCGACGTCTCGAGGCCCGAGCCGGCCAGCACGAAGTCCTCGTCGTCGAGCAGCCCGTCGGATTGGCCGCCCGCTCTCGTGTACTTCGCGATCTTTCTCTTCCTGGTCGCCTTCGGCGCGCTGTTCACGATCTATCGGCGCGCTCGCCGTACGCTGCGCCGCTAGGAGGCATGACACGGCTGCAGTCGCCGAGCGGCGCCCGGCTACCGTGGCCCGGTGCGCGGGCTGTCCGGACCTTCCAACGCGGCGTGGAGCTGGTTCGCGCGCCAGGCCGCGATCGGTCCGAGCTCGCGTCGCGCGCGGCGGTTCGCGGCGTTCGGTGGGGGCAGCGGGATCCTCTTCCCCACGGTCGCTCTGTACGGCGAGCAGTACATCCGTATCGGCTCCCGTACGACGATCGGGCCCTACGCCACGCTCTCGGCCGGTGTCGCGCCCGGCCACGTACCCGAGCGCGCGACGGTGGTCGCGATCGGCGACGACGTGCTGATCGGGAAGGGCAGCGGGATCGTCGGACACCTGTCGGTCGAGATCGGTGACGGCGTGTTCACGGGTCATCACGTGTACATCACCGATGCGAACCACGGCTACGAGGACGTCGCGCTCAGCATCGGCCGGCAGTTCGCGGAGCCGCGGCCGGTCGTCGTCGGGCCCGGGTCGTGGCTGGGCCACGGCTCGGTGGTGCTCCCGGGTGCGAGCATCGGCGAGCACGTCGTCATCGGCGCGGGTGCTGTCGTGAGCGGCGAGATCCCTTCGTTCACCGTCGCGGTCGGGAACCCGGCGCGCGTCGTCCGGGCTTACGACGAGCGCACCGGGAAGTGGGGTTCAGTGTGACGCCGGCGACGGATAGCTCGGCGGGCGCTGACCGGGAGGGAGCGTGGTGAACTGCGTCACCGACGTCGCGGGGTCGAACACGTTCGGCTCGCCCGTTGGCCACTGACCGGGCAGGTAGCGCTTCCCCCCGTTCGAGTACTCCCACATGCCTTTCCCTGGGTTCTCCACCTCGTCGGTGCCGTACGCGTTCGGGTTCCACCAGATCAGCGTCGTGTCGTCACCGCCGAAGTAATCCGTGTACGGCCAGATGCCGTGGTTGCCCCACGAGAGATGGAACTCGGTCGGGTTCGTCGCGCGCGAGGGATAGCGGAAGAGCCCTTCGCGGAACGTCTCGTCGGTCAGTCTCGGACCTGCGAGGTGCAGACCGGTGAAGAAGATCAGCGGCGCCTGGACCACATCGCGGAAGGTCTTCGCGGCGGGCGGCTCGCCCGACTGCCAGACGAGAACCTGCGCGAGCGGATCCGCGCTCTCCGGCACGTGGACCGGAAGGCTCGACACACCGAACGCATGCGTCCACTGGCGCTGGTCGTACGTGCGGCCGAAGAGCGTCGTGTCGGTGTACGCGGCGCCGAGGAGGACCCATTCGGGGAAGAACTTCTGCAGCGTGGCTTCCTTGGTCAGCGACGAGGGCATGAGGGGATCGCCCGCGAAGATGACCGTCGTGACCTTCGCGTGCTTGAACTTCGCGATCGCGTTGCGGGCGATCTCCTCCGACCGTGAGAGGTCGAGGGGATAGGGCACGTCGGCCGCGATGTTCACACCCTTGCGCTTCAGCTCCTTGACGAACTTCGCTCCTGCTTGATCGATGCCTGCGAAGTTCTCGTCGAATCGCATCACGCCGAACACGCGCTTCTTGTCGTGGAACGTCGGGTCTCCCGAGAACTTGGCGTCCCTGTTGTTGAGCTCGTTGAGGAGGAACTCCTCCCAGTGCGCGGTGAGCTGATCGACCGACGGGAAGGTCAGCCAGATCCGGTCCGCGCGCTGCTGCGCGAACTGGTTGGTCGACGCGAGCATGCACGGCCCGAGGCACATGACACCTTCCGCGGCGAGCTGGTCGGCATACGCGCTCGTCTCGGCCGGTCCGCCGAACGAGGCGAACGCGTGGATCTGCGTGGCGACCTTGATGGCGTCCGCCTTCGCCGCGGCCTCGTCGTCGGCTGCGCCCGTCGCCTTGATCGGGACGAGCTTGACGTGGCGGCCATATGTCTCGTAGTGCGCCTCGAAGAACTTGATGTACTGCTCGGTGGTCTCGCGCTCGGCCGCCAGGGACGTGTCCGATCCCGACCGCTTGAAGAAGTTCTCCTGCACGACATCGGGCTGACCCTGGTACAGCGCGATCGTGATGGTGGTCTTCGTCACTCCCGGGGCGGTCGCGCCGCCGTTGTTCCCGGTGAAGGGCGCGACGCAGGGCGGTGCGTAGGTGAGCGGGACCGCGACCGTGCCTCGGGTCGTGTCGCAGTTCGGGCCCCAGTGGACCTTGCTCTTGTTCGCCGGCGAGAACACGACCGGAGCGGTGCTCGGCCCGGTCTGGACGGGAGCGGAGGAGTGCTTCTTGCTCGACCCGCCACCCGACCGGCCGACGAGGATGATCACCACGATGGCGACGACCACGACGGCGAGGAACGGCGCGTAACGCCTGAGCATCTGCGCCGTACTCCTTCGGGGGCGCCGCCCGGGCGCCATGGGGCCGGAACCGGTCGCGTCGGCGCGATCGCCGGGGTCCAAGGGTCCTGCTCCTCCCTGAGAGGGGATGCCGACAAGGTACCCGGGCGACCCACGCGAACGGGGACAGGCTCGGTGCGCCTGTCCCCGTGATCGCGTTCCTTACCGCGCGCTTACTGCTCGGTCATTGCTTCGCCGGCGACGGGTAGCTCGGCGGCGCCATGCTGGGCGGCACGCTCTTGTAGATCGTGACGGACGTCTTCGGGTCGAAGAAGCCCGGGTCGGACGTCGGGAAGTTGCCGTACGTGTAGCGCTTGCCGCCCTGGACGTACTCGTACAGGCCCTTGGCGACCTGGCCGATCTCGTCCTGGCCCGTTGCGGTCGGGTTCCACCAGATCAGCCCTGCATCGTCCGAGCCGCCGTAGTCGGTCCCCGGCCAGAAGCCGTGGTCGCCGCGCGACACCCTCGGGCTGAGCGGCGTCCCGCCGAGCACCGGAGAGTTGAACATTCCGTCCTTGAACGTCTCGGGTGTGAGGTGCGGACCGGCGAGCTGGATCCCGTTGAACAAGGTCGTCGGGTCCGGGAGGAGGACGCCGTACGTGCTGCTGGGCGGCGGCTTGCCGGTGAACCACTTGTACAGCAGGTAGCCGGGGTTCGCGTTCTGCTCGGTACGTGCGGGGTTCAGCAGGGCGATGCCGACCATGTGGGCCCACTGCTTCTGGTCGAACTGGCGCGCGAACACGGCCGTGTCGGCGAGCACGTTGGAGCCGAGGATCCACTCGGGGAAGTAGTTCTGCGCGGTCGCGGCCTTGGTCAGGTCCGTCGGCGTGAGCGGGTCACCGGTGTAGATGACCGTCGTGACGCCGGCCTGCTTGAGCTTCGAGACCTCCGCGGAGCGGTCCTTGCCGGGCTGGAGGTTGAACGAGATGTCGACGGCGTCGTTGACGCCGTCCTTCTTCAGCTCGTTCTTGAGGACCTGGAACGCAGGCTGCTGCTCGCCGTCCGGCGTGTCGTAGTGCACGATGCCGAACACGCGCTTCTTGTGATGCATCGCGGTGTCGCCGGCGAAGGTCGCGTCCTTCCCCTCGAACTCCTTGTGGATGAGGTCGGCGGTGAGCAGGCTCCCCTGCTCGGGCAGCGGCCCGTAGCTCCAGATGTACGGCTCACGCGGAATGGTGAAGGCCTGCGTGACGGGGCCGGGGCAGTTCCCGAGGCAGAGGATGTGGTGCGCCGTGACCGCGTCGGTCCACACCTGCGTCTGGTTGGCGCCGTTCAACACCGCGAACGGGTGCATGTCGGCGATCGCCTGCGCGTCCGCGCGGGCCTGCACCTCGTCGGTCGGGCCGCCCGTGCCCTTGTAGTACACGACGTCCACCTTGCGGCCGTAGGTCTCGTAGTACTTCTGGAAGAGGTCGATGTAGCCCTTGTACGTCGCCTGGATGTTCGCCGGGTTGAGGTTGACGCCCGCGTTCTCGACGCTCGCCGCCTGCAGCGGGTTCTTCGCAGGGTCGGCGACGTAGACGACCACCTTGATCGAGTTGGCGGTGACGCCGTCCGACGTCGCGCCGCCGTTGCTCCCGGTGAACGGCTTCACGCACGGCGCGGCATAGTTATACGGGATCGCAATCTTGCCCGTCTTGGTGTCGCAATTCGGGCCCCAATTGATCGAATCGCGGTTGGAGCTGTTCAACATCACCACCCCGGTGTTTCCGGAGCTGCTGCTGCTCGAGCTCTTGTTGCTGCTGCCTCCGCCGCCGCCGCTGGCGATCGCGACGGCGGCGATGACGATCGCGATCACGACCACCACGGCGATCAGCGGGCCGTACCGCCTCATCGCGCTCGAGCGCTTGCGTCCGTTGGTGTCGTTGGCCGAAGTCATGGGGTCTCCCTCGTGATGCCTGTGCCTACTGTCCCGCTCCTGGGCCTTCGGCCCGGGCCGCTCGGGCCCCGCTCGCTACGAGCCGGGATACCCGGCTCGCTTCACGCTCGCTCACGTGTCCCGCTCTTGGGCCTTCGGCCCGGGCGACTCGCTTCACACCCGCTCATGCGTCGCCGTTGGTCGAGCGCGCGCCCGAGCGCGCGATTGCAGCCGAATCCGTTCCGAGGTACGAGGCCACGACCTTCGGATCGTGGACCACGTCCTCTGGTGTTCCCTCGGCGATGACCTCGCCGAGGTCGAGCGCGAGCATGCGGTCGGAGATCGACGACAGCAGCGGCAGGTCGTGCTCGATCATCAGGATGCTCGCCCCGAGCTGCTCACGGATGCGCAGCAGCAGTGGGCCGAGCGCCTCGGCCTCGCGCTGCGCGATGCCGCTCGACGGCTCGTCGAGCAGCAGGACCGTCGGCTTGTGCGCGAGCACGCACGCAAGGTCGACGATCCGCCGGCTCCCGGTCGAGAGCTCGCGCACGAACTTGTTCTCGAAGGCCCGAAGGCCCATGAGCTCGAGGAGCTCGTCGACGCGCTCGTCGACGGCGTCCTCCGAGTCGACGACTGCAGGCAGGTGCAGCGCCGCGGCGAGCGGGTCGCGCACCTCGACGCTGCACTCGAGGGCGACGGCGATCGTCTCCCGCACGGTGAGTGCCGGGAAGAGGCGCCCGTCCTGGAAGCTCCGACCGAAGCCGAGCTGTGCGCGCACCTGCGCGGGCCGGCTGCCGAGGTCGATGGGCTCACCGTCCGCGGCGCGCAATGTGATCGTTCCGCCGTCGCCCGGCGTGAAGCCGCAGAGCACGTCGAACAGGGTGGTCTTACCGGCGCCGTTCGGACCGATGAAGCCGAGGATCTCGGCGGGGTGCACGTCGAACGTCACGTGGGCGAGCGCGTTGATCCCGCCGAAGCGCTTCGAGACGCCGCGCACCTCGAGCCGCGGCTCTCCGTCGGTCGACATCGCGGCGCGCGCCGTGACCGCTGGCTCGTGGCTCGCGGCCGCTTCGCCGCCGTTGCGCGAGGCGGCGCCCTCGAGGAAGACCGAGCGCAGGACGTCGGGGCGCTCGAGCAGCTCGGTCGTCGGCCCGTGGAAGCGGATCTCACCCTTCTCCATGAAGTAGGCGGTCTCCGCGACGGTGAGCGCGACGTTCACCGACTGCTCGACCAGGATGATGGTCGTCCCGGCAGCCTTCAGCTCACGGACGATCTCCAGCAGCTGCGTGACAACCGCAGGGGCCAACCCGAGCGAGAGCTCGTCGATCATGAGCAGGCGCGGCTTCTCGACGAACGCCATGCCCAGGGTGAGCATCTGCTGCTGACCACCCGACAGGTTGCCGCCCGGCTCGTCCATGCGCTCGCGCAACACCGGGAAGATCTCGAGCACGCGATCGATCGCCGTCTTCGTTGCCGACGCGTCCTTGCGATGCAGCCAGCCCGCGAGCTCGAGGTTCTCGCGTGTGGTGAGCGACGGGAAGACTCCCTGGCCGCCGGGTGCCATGGTCACGCCGCGCCCCGCGGCCTCGTCGGGGGGCGTGTACGTCATGTCGCGGCCGTCGAACACGATCGCGCCGGTCGTCGCCTCGACCGTTCCAGCGATCGCCCTCAGGAGCGTCGACTTCCCTGCGCCGTTCGTGCCGAGCAGCGCGATGATCTCGCCTTCGTCGACTTCGAGATCGACGTCGAAGAGCACCTGGACGTTGTCGTAGTGCACAGAGAGACCGCGCACGATGAGGAGCTTCGAGCGGCCCTGGCGACGCTCGTAGAGCGCTTCGGCCTGCGCGGCGGCCGAGGTCCACACGCGGTTGATGTCCTCGTCGATCTTCGTGCCCGCGGCAGCGAGGATCAGCGCGCCGACGAGGAAGATCGGGACCATCAGGAGCAAGCCGTACCGGACGCCCCATGCGTTCGCAGCGCTGCCCACGAGCGGGAGAGCGACGAGACCGGGCGCGATCCAGAGCGCCGCGACGGCGAAGCCGAAGGAGCGGATCTTGGGCGGGATGGCCAGGGAGAGGGCGGCGAACGCTGCGGGGATGATGAGCACCACGACGCCCGACACCACGGCGTTCATCGCGATCGCGAACCCGAGGCTGGGACTGAGCGCGAACAGTGCCCACGCACCGGCTGCGAGTGCCCCGACGATCGCAGCGAAGCGCGGGAGCTGCTTCGCCCCTCGCATGAGCAGCCGAGTCGCGATCGGGGTGCCCGCCATGAGGCCGACAAGTTGCGCAGGTTCGATGAAGGCAGCGATGAAGCCGCGATCGCGGAGCCCGACGCCGAAGGTCTGGTCGTAGAAGATGTTGCTGAAGTAGGCGAGGCCTATGAACGCCACGGCGAGGAACGGCAGCGCGTAGAAGATCAGCCGCAGCGTGCCGACGTTCCAGCACACTCGCCACGACTCCGACCATGACGGCGGGATGTCCTCGGTGCCGGCCGTCTCCTCGGTTGCGCCCATGGCGCGCTTCTCCCACACGCCTCGCAACGGTTCGTGCAGACGGAACGCGAGGATCGTGAAGATGACGCCGGGGATCGCGAGCACGACCAGTGGCACGCGCCAGCCGTAGGCGTCGCCGAGCAGCCCGGCGACGAGCGGGCCGACGAACGCGCCGACCGCGAGAGAAGCGCGCGACACCGCGTAGACCTTCGGGCGCGTCGGGATGTCGTAGTAGTCGGCGAGAAGCGAGTTGTGCGTGGGCACGTTGACCGAGGTGCCGAGCGTTGTCCCGGCGCGCCCGATGATGAGCACCGAGGCGAGGGTCGCGCCGGCCGTGATTAGCGAGGAGGCGATCCAGACGATTGCGCCGCCGATCACGATCGGGAGGCGTCTCACGCGGTCCGAGTAGAAGCCGATCGGCGCCGCGAGGAGCAAGGCGATGAACGCGCCGAACGCGACGATGCTCAGGATCTGTGTGTCGCTCAGGTTGAACGCGTCCGCGATGTTCGGCAGAAGGATCGCGAACGCCGACGTGCCGAGACCGTCGAGGCTCGCAAGGCCGAACAGCACGATGAGCGGATACGCGGATTGATCCCCGGTGAGCCCGCGGAACCACGTCAGGGGACTACGCGAGCGGCGCTCGACGGCGGTGGTCATGTCGTCGGCTCCGTGACGGCCGGGTCGTCGGCGGCGGCGACGGGGGCCGCGTCGGCCGCGGCCGCGGACCCGTTCGGTGATGCGGCTGCGTTCGCGCTCGCAGCAACCGAGGACTCGGCGGTGCTGAGCGCATGGTCGTCGTCGGCGCGACGATCCGCGACGAGGCTGGGCACGAGGATCCCGCGGCGATTCGCGACCCAGCGCAAATACGCGTCGCGAGCATCGGCGAGCGCGGCGCCGACACCGCCGGGCGCCACGAAGAGCACGAGGAGCAGACCGAGAGACGTGGCGAGGAGTGCCCAGTTGCCGGGAAGGAAGTATTCGGCGCCGCGGACGTAGAACGCGCCGATGAGCGCGCCCGCCAGCGATCCGAGCCCGCCGATCACCACCATGGCGAACGCCGTGAGGCTCTCGACGGGAAGGAACGGCGCGGATCCGAGGCCGCTCTGCTGGTGCACGAACAGCACGCCTGCGAACGCGGCCATGAACCCGGAGATCGCGAACGCGGCCATCGTGGTCCGTGTGGCGTTGATGCCGTAGGCACGCGCTGCGTTCTCGTTCTCGCGGATCGCGACGAGCGCCCGTCCGGTGCGGCTCTTCCGGATGCCCTTCGCGCAGAAGTACATCAGGGCGAGGCAGACGAGGCAGAAGAAGTAGTAGCGGGTCTCGGTGTGGATGTCGATGACCCCGAAGAGGTCGGGTCGCTCGATGCGGATGCCGGGGAGCAGGCTCTCGAAGTAGTTCCGGTTCAGGAAGTACTCCGACATGACGAGCGCGAACGCGAGCGTGGACACCGCGAGCGTGAAGCCGCGGCGCCGGATCGCCGGGTACCCGATGATGACGGCGATGACGGCGCCGATCACGCCGCCCACGAGCAGCGCGAGCGAGAGGTCCCAGCCATGGTTCGCGGTGAGCGCGCCACCGACCGCCGCGCCGACGCCGGCGAAGGCCATCTGCCCCAGGCTCACCTGGCCGGCCCAACCTGTCAGGACGACGAGGGAGATCCCGATGATGGCGAAGATGATGACCACCGAAGCGAGGTTGATCTGGGCCTCGGAGAGCCACAGCGGGAGCGTCACCAGGAAGAGGACGACGATCGCCCCGAGCGCCCAGTTCGCGTACTTGACCTCAGGGAGCTGCGCGAGCTCGGGCGGTATCGGACGCGACTCTCGTACCGCCTGCCAGGTCGACACCTCGCCCGAGCGCGTGAACGACGGGCGCCGGGTGAGGAGCAGCGCCACGAGCACGACCGCGAACAGCATGAGGTCGTTGTACGCGGGCTTGTTGTTCGGCTGGAACGTCATCACCTGGTCGAGGATCCCGATGCCGATCGCTGCGAACGTGATGGTCGGAAGACGCTCGAACCGCCCGACCACGGCCGCGCCGAGAGCTGCGATCAGCAGGGTCGGGCTCACGACCATGCCGATCGGCAGCCCGACACCGCCGGCCTGGAGGAACACCGCGACGTACGAGAGGACGGCCGCGATGACCCAGACGATCGTGTGCAGGCGCTTCACCGGCACGCCGAGCGTGCTCGCGCGGTCCGCACGCTCCGCGGCGGCACGTATGCCGTACCCGACGGAGGAGTGTCGCAGGAACAGCGCGAGCCCGCCGAGGCAGAGCGGGACGAGGACCAGCGTCAGCACGTCGTTCGCGTGGAACACCTGCTGGCCGAGACCGAAGTCGATGTGGAACGGCGGGGTGAGTGTCGGCTGGAAGTCGAGCGTGCCGAAGATCTGCTCGCCGAAGATGTTCCATCCCGGCATGCGCAGCGCGATCACCGTGAGCAGCTGCGACACGCCGATCGTGGCGACCGTCAGGATCAGGCGCGGCGCCTTGAAGAAGCGCCGGATGATGAGTGTCTCGACGAGCACCCCGACGACGATCGCAGCGATCAGCCCGACGACGGCTCCGATGTAGTAGTTCCAACCGAGGTCGAGCACGAGGAGCAGGGCGAGGACGCCCGGCACCTGGCCGAGGTCACCCGCGGCGAAGTTGATGACCCGGTTAGCGCGGTAGACGAGCGCGATGCCGATGGCGAGGAGCGCGATCCGACCCCCCTCGAGCACGCCGAAGAGCACGATCCCGATGGGAGCGGGGAACGGCCATACCAGGGACGCGAACGCGACCACGGCGATCGGGATCGCCCACGCGAGGAGCTGGCGCGAGGAGGCGGGGGCCGTGAGGCGTCCGGCGACCGTCGCCTTACCCGACGTCGCCGGTTCCACCGACGTCTCGGTCCTCGCTGCCAATCTGGTTCGCCTCCCCCCACGAGAGCCGTCTGATCCCTCGCACCCGCGCCGCCTGGGCGGCGCGGTACGCCCTTGTCCGTGGGCCTACGTCGTAGCTCCAATGAAGTCGATGACGACCGCCGCGAGCTCTGGCCCGCGATCTTCTTGCAGGAAGTGTCCACCACCGGCGATGGTCGTGTGTGCGCGCCCCCGCGCTCCTGGGATGGAGCTCTGCAGGACCCGGTCACCTCCGGCGGTGATCGGGTCCCCGTCGGAGAAAGCGGTCAGGAAAGGCTTGTCCCATGCCGCCAGGACCTCCCAGGCCGCGCGGTTCGCCGCCGACGCCGGGTCGTCGGGCGAGGTGGGGACGAGCACCGGGAACTGCCGCGCGCCCGCGGTGTAGCTGTCGTCCGGGAACGGCGCGTCGTACGCGGCGACGACTTGGGGGGAGAGGTCGGTCGTGCAACCGCCGTTCACGATGTTGCCGACCGGAAAGGTCGGCGTCTCCTGCGAGAACTTCTGCCAAGCCAGGAAGGCGTCCCCTGGATGACGGTCGCCCGTCGGCAGGAAGGTGTTCGCGGCGACCACCCGTGCGAAGCGCTCCGGGTGCTCGGCCACGAGGCGGAGGCCGATGAGCCCGCCCCAGTCCTGGCACACGAGCGTGATGTTCCGAAGATCGAGACTCTCGATGACGCCGGCCATCCATGCCACATGACGCGCGTAGGTGTAGTCCTCCCGCGCAGCCGGCTTGTCCGACCTGCCGAACCCGGGAAGATCGGGAGCGACGGCACGACGGGCGGCCGTGACGATCGGCGGGATCATGTGACGGTAGAGGAAGCTCCAGGACGGCTCGCCGTGCAGCAGGAGGACCGGGTCCGCGTCGGGGCTGCCCTCGTCGAGGTAGTGCACTCGCAGCGGCCCGGATCCGTCCCCTCGATCGACGTCGATGTAGTGAGGCTCGAACGGGAAGTCGGGGAGCGTTGTGAACTGGTCGTCAGGCGTGCGCAGGATCTTCATCGTGAGTGCCCGAGCAGGCGCGTCACGGTGGTCACGAGCACGTCGCGCGCGCGGTCTCGGGACAATCCGCGCCTACGCCGCCAGACGCCCCACGCCGAGCTGCTCGCCGCGGCGTTGATGGCTTCGAGCACGCGCTCGCCTTCGTCGCCTTCGGGAACGCACTGTCGGAACAAGCGACGCACATCGTGCCACCCGACGCGCCCGCCGCGTTGAAGCACTTCCTTGAGCGCAGGTGACGACGGCTCCCAGAGCAGGGCTGCGTCCGTGACCGCGCCCGCCCACTCGAAGAGCGCCGCTCGTTGCTCGGCGAACGCGTTGATCCGCTCATCTATGGGCAATGTCGCGTCGACCGGCTCGAGATATCCGGAGAGGAGCTCGAGGTGCCGTTGCGCCGCTGCACCGAAGAGATCGTCGAGATCATCGAAGTGGACGTATACGGAGCGCAGCGAGATCTGAGCCTTCTCCGCGATCTGGCGCGCCGTGGGGCGCGGATTGCCCGCGCGCACGAGCTCGAGGACCGCGTCGACGACGCGTGTGCGCGTTCGCTGTGCGCGAGCCGTCCGGCCGTCGAGGTGTCCGTCGCCGGTGCCGCCGGGAGCGGAGGTTGTGGCCGTGTCGGTCCCGGCACCCGTCATGGAGGGGCACCGTAGGGTTTGTTTCACGGGCCGTGCAAGAGCCCGGGAGCGTTGTCGAGACGTGCTTTATCGTGCGGACGCACTGCACGTCGTGCAGGACCGCAAGGCGCGCGATCACAGGACGAGGAGTGACGGATGACTGTCGAGTACCGGTTGGACGAGGACAATGTGGCGCATGCATTCATGGACGACGGCAAGGCCAACGTGCTCAACGACACGTCCTGCTCCGGCCTGCGCTCGGCGCTCGCTCGTGCGGGCGACGACGGGGCAGGTTGCCTGGTGATCCATGGCCGCAGCCGGATGTTCTCGGGCGGGATCGATCTCGACATCATCCGGGGCTCCGACCCCGCGCAACGCCGAGTCTCGCTCGAGACCATCGCGCACACCCTCCTCGCGGTGTGGATGGCGCCCCTCCCGACGATCGCAGCGGTCACCGGGCACGCAATTGCCGGCGGGGCGATCCTCGCGATGGGGTGCGACCACCGCGTCGCCGTCGACGAGACGGCGAAGATCGGCGTGAACGAGACCGCGCTCGGCATGACGTTCCCGACGTGGGCCGCCGTCATCATCGAGGGGGCGGTCTCCCCGAACGTGCGCACCGACGTCATGTTGGTGGGCCGTCTCTTCGACCCGCAGGGTGCCGCGCGCGTCGGGATCATCGACGAGGTCGTCCCCTCGGCATCGTTCGAACAGGCCGTGGCTGATGCGGCACGGGAGCGAGCGGCCCTCCCGACGCGTGCGTATGCAGGCAATAAGCGCGTCCTGCGTGCGGCGGAGGCGAAGCGCGCGGCGAGCCTCGTGTCCTCCGAGCTGGACTTCGCCAGTGCCGGGGTGCCCGCGTGAACGTGCTGTTCATCACGACCGACCAGCAGCGCGCCGACTCGATCGGCGCATACGGCAACCCGGTGTGCCGGACGCCGAACATCGACGCGCTCGCCGCCGAGGGAACCATGTTCACGGCCGCGCGCACGCAGCACATGCTCTGCCAGCCGGCGCGTGCGACCATCCTCACGGGGACGTACCCCTCGACGCACGGTGTCACCTGCAACGGCATCGACCTGCCGGAACGCTGGGCCGAGCATTCGGTCGCGTCGGAGCTCGGTCGTGCGGGCTACGCGACCGCGCTGTTCGGGAAGGCGCACTTCGCATCCGTCTTCCCACTCGTCCCGACGGGGCGACTCGAATCGGTCGAGGGATCCGCGCTCATGCCCGACGGGTGGACCGGCCCGTACTTCGGCTTCGACTACGTGCAGCTCATCCTGTTCGGCCACAACATGCGCATGGCGCCGCTGCAAGGCAACTGGAACTGGTGCTTCGGTCCCGCACCGATGGGGCTCCACTACGGGCGCTGGCTCTACCGCGACGGTCCCGAGCGCGGTCGTGAGCGCATCGCGCAGATGCAGCCGGAGGCGGCGGGCAGGAGCTGGGACCACACGCAGACGTGGGCGTCGGCGTTGCCCGAGGAGGACCATCCGACAACATGGGTTGCCGACCGCGCGATCGAGTGGCTCCGCGGCGTCGAGGGACCGTTCTTCGGGTGGGTGAGCTTCACTGATCCGCACCACCCGATGGACGCGCCCGCGCCCTGGTCCGGCATGTACTCCGCGGACGACGTCGGCGAGATGCTGCCCGTGGCGCACCCGGAGGAGTTCGACGACAAGCCGCCGATCCACCGCATCTGGACGCAGGGCAACCGGGGCGGCCTGTTCGAGTTCGCAAACCCGGGCGGCGCCCGGTACACGCGCGAGGAGCTGGCCACCATGACGGCCGGCTACTACGGGATGGTGAGCCAGCTCGACCACCAGATCGGGCGCGTGCTCGCGGTGCTCGACGAGCGAGGCCTGCGCGACGACACGCTTGTCGTCATGTCGACGGATCATGGCGAATTCCTCGGGCACCACCAGATGATCTTCAAGGGCCCGATCCACTACGACGACCTGCTCAGGATCCCGCTGATCGTCCGCGGTCCAGGCTTCGGCGCGCGGGAGGTGCGCAACGACCCGGTTGGCTCGATCGACCTCGCGCCGACCGCGCTCACGGCGGCAGGTGTGACGGTCCCGGACCACATGGAGGGTGCGGACCTCCACGACACGTCGGACCGCGAGCACACGCTCACCGAGAACGACTTCGACATCGTCCTCACGCTCCGTCTGCGCACCCTGAGCACGCGCGAGTGGAAGGTGACCCGCTACGAGGACAACGACGGGGTGGGCGAGCTGTACTCGCTCGACGACGACCCCGAGGAGCTCGTCAACCGCTGGGACGACCCCGGCTGTCGTGCTGTCCGCGACGAGCTGCTCACCGCGCTCGACGACACGATGAACCACGACGTGCACTCCGAGCCGAAGGTCGGCATCGTCGGCTGACCGCGCTACGGGGTCAGCGGACGAGCTTGGCCGCGCGCTCGCGCAGGTCGTACTTCAGGACCTTGCCCATGGCGTTGAGCGGAAGCTCGCTGACCAGCTCGATGTAGCGCGGCGCCTTGTAGTTGGCCATCTCGTCTCTCGCCCAGGCCACGAGCTCCTCCGGGGTTGCCTCGGCGCCGGGCCGGAGCACCACGAAGGCCATCCCGACCTCGCCGAGCCGCTCGTCGGGGACGCCCACGACGGCAACCTGCGCGATCTTGTCGTTGCGCAGCATGAGGTTCTCGATCTCGGCCGGGTAGGCGTTGAACCCCCCGACGATGAACATGTCCTTCGTGCGGTCGGTGATGCGCAGGTAGCCGCGCTCGTTCATGACGCCGACGTCGCCGGTGTGCAGCCAGCCGGCTTCGTCGATCGTCGCCGACGTCTCCTCGGCCTCGTCGAGGTAGCCGCGCATGACGTTGTAGCCGCGTACGACCACCTCCCCGGGCGAGCCGCGCGGGACCTCGGCACCAGTGTCGTCGACGACCAGCACCTCGACGTCGGGGATCGCCCGGCCGCTCGTCAGCGCGATCGTCTCGGGGTCGTCGTCGAACCGGCACATCGTCGCGATGCCGCACGCCTCGGTGAGCCCGTACCCGGTGATGATGGTCTCGATCGCGAGCTCGTCGCGCATGCGCAGGATCAGCTCGACCGGTATGGCCGCGGCGCCCGTGACGACGAGCCGGAGGCTCGTCAGGTCGTGCTGGTCGCGCCCGGGATGGTTGAGGATCGACTGGAACAAGGTCGGAGGCCCGGGCATGACCGAGATGCGCTCACGCGCGATGCGCGCCATGACGTCGTCGACGTCGAACACGGCTTGGGGGTGGACGGTGGCACCGGTCATCAGACACGCCAGCCATCCCGCCTTGTACCCGAACGCATGGAAGAACGGATTGACGACGAGGTAGCGGTCGCCCGCGGTGAGGCCGACGACGTCGCTCCACGCCCGGAACGCGCGCGTCGTCGCTCCGTGCGTCTGCATGACGCCCTTCGGGTTCCCCGTCGTGCCGGAGGTGAAGAGGATGTCCGATAGGTCGGAGGAGGTGACGGCCGCCGCGCGCTCGCGGACGGCTTCCTCGCCGATCTTCGAACCCTGCGCGACGAAGGCATCCCATCCACGCGCGCCATCGGACCGCAGGGTCACGATCCGCTCGAGGTCGGGAAGGTCGGACGGCACGTCGACGGTCGACTCGAGGAGCTGCGCGTAGTCCGTGCCGAGGAATTCGCCCATCGTGACGAGCACCTTGGCGCGGCCCCGGCCGAGGATGTACGCCGCTTCGGCGCCCTTGTAACGCGTGTTGAGCGGTACGAGAGCCGCTCCCGCGAGGTGCACGCCGATCGCCGCCGGTACCCACTCCCAGATGTTCGGTGCCCAGATCGCGACGCGGTCTCCGGGTCCCACACCGGCCGCGAGGTACGCGCGCGCCGCTGCGGAGGCAGTCTGCCCGAGATCGCGGAATGTGAGCGTCGTGGTGCCGTCGCTGATCGCGAGCCCGTCGGGATGTTGCTGGACTGCGGCGTCGAGCAGCGCGGGAATGGTGGTGGCTGTGCTGTCGATCATCGTCGCTCGCGGAGGCCGTTTCGGTCGGAGGCTAGCGTCCCCTCATGCTGCGGATCGACGGGCCGGCCGATGGGATTGCGACCCTCACGCTCGCGCGTGCCGAACGCAAGAACGCGCTCTCGGTGGAGCTCCGGGACCGCATCTCGGACGCGCTCGACGCGCTTGCCGCAGACGACGCTGCGCGTGTCGTCGTCATCGCTGCGGAGGGCGACGTGTTCTGCGCGGGGTTCGACCTGAAGGAATTCGAGCGGGCGCTCGAGGATCCGCGCTTCGGCGATGTGCTCTGGGCATCGAGTGACCGGTACCACCGCGCCGTGCTCCACTTCCCGCTCCCGACGGTTGCCGCCGTGAACGGCCCTGCGCTCGGCGGCGGCTTCGACCTCGCCGTGATGTGCGATCTCCGCATTGGCGCGGACACGCTTCGGTTCGCGCATCCCGAGGTGACGTTCGGCGACGTCGTGTACGCGCCTCTCCAGGAGCTCGTGGGCGCGGCGACCGCGCGCGACCTCTGCTTGACGGGCCGCTCGGTGGGAGCGGAGGAGGCGTTGCGGCTGGGCCTCGTGTCGCGCATCGTGGCTCCGGCCGACCTTCCTGCCGCCGCGCAGGAGGTCGCCGCTCAGATCGCCAGACCGTCGCGCGAGCTCGTGATGCGAGCGAAGGCAAAGATGCTGCGGCGAGCCGGGATCGAGCCGGGGGGAACGCTCGATCTCTGAACCGCCGCGGCGCGTTGCTATGTGCTCCAGCCTCCGGAGTACGAGAAGAACTGCCCCGTCTGGAACCTGCTCCGCCCGTCGAGGAGCACGGCCGCGAACTCGGCGAGCTCTTCCATCGTCCCGAGCCTGCGCAGTGGCACCCGCTTCTCGACCTCGGGGCGCACCTTCGGGTCGTCGGCACCCGAAGCGCGGAGGAACGCCGGGAAGTCCATGAAGTTGGTGCCGATCGCGTTCACGCAGACACCTCGATCGGCCACGTCCTGCGCCGCGGCCCGCACAACGGCGTTGGCCCCCGCGCGGGTGGCCGAGTAGGCCGCCGCACCTCGCAAGTTCCTTGCACCTGCCGCGCTCGTGAAGACGACGACCTGTCCAGTGCCGGCCTCCGCCATGGGCGGGAGCACCGCTTGGAGTGCGTGGAAGACGGCGTCCAGGTTCACGCGTTGCAGGAACTGCCACTGCTCTGCCGTGGTGTCGAGAAAGGTCGCGGGCACGATCACGCCGGTGACGTAGCAGGCGGCGTCGATGCGGCCATAGCGGTCGAGCGTTGACGCCACGAGCGCGCGATTGCCGTCCGCGGTGGTGAGATCGCCGTTCGCGGTGCTCGCCTCGATGTCGTCCGCCGCGAGCGACTCGATGAGCTGGTCACCCGCACCGTGCAGCACGAGGCGGAATCCACTGCGACCCATGACGCGAGACAGTGCAGGCCCGACGTAGTCGTTCGCCTGCGTGATGATCGCGACGGGTCCGTCGTTCGAGCCCACGTTGTCCTCCTGGGGCCGGCGGCGCAGTGGATCCTAGGGTGAAGCTCTAACCTGACGGACCGTCAGATCTGTCGTCAGATATAGGGCTCGCGAGGTCTCGGATGCTCGATCTGCTCATCACCGGGGGCACCGTCGTCGATGGCACCGGAGCGCCGTCGCGTCGCGCCGACGTGGCCGTCCAGGACGGCGTAATCGTCGCTGTCGAGGACGGCATCGACGATCAGGCGTCACGGACCGTTGACGCGGACGGTCTCGTCGTTACGCCGGGCTTCGTTGACCCGCACACCCACTACGACGCGCAGCTCTTCTGGGACCCGCTCGCATCGCCGAGCAACGTGCACGGTGTCACCACGATCATCGGCGGCAACTGTGGCTTCACCCTCGCGCCGATTCACGCACGCGACGCGGACTACATCCGGCGGATGATGGCCAAGGTCGAGGGCATGTCGCTGGCGGCGCTCGAGAACGGCGTCGACTGGACGTGGGAGACCTTCGCCGAATACCTCGCCCGGCTCGACGGCAACATCGGCGTGAACGCCGGCTTCCTCGTCGGCCACTGCGCGTTGCGTCGGTACGTGATGGGGGAGGAGTCCGTCGAGCGCACCGCGACCGAGGACGAGCAGTCGTCGATGGTGTCCGAGCTCCACCGCGCGCTCGAGGCGGGCGGTCTCGGATTCTCCACGACGCTCGCATACACGCACTCCGACGGTGACGGGAGACCGGTCGCGAGCCGGTGGGCGTCACACGACGAGGTGCTCGCGCTGTGCGGAGCGGTGAGCGAGCACGAGGGCACGACGCTCGAGGCGATCATCGACGGCTGCCTCGACCAGTTCTCCGACGACGAGATCGACCTGTTCGTGAAGATGTCGGTGGCGGGCCGCCGACCGCTCAACTGGAACGTGCTGACCGTCGACTCCCGCGTCCCGGAACGCGTGCCGCGCCAGCTCGCGGCGTCGAGCGCCGCCCGGGACGCCGGCGGGAAGATCGTCGCGCTCACCATGCCCGTCCTCGT
>DATBHZ010000028.1:0-44030 GCA_036557185.1 Acidimicrobiia bacterium | reverse complement strand
CCTCGTCGGCGAGCTGACGGTCATCGACGCGCACGGCCGCCCCGTCACCTACCCGCTCATCCCGCTGTACGACGGGCAGCACGTCTTCATGACCTCCGCGGTCCTGTTCTCGAAGAAGCTGCGTCACATCAAGGCCAATCCACGCGTCTCGGTCGCGTTGACCGACCCGGTCGGCGTCCCGGCGCGACCGTTCGAGCGCGCAACCATCCAGGGCGACGCGCGTGTCGTCGAAGACGATCTCCACGAGGGCTGGGAGACGTTGTTGCCCCTCTGGCGCGCGAAGGAGCCGGTGATCGACAGCTTCGTCAAGAAGCGCTTCGGCATCCCGCTGTTCTTCGAGCGATCGATCATCGAGATCACGCCGCGCCGCGTGTCGTACTGGCCCGGCGGCGACACCGCGATCGCGCCCAGGGTCTTCGAGCTTGCGGGGAGCGCCCGGTGACGGCGCTCGCGCTCGACGACGCCGTCTCGCGTGCCTCCGGGTACTCGCACGCCGTCGTGTCGTTCGTGGACGCGGACGGGTATCCCGCCACGTTCGCCGGCGCGTTCGCCACAGACCCGGTCGCGCACACGGTGACCGTCGGCCCGATCGCACCGGAGGTCCTCCCTCCGGAGGGCTCCGAGATCTGCGTGACGTTCAGCCACATCCGCCCGCAGGAGGGCGTCGGCTACGACGAGCGCCGGTACGTGAACCTGTGGGGCCGAGCCGCCACCGTCGAGGGCCGCCTGCGAGTCGTCGCGACACGTGCGAGCGGCTGGGACGAGCAGGAGGTCCCGTTCTTCGAGTACGCGGAGAGGAGCGTGCCGGTCGCGCACGACTACTTCGACGACGTCGGCGCGCGGCCCGTGCTGTCGCGCTGGTGGAAGTTCTTCCTGGCGACGCGGCTCCCGTTCCTCACCGCCACGATCGTTCCGATCGCGCTCGGCGGAGCGGTGGCCGCGGACGACGGCCGGTTCACGCTCGGCTGGTGGCTCCTGGCGCTGATCGCCGGCTGCGCGGTGCACCTCGGGCTCAACATCGCCAACGATCTGTTCGACGATGCCAGTGGCGCCGATGCGGCGAATACGACACCGACGCCGTTCAGCGGCGGGTCGCGCGTCATGCAGTACGGGCTCGTCAGTCGGCGAGCGATGACGCTCGCGTGCGTGAGCTTCTACTTCTTCGCGATCGCGCTCGGCCTGGTGCTCGCTGCGGCACGCGGCTGGGAGCTCCTCGCGATCGGCGCCGTCGGCGTGGCACTGAGCCTTGCGTACACCGCGCCGCCGTTCCGACTGGTGCACCGAGGCCTCGGCGAGCCCGTGACCGCGCTCGGCTTCGGTCCTGTCATGGCGATCGGTGCGTACTTCGTGTGCGCGCAGCAGTGGAGCTGGGAGGTCATCTACGCCTCGCTCCCCGTCGCGATCCTCATCGCCCTCGTGCTCTACGTGAACCAGGTGCCAGATCGTGAAGGAGACGGCCGCTCCGGGAAGCGCACACTGATCGTGCGATGGCCGCAGTCGCGTGTCGTCACCGGGTACGCGGTCGTCTGCGTCGTGGCGTTCGCGCTCATCGCCGCGGGCCCAGCTGTGGGCATCACCCCCTGGCCGACGCTCATCGCGCTGGTCACCGCGCCGATGGCGTACAAGGTCTGGCGGGGTCTGCAAGCGAGCTACGAGCAGCCGTACGGCTTGATGCCCACGATGCAGCAGAACATCGCGCTGCACCTCTGCACCGGGATCCTGCTCGTGCTCGGATACGTCGTCGCGGCGATCGCTTTCTAGGCCGCAACATGGCCGGGTTGCGGGACCGGATGACGAGCACCGTCATCGCGCGCGGCCTGGGCCTCCCGCCGGCACGCACGCACGAAGTGCTCCGGGAGGACGACGTCGCGATCCCGATGGACGACGGCGTCACGCTGCTCGCCGACGTGTACACGCCCACCGGCTCCGCAGCTGTACCGACCGTGCTCGTCCGGTCGCCGTACGGTCGCAAGGGCATCTTCGGCGCATTGCAGGGTCGCATCCTCGCGGAGCGCGGGTTCCGCTCCGTGCTGCAGAGCTGCCGCGGCACGTTCGGCTCGGGCGGCACGTTCGAGATCGCGTTCGCCGAGCGTGCCGACGGGCTCGCGACGATCCGATGGATCGAGGCGCAGCCGTGGTTCGACGGCCGTCTCGGCATGCTCGGCCCGAGCTACCTCGGCTACGTGCAATGGGTCGTAGCAGCGGAGGCGGGCCCGAACCTCAAGGCGATCTGCCCGCACACGACAACGGCACACCTCGCCGGCCACTGGTACGACAGCGGCTCGCTGACACTCGACGACGCGATCAATTGGTCGACGCTCACGGCAACGCAAGAGGCGCAGCGTTGGCCGCTGCTGGAGATGCTCGCGAACCGCTGGCCGCGCCGCGTGGCCCGTGTCGTCGACCACCTCCCGCTCGCCGACCTCGACGTGGCCGTGCTCGAGCAACGCAATGCGCGATGGCGGTCGATCATCGAGCACGCCGACGACGATGACGGCTACTGGCAGCCTGCGGACGCGACGAACGACGTCGCTCGCGTGACGGCCGCGGTCGACGTCGTGACCGGCTGGTACGACCTGTTCCTCCCGATGCAGCTCGCCGAGTACCGCATGCTGGCCGATGCAGGACGTCCACCGCGCATGACGATCGGACCGTGGACCCACGTGCAGCGCGAGATGGCGGCGTGCAGCATGCGGGAAGCGATCTCGTGGCTCGCTGAACACCTCGAGCTCGATGGAGCGCAGAGCACGCCCCAGGAGGCGCGTGTTCGGGTCGAGATCATGGGCTCCGGCGAGTGGCGGGACTTCACAACCTGGCCGCCAGCGGGGTATGCGCCGCAACGGTGGCACCTGCATCCCGGTCGGCGGCTCGCGCCCGAAGAGCCGGCTGCGTCCTCGCCGTCGCGGTACACCTACGACCCGGCGGACCCGACACCCGTGCGCGGCGGAGCGATCCTCGACGTGCGACGAGGGGGCCGGCGCGACCAGCGTGCCGTCGAGGAGCGTGACGACGTGTTGTGCTTCACGAGCGCCGTGCTCGATTCTGACGTCGAGGTCGTCGGTGACGTCGAAGCGCAGGTCCACGTCGAGTCGGACGTCGACACCTTCGACGTCTGCGTCCGAGTCTGTGAGGTCGACGAGCGCGGCCGGAGCCGCAACGTGACCGATGGTTTGGTGCGCGTCTCGTCGAACGAGCGCGCGCAGCCTGTACGCCTCGACCTCTGGCCGACCGCATACCGGTTCCGCAAGGGCCGCCGCATCCGCGTCCAGGTGTCGAGCGGCGCGTTCCCGCGGTACGCGCGCAACCTCGGAACCGGTGAGCCGATCGGCTCGGGGACGAGGATGCAGCAGGCGCGGATGACGATCCACCACTCACCCGAGCGCCCGTCGTCGGTGGCGCTGCCGGTCCGGGTCCCCGCCTGACCTCGCGAGCTACGCGCCTACTCGCCTGCGCCGAACGCGGCTCGGGCAGCTTGCGAGCCCGGACCCGCGAGCGACCAGTAGTCGTAGGTGCCGCGCTCGCGGAGCTCCTCGGCTGCCTCGACGAGCGCGCCCAACGCCGCGAACGCCAGCGCACCCCCGACCGAGACGCGCGCGACGCCGATCGAGGCGAGCTCCCGAACGGTCGGCGTCCCCGGGAGCGCGAGCACGTTGACCGGCACGTCGACCGCCTCCACGATCGCCCGAATGCCCTCGGCCGATTGGACACCCGGCGCGAAGACAGCGTCGGCGCCCGCGTCCGCGTACGCCCGCAGCCGCACGATCGTGTCGTCCAGGTCGGGGTTGCCGTGGACGAAGTTCTCCGCGCGTCCTGTGAGCGCCAGGTGCACGTCCGAACGGTGCGCGGCCTCGGCGGCGGCGGCAACCCGTTCGGTCGCGAGCGACAGGTCGTAGATCGGCTTCTCCTCCGAGCGCGCGAAGTCCTCTATCGAGCAACCCGCGAGCCCGGTGGCGACGGCCCGATCCACGTTCTGCGCCACACCCTGCGGATCGTCCGCGAACCCGTTCTCGAAATCGGCAGACACGGGGATCGACACCGCCTGCGTGAGTGCCGTCGCGTGGGCGAGGACCTCCTCGAGGGTCACCGAGCCGTCGAGGCCGCCCCGTGATGCGGCGAATCCGCTGCTGGTCGTCGCGATCGCCTCGAAGCCGAGGTGCTCGAGCACCTTCGCCGACCCCGCATCCCAGGCGTTCGGCATGAGCAGCGGCGTGCCGGGGAGGTGCAGCTCCAGGAACCGGTCGGCGAGGTCGCTCTGTGTCGGCACGCTCCGAAGCTACCGACTTTTCGCGAGTTGAGAACGCGAGAACAGTCCCAACTCGCGAAAAGTCGGGTGGGTGGGCCCGGTAGGTTGACGGCGCTCGGAGGCCACGACGAGGGAGAGACGCCATGACCGACAAGTCCGCGTTCACCGACGAGGAGTGGCACGCGCTCACCGACGCGCCCCTCATCGTCGCCTTCGTGATCTTCTCCGTCGGCGAGCACGGGCCGATCTCGATGATGAAGGAGGCGAGCGCGAGCGCCCGCGCGATCGCCATGCCGGGCGATCGCGGGAGCGCGAGCGAGCTCATCACCGCCATCGCGGCAGAAGCCGAGGGCAAGGAAGCGCGCAGCGAGATCAAGGAGCACCGAGGCCCCGACCTCGATGCGGCCGTCGCATCCCTCCTGGAAGAGCTGCAGCCCGCCGCGAAGGCCCTCCGGAAGATCCCCGAGCAGGAGGCCGCGGAGGTCGCAGGCTGGTTGGTGGACATCGCCCGCGCCGTGGCGAAGGCGGCGAAGACCGTCAACCCGAAGGAGCAGCAGGCGATCGACAAGATCGCCGCCACGCTCCAGGTCCACGGGAGCTGAGCGGGAGCACCGCTTCACAGGATCCTCATCCGCGCCTGACGCGAGGCGCACGAGAGCCGGTCACCATCGGACTGAGAAGGAGACCGGCATGCGTTCCACGAACACGGTCCTGGTGATCCGGGGTGTGATGGCCGCCCTGTTCGTCGCGCTGGCCATCGTCAGCTTCGCCGAGGGTGCGGACGTGCGCGGCGTGCTCCTGCTGGCACTGGGCGGGTGCAGCGTGGCCATGCTCGTCGCGATCCAGAGGCGTCGCCGGCACCTCCGGGACCGTTTCCCCGGGCCCCGGACTCAGCGGCTCGTCGCGTTCAGCGGTTCGTCGGGAACCCGAGGTCGGGGCGGCCCACCGCAGGATCCGTCCAGCGGGCGGTGACCACCTTCCCCCTCGTGTAGAAGTGCACGCCCTCGGTGCCGTGCACGTGCGTGTCGCCGAAGAGGCTCTGCTTCGACCCGCCGAACGAGTAGTACGCCATCGGCACCGGGATCGGGACGTTCACACCGACCATGCCTGCATCGGCCTCGCGCGCGAAGCGCCGCGCCGCGCCGCCGTCCCTGGTGAAGATCGCCGCGCCGTTCGCGAACGGGTTGTCGGCCAGCATGCGGATCGCATCGGAGTACGTGTCGACGCGCACGACGACGAGCACCGGGCCGAAGATCTCGTCCGTGTAGATGCTCATGTCGGGCCGGACGCGGTCGAACAGGCACGGCCCGAGGAAGAAGCCTCCGTCGTAGCGGGCCTCGCGCCCGTCCACGACGAGCTCTGCACCGGCATCCAACCCCGCGTCCACATAGGAACGGACGCGGTCGCGGTGCGCCGCCGTCACGAGCGGCCCCATCTCGGACCCCGGGTCGAGGCTCGGACCGACCCGCACGTCCCGCGTCCGTGTCGCGATCTCGTGGACGAGCTTGTCGGCGATCTCCCCCACGGCGACGACCACCGAGATCGCCATGCACCGCTCCCCTGCCGAGCCGTAACCGGCGCTGACGGCGGCGTCGGCCGCCTGGTCGAGGTCGGCGTCGGGCAGCACGACCATGTGGTTCTTCGCACCGCCGAGCGCCTGCACGCGCTTCCCCGTCGACGCGGCGGTCTCGTAGACGCTGCGCGCGATCGGTGTCGAGCCCACGAAGCTCACCGCGCGAACGCCGGGGTGCTCGAGGATCGCATGCACGGCTTCGGCATCGCCTTGCACCACGTTGAACACACCCGCGGGCAGACCGGCTTCCGACCACAGCTCGGCCATGACCACGGACGCCGAGGGATCACGCTCGCTCGGCTTGAGGATGAACGCGTTGCCGCAGGCGATCGCAACAGGGAACATCCACATCGGGACCATCGCGGGGAAGTTGAACGGAGTGATGCCCGCGACGACACCGAGCGGCTGCCGCATCGACATCACGTCGGTCGAGGTCGAGACTGAGTCCGAGTACGCACCTTTCAGCAGGTGCGGGATCCCGCACGCGAACTCCACGACCTCCTGTCCACGCGCCACCTCGCCGAGCGCATCCGCGAGCACCTTCCCGTGCTCCCTGCTGATGACACGAGCAAGATCGGCCTTCCGGTGCTCGAGGAGCTCGCGAAACGCGAAGAGGATCCGCGCCCGGCGCGCCAGTGGCACATCGCGCCACTCCTCGAATGCACGTCCCGCAGATGCGACGGCCGCATCGACCGTTCCCGCGTCGCCGAGCTCGACATGATCGTGGACCGAGCCGGTCGAAGGTTCGAAGACGTCCGACGAGCGGCTGCCACCGCTGACGGCCATGCCGTCGATCCAATGGGAGATCGTCATCGTGCACCTCGATCACAGCTCGCGTGTGATGGCAAGCTTGGCACCCGCCGCGGCCCGGTGAAGCCGCGAACGTCGCGTACGAGCCGTCGAGGGAGACCGAACGGATGCGGGTCGGGATCATCACACCCATCAACATCCTGCTGCCCAGGAGTCACAACGCCTGGGAGGTCGACGCGTCCGTGGAGGACCTCGTTGCCGTCGCGCAGGCCGCCGACCGCCTCGGCTATCACCACCTGACCGCGAGCGAACACGTGGCCGTCCCGGTCGACGTCGAGGCGCGGCGGGGCATGCGGTACTACGACCTGCTCTCGACGCTGGGTTACCTCGCGGCCGTCACCGAGCACGTGCGGCTCGCCACCAACATGGTCGTGCTCCCCTACCACCATCCGCTCGAGGTCGTGAAGCACTACGGCACGCTCGATCGTCTGAGCTCCGGTCGCGTCATCCTCGGCGTCGGCGTCGGGAGCCTGCGCGAGGAGTTCGACCTGCTCGGCAAGGAGTTCGACGGGCGCGGAGCGAGAGCCGACGACGCTATCCGCGCCATCCAGGCATCCTGGGGTCGGCGCGAGCCGCGCTACCAGGGAGATCACTACGCGTTCGAGGGTTTCGTCGTCGACCCGGAGGCGCCGCGCACGCGCGTGCCGCTCTGGGTGGGCGGGCGCACCGGCCGGTCGTTGCGCCGCGCCGTGGAGCTCGGCGACGCGTGGGTGCCGTTCCTCGTGCCACCCGACGAGGTCCGTGCGATGCTCGACCACGCCAGGGAGCTCGACGCCTGGAATGCGCGGACGGAACCCCTCGAGGTCGCGCTCTGGCCGGAGCCTGCGCTCGACGTGATCGGTGAGCCGGAGCAGGTGCGGGAGCAGGCGCAGGCGTGCATCGAGGCTGGTGCAACGGTGCTGAACTACCGGTTCCCGAGCCGATCGCTCCAGCACCACCTCGAGCAGATGGATGCCCTCACCCGGACGCTCGACGCCGATTGGGGAGCATGAGCTCGGCGTTACGACTGCTCGCGGCGCTTGATCCACTCCACGAGGTCGTCGACCTCCCCGGTTCCCTTCTCCGCCAGGAACGCATCGGCCCACCGGTCGATATCGGTGTCGCTGAACCCGTCGGCGCGCAGGCGCTCCCGCGCCTCGTTCGCCAGCACACGCGCACCTTCGAGCGCGCTCAAGCTGTCGGGCGCATCTTCTTCCACGCCGGCTTCGCGCGGGCGTTCGGGACGGGGCTCGTCCATTGGGGCTCCTTTCCTGAACCGCGCTCCACGATACGACGTCACCCCCGCGCCATCGGGCAACGTTTAGCGTGAGCCGCCTGCGGGTACGGAGAGGAGCACCTACATGACCGCTTCAGTGCACCGGGTCCTTGCGCAACAGCCAGTGACGTCGCTCGAGGAATACCGAGCTGCTGGGGGCGGTCAAGGTCTGGAGGAGGCCGCGAGCAGCGGGCCCGAAGCCGTGATCGACGAGATCGATGCGGCGGGCCTGCGCGGCCGAGGCGGGGCCGGGTTCCCGACCGGCAGGAAGTGGCGCGCCGTGCTCGGCAACGAATCGGTCGACTTCAAGGCCAGCGTGGTGGTCAATGCCGCGGAGGGTGAGCCGGGCTCCTTCAAGGACCGTGCGATCTTGCGCGCCAACCCGTATCACGTGATCGAGGGAGCGATCATCGCCGCGCGCGTGCTCGACGCGGCCGAGGTCATCATCGCGACCAAGCAGACGTTCGAGCGTGAGCGAAGGGTGCTGCAACACGCCGTCGACGAGGTCAAGGCCGCGGGTTGGGCCGAGGGCCTCCGACTCCAGGTGTTCGCGGGTCCGAGCGAGTACCTGTACGGCGAGGAGACCGCGCTGCTCGAGACGCTCGACGGCCGCTACCCCTTCCCCCGCATCGCACCGCCGTACCGGCGCGGCCTCGAGGAGGTCGTCGAGCATCCGGCCGATCTAGCGGCGCACAGCAAGTCCGCGGCGCACGTGGAGATGGCCCAACCCGAAGGCGAGGCCCCGCCGACGCTCGCCAGCAATTCCGAGACCTTCGCGAACGTGCCCGCGATCCTCGTCAACGGCGCGGAGTGGTTCCGGTCGGTCGGTACCGAGCAATCGCCGGGCACCGTGGTGTGCACCATCAGCGGCTGCGTGCAGCACGCCGGTGTCGCCGAGCTGGCGATGGGAACGCCCTTGCGTGTTGCGATCGAGGAGATCGGCGGGGGCGCGATCGACGGTCGCACGCTCAGAGCCGCGCTCTCGGGCGTCGCGAACCCCGCCATCCTCGCCGACCAGTTCGACGTCCCGTTGAGCTACGAGGGGTTGCGCGCCATCGGTGCCGGGCTCGGGTCCGCCGGCTTCATCCTCTACGACGACACGAGCGACATGGTGAGTGTGGCGGCCGGGATCGCGCGCTTCCTCGCGGTCGAGTCGTGCGGCCAGTGCGCGGCGTGCAAGAAGGCCGGGCTCGGGATCGCGGACGGGCTGGCGTTGCTTTCACGATCACATGCGAGCGACCACGACCAGGACGTGCTCGCCCAACACCTCGATGCCGTCACCGAAGGTGCACGGTGCAACCTCGCCACGCAGCAGCAGGTCGTCGTCCGCAGCCTGCTCGACAACTTCCCCGAGGTCGAGCTGCACCGCGAACGGCGCACACCGTCCGTCGAGCCCGAGCCGATGGCCGCTCTCGCCGACATCAGCGACGGGGTCGCGACAATCGACGAGCGCGAAGCCCGGAAGCAACCGGACTGGACGTTCGACGAGGAATACTCCGGGAAATGGCCGGCGGACCGGCTCGACGACCATCGCGCACCTGGCACCTTGTAGGCGGCGAGACTGTGCCGCATGAGCGTCGAGCTCGATCCGAGCACGAAGGCCGACCTGGTCCTCGAAGGCGGCGGCGTCAAGGGGCTCGGACTCGTGGGCGCGGTCACGACGCTCGCGCAACACGGGTACCGCTTCCCGCGGGTGGCCGGTACGAGCGCGGGTGCGATCGTCGGCAGCCTCATCGCCGCGTGCACCGCGACCGGCACGGACTTGAACCACCTCGCCGGTGTGATGCGCAGTGTCGAGTACGACCGCTTTCGCGACCGGACCGTGCTCGACCACTTCGGTCTCCCTGGCGAGGCACTCGAGCTCGCCATCGGCCGCGGGGTCTACAAGGCTGACTACCTGGTGAGCTGGCTGGGCGAGCAGCTCCGCGACATCGGCGTCGTGACGTTCGAGGACCTCCGCATCTCCGAGGAGGAGGATCCGCACTCCTCGCTGCCCGACCGTCAGCGGTACCGGCTCGTGGTCATGACCAGCGACATCTCGAGCGGTCAGCTCGTACGGCTGCCGTGGGACGCCGAGGAGCACTACGGGGTCGACCCGGACGGCATGAAGGTCGTGGACGCGGTGCGCGCCTCGATGTCGATCCCGTTCTTCTTCCAGCCGTTCACGCTGACGAAGGGAGACCACTCCAAGGTCACGCTCGTCGACGGCGGAATGCTCTCCAACTTCCCGATCGAGTGCTTCGACCGCACCGACGGGGCTCCCTCGCGCTGGCCGACGTTCGGCGTGAAGCTCTCCGCCCAGCCCGGCGCCCATCAACAGCCGCGTGCGACCGGGAACACGTTCGAGCTGGCGATGGCATGTCTCGCGACGCTGCTCGGCGCGCACGACGCGTATCACCTCGACGACGAGCGCGTCACCCAGCGAACGATCTTCGTCGACACGATGGGCGTCGACGCGACCGACTTCGACATCGACGCCGAGACCCAGCACAAGCTCTTCCAGAACGGCACGCTCGCCGCGGAGTCGTTCGTCGAGAGCTGGCCACCGCCGGGCTTCACTCCCGAGGGAGACTGGAAGGGCGGGTCAGCGGGCTAGCGCCGGTCGATCAGCCCGGCGTGGCCTGGAGCTCGCCGTCCTTCACCGCTGCCGTGACCTCGTCGAAGTCGCGCTGGTTCTGGTCCGCGTACACCGTCGCGAACCTCGCGATCGAGCGATCGAGCGTGTCGCCCTTCCCGACGTACGCCGCAATCGCGATCCGATCGCCGCTGCGCGCGTGGGCGCGCGCGAGGACCGATCCGCACATGTCCGCGTAGACCTGCATGATCGGCAAGGTCATCGTGTCGAGGTCGGCGGAGAACTTGCCGTCCCAGAGCTGGCGCACGTAGTAGTCGGCGGCCTTCCCGTCGTCGGCGGTCACACGATCCCAGCCGAGGAAGATGTCGCTCGCGGATTGCATGAGCCGCTGACCCGTCACCACGCGCTGACCGTGGTGGGAGTACTCGCTCCGGCCCAGGTACGGCTCGAGGACCGACGCCTCGGCCTGCTTGATCTGCAGGAAGAGTGGGTCCTCGTCGTCCCGCCCGCGCAACAGGACGATCCAGCACTCGGTCCCCACGCTCCCCACCCCGACCACCTTGCGCGCGAAGTCGACGGGCTGGAACTGCCGGGCGAGATGGCGCCGGTCCTCCTGCAGCGTCTGCTGATACGACACGTAGAGGCCGTGGAGCTTGGCGCGGAGCACCTCGGCGTCGACGCTCGGCATCAGCTCCTCGAACGGCACGACGAGCGGAGGGTCGCTGATGATGCGAACACGACCGTCGACCTGCGTCGTGAGCTTCGCGAGCGCTCTGAGGCTGTCGCGCGCGCGGGCGCGCGCGACGTTGCGTTCGAACTTGCGCACCGCCGCAGCCGGGACGCGCGACTCGTAGCGCCTGCGGACCTCTTCCCCGTCCATCCGCGCGTACCAGGGATCGAGATTCCTGTCCGATGCGAACGTACGCATCGTCTGACGGTACGCGCGCGTGAGATCGTTCACGATGCCCAGGCGAGCGCGTTCGTCGAAGCCGCGCGCGCGAGCGGCGATCTCGAAGCTCGCGGCCAACCGCTTCAGGTCCCACTCCCACGGTCCGGGCAATGTCTCGTCGAAGTCGTTCACGTCGAACACGAGGGAACGGTCGGGCGCGGAGAACCCGCCGAAGTTCGCAAGATGCGCGTCACCGCAGCACTGGACCTGCAAACCGGAAACAGGCGTTGTCGCGAGGTCGGCGGCCATCACGGCAGCCGCGCCCCGGTAGAACGCGAACGGAGACGCGGTCATCCGAGCGTGACGGATCGGAACGAGCTCGGGGACACGTGTCGTCGCCTGCTCCCGCAGGATGTCGACCGGGCTGCGGCGTCCGGGCTGCGCCACCCAGTCGCCGTGGCTGGACCTCGGCACAGACGACCGGGCGGTGCGCCCTTGCTCTGCACGGACCTCGGCTGTCGGGTGCTGCTCCACAACCGTCATGTCGCACCCCTTTGCTCGCGTCCCCCCATGCTCGCGATCACAGCGGCGTATCGCCAACCCCGGGCGCGACGCGCCTCTGTGTTCGTCCCCGACCTCAGCTGCTCCGGTCGCCGTTCGCCCAGCCGGGCTGCACCAGCCCCGACTCGTACGCGAACACCACGAGCTGGGCTCGGTCGCGCGCCCCGAGCTTGGTCATGGCACGGCTCACGTGCGTACGGGCCGTCGCCGGGCTGATGAACAGTGCTTCGGCGATCGCATCGTTCGACAGGCCTGCGGCAACGTGTGTCATGACCTCGCGCTCGCGATCGGTCAGACGCGCCAGGTCCGCAGTACGAGCGGCGGACCGTGAGCGTGCCGCGTACTCCTCCACCAGCCGTCGGGTCGCCCTCGGCGAGAGCAGCGACTCCCCGGCCGCGACCGTCCGCACCGCGCGGATGAGCTCGTCGGGCTCGGTGTCCTTGACCAGGAACCCACTGGCGCCCGCACGGAGCCCCTCGAAGACGTACTCGTCGAGGTCGAAGGTGGTGAGGATCACGATGCGCACGTGCTCGAGCCCCGACATCCCGGTGATCGACTTCGTGGCCGCGAGCCCGTCCACCTCGGGCATCCGCACGTCCATGAGCACCACGTCGGGACGGAGCTGCTGCGCCGACTGCTGCGCCTCTGCGCCGTTCGCCGCCTCGCCGACCACCTCGATGTCGCCTTGTGCATCGAGCAACGCTCGAAGTCCGGCGCGCACGAGTGCCTGGTCGTCGGCGAGGAGGACGCGGATCACGACGAGGACGCGAGCGGCAACCGCGCGCGCACGACGAACCCGCCGCCGAGCCGGGGTCCGGCGTCGAGCCAACCGCCAACGGAGGCGGCGCGCTCCTTCATCCCGGCGATGCCGTTGCCGCCCCCCGCGTCCGGGCTGACGTCTCTGCCCGAGCCCTCGTCCGCGACCTCGATGCCGAGCACGCGCTGGTCGGCGCGTATACGCACCAGCGCCTTCGGCCTGTCCGAGTGCCGCGCGACGTTCGTCAAGGACTCCTGGACGATCCGATAGGCCGCGAGGTCGAGGTTCCGCGGCAGGTGATCGATCGCCCCGTCCACGTCGAGCGTGACGTGCACCCCGGACACGCGTGAGCGCTCGACCAGCTCCGGGAGACGAACCAGCCCGGGTGTCGGAGCACGCGGGACGTCCTCGTCGACCTGGCGGAGCACGCCGAGGATCGAACGGAGTTCGACCAGCGATTCCTTGCTCACATCCTTGATCGTCGCCAGAGCTCGGCGCGCCTGCGCGGGATCGTCGTCGATCAAATGGAGCGCCACGCCGGCCTGGAGATTGATCAGCGAGATCGTGTGCGCCACTGAGTCGTGCAACTCGCGGGCGATTCGCAAGCGCTCGTCGGCAATCTGCCTGCGCGCGGCTTCCTCGTGGGACCTCGCCGACTCGAGCACCCGCTCGCGCCGTGCCCGCACGACCTCTGCGAGTGCGAACAGCGCGAACAACCACGCGCCCAGCCCCACGATGTTCGCCAGCGACGGCGCGCTCTGATTGCCGACGAGGTAGGGGAGCCACGGAAACGCGACGAAGCCGAGCACGAGCGACCACAGAGCTGCGGTGCGGTGCCCGGTGATCACGACCGACGCGAACGCGACGACCAGTGCGGCGAAGATCGGACCGCGCGGCAGCGGGAGCGACCAATACGCCAAAGTGGTGACGAACGTGACCGCGAGCACGTCGACCGGGTACCGCCGCCGGAAGAGCAACGCGAGCGCTCCGGCAGCGAGCAGGAGGACGCCCCCTACACCCAGCGGTCGACCCCCGTGGCGCGCGGCTGCGCCGGCTGTCCCTCCGATCTGAATCAGCGCGACGACCGCCACCAGCCCGATGTCGAACGCGCGGCCGGGCGCACGGCGCCCCCACGGGAGCGCTTCGTTCGGCACGTCGCGCGTGGTCATCGAGACCAGGGTACGAACCTGGGAGCACGGCGGCATCATTCCGGGGTCGCATCTGCGCGTACGTCGCACGACGTACTCGCGACCGCGTCAGGAGCTTCTCCTACACCCGGCTGCGCAGCGCACGAGCCGCCTGACGCCCGACGACTCCTGCGCCCGGGCCGCTCATCATCGGTGGTGGCACGACCAACGAGACGAGAGGCATCGGAACCATGACCACCACGGCGATCAGAGGCGCGGTTGCACGCGCAGAGCACGTCACGAAGACCTACGGAGAGGGCCAGGCCCTGGTGCGAGCGCTCGTCGACGTGACCATCGAGATCCCGGACGCGCACCTCACGGCGATCATGGGGCCGTCGGGTTCCGGGAAGTCGACGTTCCTCCACTGCATGGCGGCTCTGGACTCGGTGTCCGAGGGCCGTGTGCTGATCGGGGGAACGGACCTCGCGACGCTCTCCGACCGGGAGCTGACCGTGCTCCGGCGGGAGCACATCGGATTCGTGTTCCAGTCGTTCAACCTGCTCCCTGCGATGACCGCCTACGAGAACATCGTGCTGCCGTACGAGCTCGGTGGCCGGAAGCCCGACCGCGCATGGGTCGACGAGGTCATCCGCACGGTCGGGCTCGGGGACCGGCTGACACACCTTCCGTCCGAGCTGTCCGGCGGCCAGCAGCAACGCGTCGCGCTGGCGCGGGCGCTCGCCACCCGGCCCGAGATCGTGTTCGCCGACGAGCCCACGGGGAACCTCGACTCCCGCGCGGGCGCCGAGATCCTCGGCTTCCTGCGCGGCGCCGTCGACAGCTTCGGTCAGACCGTCGCGATGGTCACGCACGACCCCGTCGCCGCGTCGTACGCCGATTCGGTGATCTTCCTCGGCGACGGACGGATCGTCGATCGCATGGAAGACCCGGACCCGCAACTCGTGCTCGACCGCATGAAGCAGTTCGGAGGCTGAGATGCTGCACATGAGCCTTCGCTCCGCCTGGTACCGCCGCCGCCGTCTTGCCGGCATCGCCGTCGCGGTGGCACTGGGCGTGGCATTCCTCGCCGGCACACTGGTGCTCGGCGACACGTTGCAGGCCAACTTCGACAACCTCTTCCGGCAGGTCTCTGCCGGCACGAGCGTCGTCGTGCGGAACTCCACCGGCATCAGCACGGACCGCAGCATCGACAAGGCGCGAGGCCTCGTCGACGAGCAACTCGTCGCCACGGTCAGCCATGTCGACGGCGTGGCTGCTGCCGAGGGGCAGATCGTCGGCTACGGCTCGCTCGACGGCCGCAACGGCAAGGCGATCGGCGGGAACGGCCCGCCGCGCCAGGCCGGGAACTGGATCAATGACCGGTCGTTGAACCCGTACCACCTCGTCGAGGGCCGAGCCCCCCAGGCCCCCGACGAGGTGGTCATCAACAAGTCCGCCGCCGACACAGGAGACCTCCACGTCGGCGACACAACCACGCTCCAAACGCCCCAACCGGTGCGGGTTCACATCACGGGGATCGCGACCTTCGGCGGCGCAGGTGGAGTCGGCACCTCGACGTTCGCAGCGTTCACCCTCGCAGGGGCGCAACAGAACGTGACGAGGCAACCGGGGAAGGTCGACTCCATCGTGGTGCGTGCCGAGCCCGGCGTGAGCGACACGACGCTGCGCGACCGGATCCGAGCCGTTCTCCCCCACGGCGTCCAGGCGATCACGGGGTCGCAGTACACGCAGGAGCGCATCGACTCGGTGTCCAGCACCTTCCTCGACCTGCTCCGGACCTTCCTCGTGGCCTTCGCCGTGATCGCGCTCCTCGTCGCGATGATCAGCATCAACAACACCTTCGGCATCACTGTGGCGCAGCGGACCCGCGAGCTCGCCCTCCTTCGCTCGATCGGTGCCTCGCGTCGGCAGATTCGTTCGTCGGTCGTCACCGAGGCGATCCTCGTCGGCACGCTCGGCGGAGTCGTGGGCGTGGTCGGAGGGTTGGGAGTCGCCGGGCTGCTCAAGGGCATGTTCGACGCCTTCGGCTTCGCTCTCCCAGCCGGCGGCCTGACCGTGCACACGAGCGCCGTCGTCGCGGCATTCGGCGTCGGTCTCCTGGCAACGCTCATCGCCGTTCAGCTCCCCGCGCGTCGCGCGTCCGGTGTCACGCCGATGGAAGCGCTGCGCTCGGCCGGCGAGCAGCGACAGATCGGCCGTGGACGCCGGCTGACCGCCCTCGCCCTCGTCGCATCGGGCCTCGCCCTCGGGTTCGTGGCGGCCACCACTGCGACCGTCGCGCTCGCAGCCGCAGCGGGCCTGCTCCTCGTCGTGGGCGCGCTCGTCGCCGCGCCGATCGCGTTCCGACCGGTGGCGCGCGCTGCGAGCGCGCTCGCCCGCCCGTTCGGCCGCCTGTCCTTGTCCATGGCCGGACAGAACGCCCGCCGCAACCCGCGCCGGAGCGCGTCGACTGCAGGCGCGCTCCTCGTCGGCGTGGCGCTGGTCTCGCTGTTCACACTGCTCACCGCCTCGCTCCGCGCCACGCTCGACAACGAGGTCCGCAGCGGCCTGACAGCGGATCTGGTCGTGAGCAACCCGTCGTTCGGCGGCGGTCGTCTCAGCCCGGACCTCGCCGACGATGCGCTGCGCATCCCGGGCGTGCGGACCGCTGTCGCGCTCGGTGGCGGCCCGCTGGAGTTGAACGGAACGCGCTCGATCGTCTCCGCTGTCGACACCTCGCGCCTCACGTCCGTCATGTCGCTCACGACGGTCTCCGGATCGATGTCGAGCCTCGGACGCGACGGGATCGCCGTGAGCAAGGGCGAGGCGCAGACGCGCGGTTGGCACCCGGGTTCGCGCGTGGACCTCACCTTCCCGGGTGGCGCCTCGGTGCCCACCACCGTGCGCGCTGTGTACGACAACGCGCAGCTCCTCCAGGACACCGTCGTGCCTCAGCAGCTCTACGACAGTCACGCAGTGCAACCGACGGCGGATGCGGTGTTCGTGCGCACGAACACAGGTACCACGACAGCGGTGCAGCGGGCGCTCGAGCCCATCGCCCAGCGCAACGGGGCGACGGTTCAGACCGCCCCGCAGTTCGCCGACAGCGCGGCGTCGGGCTTGGAGACGCTGCTGGGCATCGTGTACGTGATGCTCGGTCTCGCCGTCCTCATCGCCTTGCTCGGGATCGCGAACACGCTGTCGCTCGCCGTGTACGAGCGCAGGCGAGAGCTGGGCCTGCTCCGGGCGGTCGGACAGACGCGCCGGCAGGCCCGGTCGGTGTTGCGCGACGAGTCCGTGATCATCTCGTTGTTCGGCACAGTCGTCGGCATCGCGCTCGGCATGTTCGCCGGCTGGGTGCTCTTCACCGCGCTGTCCGACGGTGGCGTCTTCAGCGCGCCATGGGCCCAGCTCACCGTGATCGCCGTGATCGGTGGCGTGGCCGGCGTGGTCGCCTCGATCGGCCCGGCCAGGAGAGCAGCGCGGGTGCCGGTGCTCGAGGCGATCGGGACGGAGTAAGGCTCGCGCTGAGCTCCGTGGTGACCGCGAGAGCGAGAGAGGCCGGTGGCCTGAAGCCACCGGCCTCTCCACGTGCGAGGTGTTGCTGGGCTACGCCGCGAACTCGTGGACAGCGACGTTCAGGAAGACGTTCTGGTGCGCCGGGGCGAAGCCCACCGGGCCGTCCGTCCAGATACCGAAGTGGTTGTCGCTGATCACGTTCTCGTTCACCCTGATCGTCAGCGCGCCCGCGCTGGCGATGATGATCCCGGTCGTCCGCACGTCCGGGACGTCCAGGACGCCGATGCCGGGATCGTCACCGGTCAGGTTGTTCTGCGCGATCACGTTGCGCGTGAACGAGTTGCCGGTGAAGTTCTGGCCCGGGACATGGCTGTGGAGGGTGATGCCGCCCAGCCCGTTCCCGGTCGCCTTGTTCCCGGTCACGTGGTTGTCGTGGACCGATCCCCCGGGAATCGGCGAGGCGAGGATGATGCCGGCGCCGAAGGCCTGCAGACCGTTCCCGTTGACCGTGTTGCCCGCGATCATGTTCGCGAAGACCCCGGCCCCGGTGTGGTCGGCGAGCACGATGCCGCAACCCATCTTGTTGCCGCTCGCGATGTTGTCGCTGACCAGGTCGTGCGACGCGGGCCCACCGACGTCGTTGCTGAGGTTGACCCCGCCGGCGACGTTCTGCCGGATGCGGCTCGACGTGACCTTGGAGTGCGAGGCGCTGTTCAGGTCGACGCCGAAGCCACCGTTGTGCGTCGCGGTGACGCCGGTGATCGTCACGTTGTTCCTGCCGGCGACGAGGATCCCGTCACCGGGCGCGTTCACGACCGTGAGGTTCGCGATGGAGACGTGATCCGAGAGCACGGTGATGCCGTTCCCCAGGAAGCCCGACACCACACCGGGCTGACCGGTCGCGTCGATCGTGACATTGCTGGCACCGCCGACCAGCTTCAGGGGCTTGTTGACCACCGCGTCCTCGTGGTAGGTCCCGGTGCAGACCACGACTGTGCCGCCGTTCGCAACCGCCGCGATCCCCGCGTTGATCGTCTTGAACTGGGGCTCCCAACACGACGGCGGCCCGCCGGTCTTGGGAGCGTGCGGGGAGACGAAGACGACCGTGGGCTTGCCGGTCTGCCCCGGTGCGAGCTGCGCGAGCGCGGTACCCGCGAGGCCGACGGCCAGAACTGCCCCGAGGAGCACGAGAAGCGAGCGCTGACCAGGACGCGTGAACATGTGGGTTCCTCCAGTGTCGAGTGCCTTCGGACCCCTACTCCCGTGTCTCGCCGGACGCGCAAGGTAGTTGGGCGGCGACGCGAACTGGTGGATACTTGCGCGAAGCTCTCCGCGGGGCGCCCGAGACCGCCCCACGGATCACGACGGGAGGCCAGATGCTCCGGCGACTCCTCGCCATCCTGTTGGTCGCGGCCTTCACGCTCGTGCTCGTGGGCTGCTACGGCCCCGTCAAGACCGTGGGCTTCTCCGTGCACGTCGACTGCCAGTCGAGGGTCGGCAACGGACCGCCCTTCGACCTGGGCACCCGCGTGCTGCACGTCTCGCTCGACGCTCCGAAGTGGACCACGACGGGCGTCACGATCCCGCTGTCCAACATGACGGTGAAGGGGATGGACCCTGGTGCCGGCAACTTCCAGTTCGAGTACGCGAGCGTGACGACAACCGGTATGGACAGCTTCACGACCTCCATTGGTACCCCGCCAGCCACCATCTCCGAGACCAATGCGTTCGTCGCGGGGATCGTGTCTCCGCCGACCCTTCCCGAGAACCTCGGCTCCGCGAACGTCCTCGTGACGGCACCGGCGAAGAGCAAGGCCACCGTCGACCTCGCGTCGGTCACGCTGGTCGGCGTCGGTAACCCTCCGATACCGTTCGGCGTCACGTGCACGCCGCTCGCGGGGCAGCGGACGCGTCTCGCCAACATCAGCGTGCGCGCGAACCCCTCGACCTGACCGCGCGCTCGAGCTACAACCCGCCCACAGCCGGGCTGAAACGCGCGAGGTATGACGTGAGCGCCTTGTACGCGCCGGTCACGAGGAGGATGCCGAGCACGACCAGCACGGCCCCGGCGAAGCGCTCGAGACGCGGGCTCACCCGCCGGAGCCAGTCGGCGAGCCTCGGCGACGACGCGAGGCCGAGCGATGCCACCAGGAACGGCACGCCGATGCCCAGCGCATAGCTCAGCAGCAGCAATCCGCCTTGCACCGGACGCCCCGAGTGGGCGGCGACCACGAGCGCTGCGCCGAGGAGCGGGCCCACGCACGGGCTCCAAGCCGCGCCGAACGCCACACCGATCACGAACGGCCGAATCGGGCCCGTCACCTTCGGGAGGGCCGTGATGAGCCGGCGCTCGCGCGTCAGCGGCCCGCGGAGCGCGCCGAGCAGCACCAGCCCGAAGAGGATGATGACGACCCCGCCCACACGCTGCACGACGCTCTGCACAGGCGAGAGCGATCGCCCGACCAGTCCGGCGATGACCCCGAAGCTCGCGAACACCACGGCGAAGCCGAGGACGAAGATCGCAGTCGCGGGCACGGCCTTGGCGGCGTCGTGCCCCTCGACGGACTCCCCGGCCACCATGCCGAGATACGCGGGGACCAGCGGCACCACGCAGGGAGCGAGGAACGAGGCGACGCCGGCTCCGAACAGCGCGACGTAGTCGCGGATCACGAGGGCGCTATCCCCCGAAGGTGAACGCGTATGCGCGCAGGCCGGGAGCCTGAGCGGTCAGGCGCAGCGTGTGGGTGCCGTCAGTCGGGTCGGTGACGAGCGCGTAGAGGTCCGAAGCGTGCACACGCACCACGCTGGCAGGCCGATTGTCGACTTGCACGGACACGTCGATCGGCTGGCCGTGCGACGTGGCCATGACGAGGTTGACCTGTCCGGCGACGTACCGCAGCAGGATGGACGACCCGGGCACCGCCGATTGCACATATTCCGGCGTCACGGTCCACGCGCCCGTGAAAGCGTGGGAATTCGTCGGGAGCACTGCCGGCGCGGTGAAGACCTGCGTGCCGTCGACGAGCGACTGCGGCGACGCGAAGCCGGCAGCGCCGCGCTCGGAGCCGTTGTAGGTCTCCGGCGTGATGTCGGAAGGGCCGTCCGTCCCTCCCTCGCGTCGCCCGAGCACCGCGCGCGGCGCCGAGGCGGGGACGCCGAGCAGCTTGCGGATCTCGTTCTCCGTCTCGGTGTATCCGCCCTCCCCGAAGTGCACCTCGGCCTGATGGTTGGAGCGGTCGAACAGATAGTCCGCGGGCCAGTACTGGTTGCCGAACTGGTTCCAGATCGTCATGTCGTCGTCGAGAGCGACCGGATAGTCGACCCCCAGCTTCTTGACCGCGCGACGGACGTTCGCGTGGTTCTTCTCGAAGTCGAACTCCGGTGAGTGAACGCCGATCACCACCAAGCCGTCGGAGCGGTAGCGGTCGTACCACGCTCGCAGGTACGGGATGGTCCGCACGCAGTTGACGCACGAGTAGGTCCAGAAGTCGTAGAGGACGACCTTGCGACGAAGCCGTGCAGGCGTGAGCGCGGAGGTGTTGATCCAGCCCTTTGCCTTCAGCGGCGGAGCAGAGCTCCCATTCCCTGCCGCGCTCGCACCACCGACGCTGCTCGGGCTGGTCCGTGCAGCGAGCACCACCGCGCCGACGGCGGCGAGCAGCAGCACTGCGGCTGCGACGAGATACTTGCGTCGGCCCACCGGACGAGTATCACCGACTCCCGACGCGCGCTCGGGTCAGGTCGTCCCAGAGTTTCGCGAGTTCTTGGATTCCGCCGAGGTCGCGGCGCGGTGGCGTCACCGCTGGAGGTGGAGCCGCACGCAGCACATCCCCGGCTCGGGCTCCAAGCGTGCCTCGTATCCGGTCCCGCCGATCTCGTCGATGGCCGTTTGCAGCAGGCAGTGGTTGACGCCGCACACGAGATCCGTGTGCTCGCGCGCAAGCTGGTGGAACGGGCAGTTCCCGAGCACGACCGTCCCGTCCGGCTCGGTACGCGGCTCGAAGCCGCGCGTGCGCAGGGTCTCGACGAGGAGCTCCCGGACGTTTGCTCGCGCGCCCTTGCGACGCGCGGCCTCTTGGGATCGCAGCTCGTCGGCCAGGCACTCACCTTCGCGTCGTGCGACCTCGTCGAGGGCGACATCGAGATCGACGCCGGACGTTCGCGCACGGTCCACGGCGTCAGCGAGCAGACGGCCGATCAGCCCGTAGTCGCGCGGCGGCAGCGCGACCCCGAAGTCACGCCGCGCTCGCCGGTAGACCTTCGCCGGACGACCCGCGCCCGGCCCGGAGCGTCCCGAGCGACGCTGGTACTCGACTTCGAGGAGACCGTCGGCTGCGAGCCGGTCAAGGTGATGGGCAGCCGTCGCGCGCTCGAGCGCGACCGCGTCCGCGGCCTCGTCGCGGCTCACCCAGTCGCCGACCGCAGCCACGTGCTCGTAGACGGCCCGGCGCGTCGGCTCACCGAGCGCGCTGACCGCGGCGAGGACGTCCGCCTCGGTCGACCGTCCCTGTCCCCCGCGCTGTTCCATCACCGCCTCGCCGCGCTCTTGCTCTATCAAGAAGCTCGCCTTGACATAGAGATTCCCGAGCCATCACTATAACAAGGATCGTTTCATCTTAGAAAGGGGACCCGATGCGCACCTCGACCGCCCGACCGGGCAGCGCGGGCGAGCACAACGGGATCGCCCCGCCGTTCCGACTGACCACCTTCGACAACGACACCGGCTACGACGACCTTGTCGTCGTGGCGAACATCTCGTTCGGGTCGTCCTGGATGCGCGAGCAGCAGCTGAGCGGGCTCGCACACGTCGGGTACGTCCCGGACGGTCACATCGTGGGCCTCTCGAAGCTCGCGCGTGCGGTCGAGATGTTCGCCGCTCGCATCGACGCCGAGGAGCCGCTGGCGGCGCGCACCGCCGAATGGCTCGGCTCCCAGCTCGCTCCCAAGGGCGTGGGTGTCGTGATCGAGATCGAGCACCGTCGTCTCGCACACCGCGCTGCGCCGGTGACGAGCACGGTCACCTCGTCACTCCACGGGACCGTCCGCGACGACCCCCGCACTCGCGCCGAGTTCCTCGGGCTCGTGAGACGGCGATGAGGTCACGGCCGCTCCGTGCCGGGCGGCGGTGCGGGCGTCCTCGGCCCAGCTGACGCGCGCGTCGTGCTCGATGTCCTCCACCTCGTGCACGCTCGCCACGATGCCGCCCCAGGTACCGAAGAAGATCCCTGCCAACACGCCGATCCCTGCGCCCATGACGAGCGGCACGCCGGCCGGTGAGCCCGCCGAGTGCACGGAGAGGCCGACGAGCGCACCGAAGAGCACGGTGAACACCGGGATCGCGATGACCATCCCGAGGATCACCCGGCGCGCCAGGTGGTGCTCGGCCTCCTCCTCGGCGCGGTCGAGGGCGTCCAGCTCTTGCTCGCTCGTCGCGGGAACTTCGACGTCGGCCATGCGGCCTCCTCACGCGCGGCGGCTCTCATGCCACGCAACCTTTGTACCATCGCCTCAGCGGTGGCCCGACCACCCCCTGATACCGCGCTACGTGCGGTCTCACGCGTGCTCGCCCGCTCCGACCACGTCGGCGAGCGCTCCCTTCTGCAGGCGCGCGAGCTCCTCGAGATGCAGCTGACTGAGCCGCGCGAGCTTCGCTCCTCCTGCGGCCGTGAGGTGCAGTCGCACGACCCGGTGGTCGTCCGGATCGCGCACCCTTCGCACGAGCCCCGCCTCGGCGGCACGGTCGACGAGTCCCACCGCGCTGTGGTGGCGCAGGAGCAGCACGTGGGCGACGTCTCCGACCGTCGGCCCGCGCCGGTCGGTGTGGCCGCGCACCGCGAGCAACAGCTGGTGCTGGGCCGGCGTGAGCCCGACCGCCTGGGCCTGTTCCTCGCTCCAGTGGGAGAAGCGGCGCAGCTCCGTCCGGAACGCCAACAGGCGCCGGTACACGTCATCGCTCAGTTGCCGAGGTGCCATGCAAAAATAGATCGTAGTACGATATAGTCGTGCGAAAACCGCAGCTCTCGCCGAACCTTCTGGAAGGCCTGTTCCTCGGCATGGGTCCGAAGGTGATCGGCCTCGTCGTCCTCGTGGGTGTCGGGTGCGGGCTGGTGGGCGGCTTCTACCTCTTCATCCTCCACGTGTTGCAGTCGGTGCTGTGGCCCACGCACTGGAGCGGTGCGATCGGCTTCGCGATCCTCGGTGGTGTCGGCCTCTTCGCGGCTCTGGTCACGCGCTTCGTGGGATCACCTGGTGACGTCGAGCTCATGGTCGACAACATCCATGTCTCCGGGTCGTCGACCGGCGTACGGATGCTGCGATCGCTCGTGCCGATCTCTTGGCTGTGCATCGCGTCCGGGGGCGCGATGGGTCCGGAGGCGCCGCTCGTCCAGACGACCGGCACGCTCGCGTCGTGGACCGCGAAGCGAGCGCGCCTCGTGGTGCGCGACTCGCGCGTGCTCACGATCGCGGGGATGGCCGCGGGATTCACCGTGCTCTTCGGCGCGCCCCTCGGCTCGGCGATCTTCGCGCTCGAGATGCTGCACCGGCGGGGGCTGCAGTACTACGAGGCGCTCCTGCCGGCCGTGCTCGGGTCCCTCTCCGGATACGGCGTGTACGTCGTCGCCACCGGAGCAGGGCTCACCCCGATATGGCACCTCCCGTCGCCGGTCTCGTTGCGCGCGAGCGATCTCGCGTGGGCGCTCGTGGCCGGTCTCGGTGGTGCGCTGACGGCGATCGCGTTCACGTACCTGAGCACCCTGCTGCGCACGGGCGCACGCAAGCTGATGCCGGGCCTGCGCCCCGTCGTCGGCGGACTGATCCTCGCGGCGCTCGGTCTCGCCTCGGTCTACTCGCTGACCTACGGCGAATCGCAGATCAACGACATCCTCGCCCACCACGGCGGCACCGTCGCGTTCTTCGCGCTGGCCGCGTTCGCCAAGCTGCTCGGAACCTCGGTCACCCTCTCGTCCGAGTGGCGCGGCGGGTTCATCATCCCGATGTTCTTCATCGGCGCCTGTCTCGGCCGCGCCATGCACGTGCTCGCGCCGGGCACCAACGAGGCCGTGATGGTCGCCGCGCTCATGGCAGCGGGGAACGCGGGCGTGACGAAGACGCCGATCGGGTCAACGCTCGTTGTCAGCGAGATGGCCGGCTTCCGGCTGTTACCCACGACTCTGATCGCGACCGTTGTGAGCTTCGTGCTCACGAGCCAGGTCGGGCTCATCCATACCCAGCGCGAGCGCGATGTCGTCGGAGAGGTGGAGACCTGACTCGCGCCGATCAGGCGGACCGGCGGCGCACCGTGCGGTCGAGGATGCCGAGCGTCGCGCGCAACGCGGACTCCGGAATGATCGGGAAGATGTTCGCTTCCTTCCAGGTCTCGTCGATCGACGACCAGTCGTAGTACGAGGTGACGAGCGTGCCGCCGTCGACCGGCTCGAGCCGGTAGCCGTAGACGTGCCCGATCTGCGGGCGGATCTGGCCGAGGATCTTCCACGCGATCTCACGGTCGGGCACGAGGGTGTCGATCTCCACCGTCACGTCGTATTTGCCGAGCGGGTAGTCGTTCAACGCTTCGCGGTCCATGTGCACGACGAACGTGTCGCCAACCGCGGACACCGGCTCGCCGGTCGCGTCCATGAGCATGCCGGAGCTGTCGATCTCCACGTGACCCTGCGGGTCGCACAGCACGGCGAAGATCGCCGCCGGCTCAGCAGGGATCGTGCGCTCGACCTCCAACCGCTCCGTCGTCATGCGTGCATCCTGCCACCCGCGGTCACACCGCTGCCCGAGGCCGTCCGTCGGGCGCGAGATCGAAGCTCAACGATCGGGCTGTGTGCCGTCTTCGAGCAGGTCGTTGAGCAGCGGCACCGCCTCGGCTAGGAGCTCACAGTCGTCGGGATCCAAGCGGCCGAGCGCGTCGACGAGGTAGGTGATCTGCTTACCCCGCACGTCCGTCAGCGCCCGCCGTCCCGCAAGGGTGATCTCGACGATCGCAGCACGCCTGTCGTCCGGTGACGAACGGCGGCGCAGCAGCTTGCGCTCCTCGAGAGCGGTGACGACCCGGGTGATCGTCGGCGCGGCGACCGACTCCACACGCGCGAGCTCACCGAGCTGCACCGGTCCGAGACGGTCGACGCTCGCGAGCGCCGACAGCTGGGAGACGGTCAGGCCGCCGGCACCGACCTGGCGGAGGCGACGCGAGAGGCGGCCCGTGGCGAGCCGCAGCTCGCCGGCGAGCTTCGCGGAGGCCTCGGCGCTCCTCGTCTTCTGCACCTCTGCTCCCGCCATGTCGTCGGCCTCCACTTCGCCGCATCTCTCGGGCCGGGACCAAGAAAGTTAGCTGTAGCGTACTAAATGGATGGCAACGGAGAACGACGAGACCAACGCGGCGGGCGGTTTCTTCCGGCAGACCTTCCTGTCGTTCGCGGACCGCAACTTCCGCATCTTCTTCTGGGGCCAGCTGCTCTCGAACACGGGCAACTGGCTCACGATGGTCGCTCTCACGCTGCTCATCCTGAAGCTGACGAACAGCGGGCTCGCGGTCGGATTGCTCACCGCGTGCCAGTTCGGTCCGATCCTGCTCTTGTCGGCGTGGGCGGGCGTGATCGCCGATCGCTCCGACAAGCGGAAGCTGCTCTTCCTCACGCAGTCACTCGAGATGGTGCAGTCATTCGTGCTCGGGGCTCTCGCGTTCATGGGGCACCCGCCGATCGTCGGCCTGTACGCAACCGCCCTTGCCGGTGGAATCCTTCTGGCATTCGACAATCCCGTGCGCCGCTCCTTCGTCGTGGAGACCGTGCCGCTCGAACACGTGCCGAATGCAGTGACGCTCTACAGCGCGATGGTGAACGCGTCACGGATCTTCGGCCCCGCGCTCGCGGGCGCACTCGTGGTCACCCTCGGGTTCGGCTGGTGCTTCACGATCGACGCCTTCTCGTACCTGGCAGTGCTCGTGGCGCTGATCATGATCAGGACGTCCGAGCTGCGGCGCGTTCCGGCCACGCCGCGCGGCCGCGGTCAGGTGCGCGCCGGCCTCCGCTACGTCCGCCGCGTGCCGGCGCTCTGGATCACCTTCGTGATGCTGACGATCATCGGGACGCTCACCTACAACTTCAGCGTCCTCTTCCCGCTCTTCGTCGTGCACGGCCTCCATGGGAGCGACGCGACCTACACCTTCGTCTACTCGGTGTTCAGCGTTGGATCACTCGTCGGGGCATTGGCCGTGGCGCACCGCAGCAGCGTGCGCGTCCGGTTCATCGTGGTGGGCGCGGCCGCGTTCGGGCTCAGCATGCTCTTGCTCGCCTTCGCACCGACGGTCGCCTGGGTCTTCCCGCTCGTCTTCCTCGTCGGCCTGACGAGCATCAGGTACATGACGGCAACCACCGCGATCGTCCAGGTGCGCGCCGATCCGCAGATGCAAGGCCGCGTCATCGCGCTCCAGAGCGTCCTGCTGATCGGAACGACGCCGATCGGGGGACCGTTCCTCGGCGCGGTTGCGGATGCGTTCGGGGCGCGCGTCCCGCTCGTCATCGGCGCGCTCGCCGCGGTCGCAGCCGCAGCATGGGGGGCGTTCGCCGAGCGGCGAGCCCGCGATCCGAGCACGCCGCTCTCGCGGACCGCCGACGCGGAGGCCGGAGCAGAGGCCGCGGGCACCGATCTGGCGATCTGACGGCGACGGCCGTTCGGGTGCCCGTGCGATACTCGTTGCATGAGCGCCGAGCAGGCACTCGCCGTGGCGTTCGCCGTAGGCGCCGCGTTCTTCTACGCGCTGAGCAACGTGCTGCAACAGCACGAGGCGGAGCAGCTCCCCGAGGACGACACACTCAAGCTCGGATTGCTCGCGCGGCTCGCTCGCCGCCCCCGCTGGGTCGCCGGCATGGGATCGGACGTCGGCGGCTATGTCTTCGAGGCTCTTGCCCTCGGCGCGGGCACGCTCGTGCTCGTCGAGCCGATCCTCTCGACCGCGCTGCTGCTCTCGCTGTTCCTCGGGCGGATCATCACGAAGCGCCACATTCCCGCAGAGGGATGGATCGCTGCCGTCGTGCTCGCGGCGGGCGTCTCGCTCTTCCTCTACCAGACGTCACCCGAGGGCGGCGTCGCTATCGCGTCCGACCGCGCGTGGCTCGTCGCGGTCCCGCCGGTGGTCGCGGTCGTGTTCGGTTGTGTCGCCCTGGCGCAGCTCACGCACGGTGCGCGGCGCGCGGCCTACCTCGGCGCGGCAGCGGGAACGCTGTTCGCGGTGAGCGCCGTGCTCACCAAGGCATTCGTCCACTTCCTCGGCGGGGGCGTGTTCAACTGGGTGGACCACTGGGAGCCGTACGCGCTGGCCGTGTCCTCGATCACCGGCCTCGTGCTGGCGCAGAGCGCGTTCCAGACCGGCGAGCTCGCCGCGGCCGTCGGCTCGGAGCAGGTGCTGCAGCCGCTGGTGGGCGTCGCGCTCGGCGTCGGCCTGCTGCAGGAGCAGATCACCGTCGCCGGGCCGCTCGCGCACCTCGCCCTCGGGCTCGCGCTCGCGGCGATGGTGTGGGGCGTGCTGGCGCTCTCGCGCATCGAGAACCCGAGGACCCAGCTCTCGGGCCCGGAGATATCCACCGAGGAGTGACCGAGATCGATGCGGAACACCTGGGAGAGCGCGGAGAAGGCTGAGCAGTTCCTCGCACGGGCGGACACCTTCCCGCGCAGGCACGAAGGTGAGGACGTGCTCGTCGGCGACCTGGCGGGCGTGCTCCCGGGCAGGATCCTCGACCTCGGATGCGGCGACGGCCGGATCGCCGCGCGCCTGCTCGACGCATACCCCGAGTCCGAAGCCGTGTGCCTCGACTTGTCGCAGACGATGCTCGACGCCGCGGCGCGCCGCTTCGCGGGAGACGACCGCGTGACGTTCGTCCTCCACCGCCTGGACGACGTGATGCCGGTCCGCGGTCCGTTCGACGCGGTCGTGTCGTCGCTCGCGATCCACCACGTCACAGACGCGCGCAAACAGGAGCTCGACGCCGAGATCCTCGAGCTGCTCGTGCCCGGCGGCATCTTCGCCAACCTCGACGTCATGGCGAGCCCCACCGAGAAGCTGCACCAGCAGTGGCGTGTTGAGATGGGCGTGGGCGACGACCGTTCCGACACGCTCCGCGACATGCCCAGCCAGCTCGGCTGGATGAGCGACGCCGGGCTCGAGCACGTCGACTGCATCTGGAAGTGGCGGAGCCTTGCGTTGTTGCGAGGTGAGCGCCCGGAAAACTGACATCAATCGGTAGCGACTCGAGGCAAACAGGCCCGCGATCGCTGCATATGCTCCGACGGTGTCAACAGCGCGGAGCACGCGACCGCCGTTCGCGCGCTCGTGGTCCCTCCTGGCGCTCCTCGTCGCCGCGGGTGCCGCAATCGCGACCTGGATAGCAACACGCCACGGACCCGGCCTCTCGCCCGACTCCGTGACCTACCTGTCCCTCGCACGGAACATCGGGAACGGCAACGGCTACATCGATTTCACCGGGCTCCCGAACACGACGTTCCCGCCCCTCTTTCCCGCGCTCCTCGTCGCCGGTCACCTCGCCGGCATCTCGATGCAACAAGCGGTCCGCGTGCTGAACGCCGCGGCGTTCGCGGCGGTCGCGGTGGTGAGCTGGCTGTTGCTGCGACGCGTCGTCGCGCGCGCCTGGATCAGCGGAGCGGCCCTGATCCTCATCGGCATGTCCCCCGCAGTGCTCAACACTGCGTACCACGTCTGGAGCGACGCCCTTTTCTGCGCGCTCGCGTTGCTGTGCCTCCTGCTCCTGGGCCGTGCAGTGGACCTGGGAGCAGAGCCGGGCGCGTCGGCGCGCGACCGGCTGGTCGGTCTGGGCATCGCCGGACTGGTGGCCGGCGCAGCGATGATGACCAAGTACGTCGGCGTCTCGCTGGTGCTGACCGGCATGCTCGTCGTCCTCGTGCAGCGCCGAGACGAGGACGCGCGCGAGCTGCTGCGCCGCATCCTCGTCTTCGCAACCTCTGCCATGGCGTTGCCGGCGCTCTGGGTGGCCCGCAACGCCACCTCCGGGGCTCGCTACTTGCTCGGACCGCGCGTCGCCGACCCGCAGAGTGTCGTCACCCTCGGCCAGTCACTCGTCTCGAGCCTCGGCTCGGTCATCGGTCCGCAGTGGTCCACGCTCGTCTGGACCCTGGCACTGGGTGTCGTCGGTGCGTCGGCAGCGCTCGGTCTCGCTTTTCGCAGGCGCTCGGCGGCGCGCAGTGGCGGCGCGACGATCGTCGCGCTCGCAACGTTCGTCGTGTTCCACGGTTCGATCGTGCTGGTCTCGGGAAAGCTCTCGGGTTCGAGCGTCGACGACCGTCTCGTCGCGACGCTCGCGCCCCCAATACTCATCACCGCGGCCTGGCTCGTCGACAACATGCTGGGTGGCGCGTTCCAGCACGGCGGGATGTGGCTCAAGGTCGCGTGCACGGGCCTGGTCGCCACAGTGTGCGCCGTCATCGTCGCGGCGTCGGCACCGGCCTTCGTGGCCACGGCTACCCGGGACGGGCGATCGCAACGCGGATACAACACCAAGCGCAGCAGGTCACCGCTCGCGACGGTCGTGGGCGACCTGTCCTCACGTTCTCTCGTCACCACGAATCACCCTTGGACGCTCTACCTCGGCTCCTCGCACGAGCCGATCCTGCCGACGCCGGGCCCGATGCACCCTGCGGTGAGCATCCCGCCCGCGACGGTGCACGGGCTCGAAACCGACACGTGCAGGCAGCCCGTCTATCTCGCGTGGTACGGGAGCGACGCGAGCACGGCGTTGCTCCCGACGCCACCGGCCGAGCTCGATCCGCGGGCAGTGCGCGTCGTGCCCGACGGCGTGCTCTACGCGCTGAGATCCGACGAGCCCTGTGTCGACGGCTCGCCGCGTGAAGCGAGTGCGCGCTCGGCTCCTGCCGCGCCCGGTCGGGGGCACGCGTGAGCTACTTCCAGGCAATCATCATCGGGCTGCTCCAAGGGGTCACCGAGCTGTTCCCGATCTCGTCCCTCGGCCACTCGGTCCTGCTCCCCGCGTGGCTCGGATGGGATTCGCTCGTGAGCGCGCAGTCCGCGAACGAGTCCTTCTATCTCGCGTTCGTCGTGGCACTCCACGTCGCTACCGCCCTCGCTCTGCTCGTCTTCTTCTGGGACGATTGGCGCCGCATCATTGCGGGCTTCTTCCGCACTTTGCGCACGCGCAAGCTCGAGACCCCGGACGAGCGAATGGCCTGGCTGCTCATCGTCGCGACCATCCCCGCGGGCCTCACAGGTCTGGTGCTCGAGCACAGCCTCCGCACGATCTTCGCGAAGCCGTTCGCCGCAGCGGTGTTCCTCACGATCAACGGGTTGATCCTGTTCGCCGGTGAGGCGTTCCGGCGACGGTCGAGCGTCCGCGAGCTCGCGACCAGCCACCCTCAGACCACGACGAGCACCGAGCAAGGCCGCCGGCTCGACACGCTCGACTTCCGCGAATCGGTCGTCGTCGGGATCGCCCAGGTGTTCGCGCTCCTCGCGGGAATCAGTCGCTCCGGCATCACGATGGTCGCGGGTCTGGCGCGCGGCCTGGACCACGAGGACGCTGCTCGGTTCGCCTTCCTGCTCGCGACGCCGATCATCCTCGCCGCCGGGCTCTACAAGATTCCCGACCTCATCGGGCACAACGGCGACGGCGTCCGCGGGCAGGCGATCGTCGGGAGCATCGCGGCCGCGTTGGCGGCCTATGTGTCCGTGCGGTTCCTGGTCCGCTTCTTCCAGACGCGCAACCTGATCCCGTTCGCGATCTATTGCGTCGCTGCCGGCGCGATCTCGATGATCCGGTTCGCCTAGCCACCAGTCGCTGTTCGAGCCGCACGCCCCCGCTCGAGGCGTTCCGCGTCGCGGATCGCCAGCGCTGCCTGCACCAGTGCAGCCTGGCTGAGTGCCTGCGGATAGTTGCCGACATACCGGCGAGCGGAGGGGTCGAGCTCTTCGGCGAGCAGTCCGAGCGGGTTGCACAGCGCGATCGTCGCATCGAAGACGCGCCTCGCCTCGGCGACATCTCCCGAGACCGCGAGCGCCTGCGCCAACCAGAACGAGCAGGGCAGGAACGCGGCCTCACCTCCTGCGAGCCCGTCACGACCCGGCGGGTAGCGGTAGAGCAACGGGCCGCCGGCGCCGAGATCACGGCGGATCGCGTCGATCGTGCCGCGGACGCGATCCGAATCGCTCGACTCGAAGCCGAGCAACGGCAGCACCAGGAGGGCTGCGTCGAGATCCGTCGATCCGTACGTGCGCGTGTAGGTGTTGCGACGCGCATCGAAACCGTTTGCGCGCACCTCGGCGGTGAGTGCCTCGCGCTCGGTGCGCCACCGTTGCACGGTCCTGCTCGGCGTGCGGTGTGACGCGGCAATGCGCAGGGCGCGGTCGAGCGCCAGCCAGGCCATGAGCTTCGAGTGGACGTGATGCGAGTTGTCACCGCGGACCTCCCAGATGCCGGCATCCGGTTCGCGCCATCGCTCGGCGACGCGGTCCGCGAATCCCCGCAACGCGCGCCATGTCTCCGAGTTGAGGTGGTGGCCGCGCTCGACGAGCAGCCAGCCGGCATCGATCACCCAGCCGTACCCGTCGAGCTGGTGCTGGCCCGCGGCACCGTTGCCGATGCGGACCGGGGTGCTGTCGGCGTAACCGGGCCATCCGTCGAGGATCCGCTCGCCAGGCGCGTGCGCCCCGTCCAGCGTCAAGAGGGGTGGCAGGCGTGGACGGTCCAGCCGGCTCGCGTGGAGCAGCCAGGCGAGGAAGTGGAGCGCGTCCTCCGGCTTGCCGACCCCCAGGAACGCCGCGAGACCGATGCTCGCGTCGCGCGGCCACGCATAGCGATAGTCCCAATTGCGGATGCCTCCGAGCTCCTCGGGCAACGACGTCGTCGGCGCCGCGACCGGAGCGCCCGACGGCGAGTAGGTGAGCAGCTTGAGCGTGAGCAGGCTCCGGACGACCACGGGGCGATGCGAAACGTCGTCGTCGATCCCGGCGCACCATTCCCTCCAAAGCTTCGTGTCGGCTTCGAGGCGGTCCCATGCTTCACGAGGCGGCACATCGATCAGCGGCTCGCGATGCGCGACGGCGAGCACGACGGTCACCGGCCGATCGGGTGTGACCGTGACGACAGTCGGCTCTCCCGGTTCGACGCGCACCTGCGGCTCGGTGCGCAGCGCGACGGCTGTTGCACCCCAGCTGCACACGAGCAGTGGGCCCCGGCGCCGGACGCGTGGCGCGCGCCTTCGCTCCCCGAGCCGCGGATCGAATTCGATCGTGGCCTCCACCGGCTGATCCGAGGTCAGGCGGCGCACGAGCAGCGTCGTCGGCAGGAGCCGCCCGGCGACCTCCGCGACCATGCCCTCGGTGAGCGTCAGGCGGCCGCCGCCCGTGCGCCACGTCGTCTCGAGCCTGGTCGAGCCCTCCGAGTAGCCGCGAGCGAGCACCGCCGGGCTCCCGGCCGGCCCCATTCGGAAGGCGCCGGCCGCCGCGCCGCCGACCAGTCGGCCGAAGAGCGGCAGACCGTCGAAGCGTGGAACACACATCCAGTCGATCGCACCGTCCGAGGCGACGAGCGCCGCCGTCCGGGTGTCGCCGATGAAGCCGTAGTCCTCGATCGGGACTGGGCGCGACCACGCGTGCGGTTCCGGTTCCGCGCTCCGAGACCGCGCCTCTGTCATGTCAGTGCGGCTGGAGCAGGATGCCGAGCGCGATGCCGAACGCAAGGTGAGCGATGATCGCCACCGCGGGAGTCTGCACTCCGTAGTTCAGGCCGAGGAGGCCGGGAGGCTCGAGCACCGCGGTTGTACGCGGTCCGGCCCGCGCGGAAGCCATCCGCGGGTGCACACCGGGAAGCAACGGCACGATCGCCGTGAGCACGACACCCACATGGACGAGGCCGAAGATGCCGCCGATCCACCACGTCGCCTCGTCCAGTAACGCGAAGCCCACGGCGTAGCCGAACGCGAATGCCTCGCCGGCGATCAGGTGGAGGAAGAACCCAGCGACGCGGGCGCGGTCGGGATCGCCGGTCACGAAGGTGCCCAGCATCAACGGGATGTCGAGCCGCGTGAGCCCCACCAGCTGCGCGGCGATCATGACCCCGGTCAGGGCACACGTCGCGACGAGCCCGAACACCAACCAGCCGGACCAGTCCATGTCAATGGCTCACTACGATGGCACTCCACCCGCGGTCTCCCGAGAGCTCGGCACCGAAAGATCAGTCCTCGTGCCCGGGCATGACATCAGTCTCGGACTTGTGCCATGCGGGGTGGTCACCCGCGGTCTCGACGTTGAACCCGTAGTCGTAGACGAGCGTGCCACCGAAGGTCGCGCCCAACGAGACGAGCACAGCGATGACGATCGACAGGATCATGATGCCGACCGGCGTGATCAGCGCGGTGTGGTACTGGACGAGCCGCCACACGATGTTGACCAGCGCGAGCACGGTGACCGTCACCATGATCGTCGCGTGCGTGTTGATCGTGCGACGCGCCTGCGTGCCCGCCTCCGAGGACTTCCACGCGTCCCAGAACCCGGTCAGCGCCGCGAACACGGAGACGGCCGCACCGCCGATGAACACATAGGTACCGGCGTGCCAGAAGTCGTGAGAGAAGGTGTGGCTCTTGCCGCCGATCACCGAGATCACGTCGAACACCGCCGCGAGCACGTACGCGGCGATCGGGAAGTCCGTGAGCGGTGGATGTAGGGGCTTGCCGGACCAACCGCGCAGGCCCTTGAACTTGCGCCCGCGCAGCGTCAGCGTCGGCCGAACGGCGAATTTCCTCACAGCTCCTCCTCGGACTCGCCTGGGGACCGCCTTCTTCTAACGAAGATAAATATTTACGTTAGAACGGAGGACCGGCCGCGTCAACCGGCGTACCCGGACGACGCTGTGATTAGGGCCGGAAGACCACTTTGATCGCACCCGCACCGCCACGGTCGATCGCCGTCTCGATGGCGTCTCGGTAGTCGTCGAGCGCGAACTCGTGCGTGACCAGCGCTTCGTCAGGGAACAGGCCCGCGGCCAGGATGTCGAGCGCGCGGTCGACGGAGTGACGATCCGCGCCTCCCGCGAGCCCGGGCGCGGCACCGTGGTCGATCGCATGATCGATCGATCCCACGAGCGCAGCTTCCTTGTACCAGAGCGGCGTGAGGTCGACCTCGCTCACCCCGGCCGCGCCGAGCAGCAGCACGGTGCCGCGGTGCGCGACCGCGCGCAGCGCCTCGGTCACCGACTGCGGCGCGCCGACGGCCTCGACCACGTACGGGAAGCCGCCCATGAGCATCAGGTCGGCCTTCCGACCGACGACGCGCGCGCCACTGATGCGCGCCAGCTCCTCGAAGTGCCCGCTGTGCTCCTCGGTCCGCACGACGGCGTCGGCGCCGCACGCGAGCGCCGCGTCGGCCTGGTGCGGGTACCGCGCCAACACCGTGACCGGGCAACCCGGGTACAGGCCCTTCAATGCGGCAAGGCTCGCGAGCCCGAGGACGCCCGCACCGACGACGAGCACGGGCTCGCCGTCTCGAGGCGGCGCGTGCAGGATGCCGTGACACGCGATCGACACGGGCTCGTAGAGGCTCCCTGCCCGATCGGGCACGGCATCAGGGATCGCGTGGACCATCGAGGTGTGCGCGAGCACCTGCTCCGCCCAGCCGCCGCCCAACCCAGCGGTGTAGCCGAGCGAACGGCCGCCCGACACGACTCGGCTGTCGAGGTTGAGACACGACGACGTCCAGCCGCGCGCGCAGTTGGCGCACAGCTCCATCCCCCGCGCGGCGCACGGGATGCACGGATCGAGCGCGACCCGCGTCCCGACCTCGTGCGAGGTGGCGGTGCCCGCTTCGATCACACGGCCAGCGATCTCGTGCCCGAGCACGAACGGGAACGCACCTGCCAGGCCCATGAGCGTGGGTGACGGACCGGTGTTGTGCGCGAAGAGATGGAGGTCGCTGCCGCAGATGCCTCCGACCTCGACCGCGACCCGGACCCATGCGTCGTTCGGCAGCTCGGGTTCGGGCAGCTCGGTGAGCGACGCGGGGAACGCAGGATCGGCCATGTCGAACTGCACGGCGCGCACGAGCGCAGCGTAGGCCGTCTCGTACAGTGCGCGACATGCGTGTATCCGACAGCGCGCTCGACGACGTCCGCGAGCACGGGTGGACGATCGTCGAGGACTTCCTCACGCGCGATGAGCTGCTCGCCGCGCAGGAGGCACTGTGGCTGCACTTCCCCACCCCTGAGCAATACTTCGCCGAAACCTCCGACCATTCGCACTACTCGTCCAGCCAGTTCGCCGGGGTCGAGGAGTTCCCGTACCGGTCGTGGGACCTCAACCGTCTCGCGTTCCACCCCGATCTCGTCGACGCCGCCGAGAGGTTCCTCGGCACCGACCAGCTGCACCTCTACAAGGTGGAGCTGTGGGCGAAATATGCGGATGCCGTCGACTACACGCAGCCGCTCCACCGCGACTACGGAAGCCACAGCCTCGTCGTGCCGCGCCGCGACGGTGCGTATCAACAGCTGACGACGTTCATCTTCCTCTCCGACGTCACCGAGGAGGACGCTCCGACGTACCTCGTACCATTCGAGCAAGGCGCCGGTGTCCCCTATACGCCCCTCTACCTCGAATTCGGCGCGCTCGCCGACGTCGAGGTCCCTGCGATCGGACCGGCCGGGAGCCTGTTCGCGTATCGCACCGACATCCTCCACCGCGGATCGAACTTCACCCGCCCGGGACAGTCGCGCTTCTCGCTGCTCGCCGACTACCAGGCGCGCGGTACGACGTGGCGCGGCAAGATGTCGTGGCCGAAGGCCGCACCGCAGCGCTGGGCCAAGCTGATCCCGCAATGCACGGTGCGCGAGCGCGACCTGTTCGGGTTCCCCCGCCCGGGCGACGCCTACTGGAACGAGCAGACGCTCACCGACGTGGCAGCGCGCTACCCCGGCATCGACATGACGCCCTACCGGGACGGCACGTCGACACACGGTTAGCGTGCGCGCATGAGCACCGTCGCGTTCGCGCACACGGACTTCTCGGCCGGCCGGGAGGTCACGTTCCTCGACGGCAGCACTCGCCTCGTCGCGTCGCTCGGCCCGACGTGGGTCGGCCGGGGTGTCTACCGGCCTGGCTGGCGGTGGTCGTTGCACGCCGGGCCGATGACCGGATCCGCGTCCCAGCCGCACGCCGGATACGTCGTGTCCGGCACGATGATCGTCAGCTCGTCCGACGGCGAAGAGGCAGTCGTCTCTGCAGGAGAAGCCTGGTACTCGGGCCCTGAGCACGACGCGTGGGTGGCCGGCGACGAAGCCTGCGTCGCACTCGACTTCCCGGTCGCGTAGCAGCACGCGGAGGACTTTCGACCCTGGTACGAGCCAACGGCGCCGCGCACGCTTGACCGAGCGAACATCGGAGGTGAGCTGTGGAACGGATCGACCTGTTGCGCTTCATACACAAGGCACTGCGCCATGCCACGCTCAGCACCAACCTCGAGTCGGGCCGCGTCGACTACGCCGATGCAGACGCGACGAAGCGGCTGGACGAGGCGTGGATGCTGTTGCGCGAGAACCTCGGGCACCACGCCTCCCACGAGGACGAGTTCATCTTCCCGCTGCTGGACGCCCGCGCTCCCGGTGAGTCGGAGGGACTCAAGCACGACCACGCGGTGATCCAACAGCTGGAAGCGGACCTGACCGACTTGCTCGACCGGCTGCACACCAAGGCCGACGCCGATCTGCGGCGGTTGCTCGGGAGGGAGTTCCACCGCTCGATGCAGCGCTACACCGCGGTGTGCCTCACTCATTTCGACGACGAGGAGCGACATCTCATGCCGCGCTTGTGGGCCCTCTATGAGGACGACGAGCTCGCCGCGGCGTACGGCCAGATCATGGCGGCGATCGAACCCGAGGAGCGCGAGTACGCGATGGCGCACATGACCGAGGCGCTCGATCCGGTGGAGCTCGAGACGTTGCGCGTCCGCCTGGCCAGCTAGCCGGTCAAAGGGCGGCGCGCACCGAGGCAGATCACTTCACGACGATCGGGTTGAGCGGCGAGCCGCTTCCACCCACGATCGGCATCGGTGCCGCAACGAAGAAGCCCTCGGCCGTACCGTCGGTCGCGCAGTCCTCGGCGAGCTCGTCGAGGTCGAACAGCTCGCCGACGAGCAGGCCGAGGTCGCGCAACGCGGCGACGTGCCATGTCAGGAACTCGTCGCCCGGCTCCGGCGGTACGACCGAGCAGGCCGCGGTGTCGGTCGCGACCATTGCGACGTCGTGCTCGTGCAACCACGGGATCGCGCGTGTCGAGATGCCCGGCTCCCGGCGACTTGCCGTGTCCGGATCGTCGCGAGCGAGCCCCAGCTTCCAGCCGATGTGGCCGGTCCGCACGAGGAGGACGTCACCGGGCTCGACGGCAACACCTTGCGCGGCCGCCGCGCCGTCCAGCTCGTCCGGACCCACCGGGAACCCGGGCTCCAGGTGGTCGACACCGAGGTGACGCGCGACGTCGAGCAGCACGGCGCGTCCGACGATGCCGCGCGCGAGGTGGTGGATGCCGAGCCGCTGTGCGCCACCGGTCGCGGTCACCAGCCCGGCCCAGTACCCGTTGTAGAGCGTGCTGTCGCCACCGACGTGGCCGAAGCCGTCCACCTGCGTCGACGCCTGCAACGCCATGAAGACGTAGTCGTCCGACACCGGGAAACGCTCGCCGCCGCGCCCGGAGCCGAGCACGCCGTCACCTGCGGCGAAGTTGTACAGGTGCGCAGGCTCCGCGCGGTAGCCGCCAGGGGTGGGCACCCCGATCGGGAGCGCGAGCGAGAAGCGCTTCCCCGTGCGGATCAGCCGCCCGGCAGCCGCGATGCGCTCGGGAGTGAACAGGTTGGCCAGGCCGATCTGGTCGTCGTCGCCGAAGCGGCCCCAGTTGTTCGGTGTCCCTGGCGTCGCGCCCACGACCTTGCCCGAAGCATCGACCGTGTAGTCGGGAGGCTCCCAGCCGGAGAACGGTGGGTCGGGAAGGTCACGCACGCCGACATCCTGTCGCGGTGGCCAGGAAGCGGTCGATCATCGGGTGCAGCTGATCGGGGACCTCGAGATACGCGAAATGGCCGGCGCCGACCGTCTGCCCCGTCACGGTCGCGGGGTTCGTCTCCAGCAGGAAGTCCCGCTTGTTGGCCGGCACGGCTGACGCCACCGCGAGCACGGGAACGTCGCATGCTCGCAAGTCTGCGTCTCCGTCGTACGCCGCCATGCCTCGAACATTGGGATGGCGACCTCATCGGGCACCGCACACATGGCCTCCGTGATCCACGCGCGTCGGTCGGCGTCGTCGGTCGGAAGGAACATCTGCTCGACGAACCTTCGGCGAGCCGCGGCGCCGCCCGGACCTCGGAGCGTCGGGAGCACCTGTGCCGCGATCCCCTTCCATGCGTCTGTTGTCAGCGGCGGAGGGTCGATCAGCACGAGCGCGCCGACGGCATCGGGAGCGCACCGGGTCAGCGCGAGCGCAACCATCGCTCCGAGACTGTGCCCGACAACGATCGCGCCACGGATGTCGCTGCTTGCGGCGAAGCTTCCGACCTCGCGTGCGAGCGCGTCGATCGTGTACTCGTCCGGCGGCGCGCTCGTGCCGTGCCCCGGGAGGTCGACGGCGACCACGCGATGTCGGTCCGAGAAGTGCTCGAGCTGCGGACCGAAGAAACGGTGATCACAGCACCAGCCGTGCAAGCACAACATCGTCGGATCCCCGGTGCCCGCCGTGTCGTGTGCAAGCTCCGGCATCGCAACCTCCCACCACTGCGCTCGCGGCAGCGCGAAGAACGTACCGTGAGGCAGCCACGAAGGCGACGCATGTCGGCGCTCGCGACACCCGTGTAGCGTGCGGCGAATGACCGACGACCGGGTGCCCGACGGCAGGCCGGTACGTCTCGCCGAGCTCGTCGCCGCGCTCTCGCTGGGCGTCGATCTCGGTTTCGGTCAGCCCGTCGAGCACGTCCTTCGTCAATGCCTGATCGCCCTCCGTCTCGCCGAGTGCATCGGCATGCCGGACGACGAGCGGATGGTGGTCTATTACACCGCACTGCTCGTCAACGTCGGCTGCCACTCGGACGCACACGAGCAGGCGAAGTGGTTCGGCGACGACATCGCGCTCAAGAGCCACAAGTACGACCACGATCAGCGCAGCCTCGCCGCAGCGGCTGCGTCGTTGCGCCTCGTCGGGTCCGGCAACCCCCCGCTGCACCGTTTCCGAGTGGGCCTCGAGTTCGCGCTGAGCGGCTGGCGTGAGCTCGACGGGATGATCGCCCAACACGCGGCGATCGCGCGGTCCTTGGCCGAGCAGCTCGGTCTCCCGGAAGAGGTGTCCGCGGCGGTGGGAGCGTCCTACGAACAGTGGGACGGCCGCGGCTGGCCCGGTGAGCTCGAGGGTGACGCCGTACCGCTCGCGTCGCGGCTCTCGCAGCTGGCCGAGTTCACCGAGGTCGCGCACCGGATAGGCGGGGTCGAGGCGGCGGAGGAGCTCGCACACAAGCGTGCGGGTGGTCAGTTCGATCCCGAGTTGGTCGTGGCGCTCTGCGCCGATGCGCAAAGGATCTTCGGCGATCTCGATGTAGCGCAGACCTGGGATGCCGTGATCGCGGCGGAGCCGTCGCTTGGAGTCCTCCTCTCGCCGGCGGAGTTCGACGCGGCACTCCTCGCGATCGCCGATTTCGTCGATCTGAAGTCGCCGTACACGCTCGGCCATGCCCGCGGTGTCTCCGCGCTCGCAGCGGATGCCGGCGTGCACCTCGCCCTGTCTGACGCGGAGGTCACCGAGTTGCGGCGGGCCGGGCTCGTGCACGGTCTCGGCCGCCTCGGCGTGTCGAACGCGATCTGGGACAAGCCAGCGCCGCTGGGTGCCGGCGAGTGGGAACGCGTGCGCATGCAGCCCTACCTGACCGAGCGAATGCTCCACCAGTCGCCGTCCCTCGCACCCCTGAGCCGTGTCGCCGTGCAGTACCGCGAGCGTCTCGACGGGTCCGGTTACCCGCGCGGGCTGACGGGCGACGCGATCTCGCGGCCGGCCCGGATTCTCGGCGCGGCCGATGCGTACCAGGCCATGACAGAGCCGCGCCCGTATCGGCCACCGATGACGGCCGACGACGCGGCGCGGGAGCTGCGAGCAGACGTGAAAGCGGGGCGGCTCGACCGCGATGCCGTGGACGCCGTGCTCGCGGCGGCCGGTCATCGCGTGTCGGCGCGACGGAGCGGTCCGGCGGGGCTCACCGCGCGCGAGGTCGACGTGCTGCGTCTGCTGGCACTCGGGATGTCGAGCAAGCAGATCGCCGGCCAGCTCGTGATCTCACCCAAGACCGCCCGCAACCACATCGAGCACATCTACACGAAGATCGGCGTCTCCAGTCGCGCTGCGGCGAGCCTGTTCGCGGTACGGCACGGTCTGCTCGCCGACGAGGCTGTCGCTACCCATTGACGCCGGGCGGGATCTCGTGAACATGGGGCAGGTGCCCCATGCCGTCGCGGTGGTGGCATCGGTACTTTCGCAATACAAGCCCAATGCCACGAGCGGAGTACACCGATGAGCCTTCGCACCAAGTTGTTCGCGATGACCTACGACCGCCAGCTCGCCAAGGTCGAACGCGCCGGTCTGCGAGCGCTTCGCCAGGACCTCTTGACGGAGGCCCGCGGGGATGTACTCGAGATCGGCGCGGGCACCGGCGCGAACCTCGATCTCTACGGCTCCGAGGTCGCCACGTTGACGCTCACGGAGCCCGAGGCGCCGATGCTGCGGCGTCTCGAACGTCGCATCGCCGACCAGCAGATCTCCGCGATGGTCCTGCGCGCGCCCGCGGAGGATCTTCCGTTCGAGGACGACTCGTTCGACGTCGTCGTGTCGACCTTGGTGCTGTGCGGTGTGAGCGACCAGCCCCGTTCGTTGCGACAGCTGCAGCGCGTCCTGCGGCCTGGCGGACAGCTGCTGTTCATCGAGCACGTCCGGGCCGAGGATGCTCGGCTCGCGCGGCATCAGCAACGCATGAACTGGTGCAACCGACTCGTCGTGGGCTGTGAGTGCACTCGTCCGACGCTCAGCACGATCCGGGACACCGGCTTCGACGTCACCCACGTCGAGCATCAGACGATGCGGAAGGTCCCGTCGTTCGCCAGCCCCCTCATCGTCGGTCGCGCCACCGCTCCGCTCTTGACGCCTGCCGCACACGAGCGATAGCGCGGGCACCCCACATCCGTGGGGCGGGCGACGAGAGGACGATCATGGCCGTCGTAGGTGTGGCGAACCTCGCGGTGAAGGTCCGCGACATCGAAGCCGCGGTTGCGTTCTATCGCCGTGCCGGTGCAAGCGCCACCGATCCCGAGGAGTGGCGCGGCAGTCGGCGCGCCGACGTGCACCTCGGTCCGCTGCAGATCACCCTGTTCACGCGGGCCGTCTACGAGGACGACGCCGACCTTCCCGACGAGGGGTTTCTCCACGTCGCACTGTTCACCGACGATCTCGACCGCGAGATCGAGGGCCACGATGTGATCTGGGGGCCCGCCGTCGTGAGCGGCCCGACGTTCGGCACCCGGCGCATTGCGTTCGTCGACGCGCCCGGCAAGATGCGCCTCGAATTCATGGAGCAGCTCGAGGACGCGAGCTGATTCCAGGCCGCCAGGAGGCCCGCTCGAGCGTGCGCTTGTTAGGTTGGCGACACGCTCGGGTACCTGGGGTTCCCGAGAGCGAGTCCTGGGGGGCGTCAGGGATGAAGCGCAGGGATGTCCGGATCGTCGCCGTGGCCGCGGTCGTGGCGGTCGTCGCGCTCGGCTGCCGGCCGAACGGCCCCAGGCACAGGAATCCCGCGAACGACCGAGCCGGGTACATCCTGCCTCCCGGTAATTACGGCGGCTTCCCGACAACCGTGAACTCGACGGACCAGCTTCCGCTGTACTCGGCGCTGACACCGCTGCGCGGCAACGTCACCGACGCCGACATCGCGAAGGACTTCCTGCCGGAGAACTTCCGGCCGGTGGGCGCGACGCACGAGGAGCCGACCGGCCATCCCGGCACGAAGATCGTCTACGACAGCTACGGGATCCCGCACATCAGCGGGCAGACACGCGAGGACCTCGCGTTCGGCGCCGGTTGGGTGACCGCGCGCGACCGCGGGCTGTTGCTCCAGCTCGGCCGCGGACCGGCTCGTGCTGCGGTGGCGGACATCCCGGGGATCAACGCGTTCGGTCTCGTGACGAGCGGGCAGTCGTTCGTGCCGAGTGCGGCGACCGAGCAGCTCGTGACCGATCAGGTGGGCCTCATCAGGCGCACCTATGGCAAGCGCGGCGACGAGATGATCTCCGAGATGCAGGCCGAAGCCGACGGGATGACGGCCTACTTCCAAACGCACGGCAACACGCAGCCGCCCGCGACGATCAACGACGTGATCGCGGTGACCGCGTTCATCGGCTCGATCTTCGGCGCGGGCGGTGGAGCGGAGGCGTCGAACGCGGAGTTCCTCTCCGAGCTGCAGAACCACCTGGGTGCCTCCACGGGTCGAAAGGCGTGGAGTGACGCAATGCTCTTCGGAGATCCCGAGGCACCGACCACGCTCAAGCAGCCGTTCCACTACGGGATCTTCACCGGCGGCCCGGTGACGGGATCGGCCGTCATCGACGAGGGCTCGATCCAATCGGAGAATCCCGTTGCATCATCGACCGCGACCGCACAGCCGACGGTGCAGACGGCGTCCCTGGCGAGCACGTCGGCGGCACCGTTGTCCGCGCCGAGCGCGTCGCCGACGTCGTCGGGAGTGCTCGGCCCGCCGTCGTACACCGCGCCGACCTATCCGGCCGCGGGTCCCGTGCCGTTCAAGCCGGCCTCGAACTTCCTCGTCGTCGATCCGCAACGGTCCGCGACCGGCAACACCGTCGCGGTGATGGGGCCGCAGCTCGGCTACTACTACCCCGAGATCGTCGAGCAGGAGCAGCTGACCGGCCCCGGCATCCAGGCGCAGGGCGTCGGCGTCCCGGCAGCGATGATGTTCATGCTCATCGGCCGGACACCCAACTACGCGTGGAGCCTCACGTCCGCCGACAACGACGTGCGTGATGTGTTCGTCGAGAAGCTCTGCAACCCGGACGGCTCGCCGCCGACCCGCTCGTCGGATCACTACATGTTCCACGGCGTGTGCCGTCCGTTCGAGACGTTCAACGCGGGCCTGCTCAACGGCCAGCCAGTGGTCTACCCGGTGTCCGTGCACGGCCCCGTCATCGGTACCGCGACATCGAATGGCATCCCCGTCGCGCTCACGCGGGAGCGCTCGACATTCGGGCGTGACGGGCTGAACCTCATGGCGATGAAGGACATGACCGACGGCAACGCCACGTCGCCGCAACGCTTCTACGACATCGCCAACGAGTTCGGGTTCACCTTCAACTGGGCGTACGCGAGCCGGCAGGGCACCGCTTACTTCTCCTCGGGGCTCTTGCCACGGCGCGCGCCGGGGCTGGACCGCCGTCTCCCGACGATCGGTACCGGGCAATACGAGTGGCGCGGCTTCCTCAGCGAGTACGAGCACCCGCACGGCTCCGAGCCACCGGGCGGTCTCTTCCTGAACTGGAACAACCAGTCGGCGCCGGACTTCATGCACGGTGACGACGATCCGTACGGCTCGATACAGCACGTCGAGCTGTTCAACGAATTCCCGAGGCGCGTCACGCTCGCGAACGACGTGAGCAT
>DATBHZ010000027.1:0-21692 GCA_036557185.1 Acidimicrobiia bacterium | reverse complement strand
CGAGCGCTGTGCGTGCGCCCGATGCGGAGAACAGATCGCCGAGCACAGGGACGAGCCGCCGCTTCGACCCGATGTACTTAATCAACCATCGCTCCTCCGCTCGCCCAAGGCTCAACGTACCTGAGCTGAGCACGGCGAACGCGGAGCGTCGATGTAGGTGAGCGACCGGTCCACCGCGCTCCCCTCGATCCGTTCGATGGCGCCAGCCCAGTTCGTTAGACGTGCGCCATCCCTAGCCCGAGAGCTATCCGAAGGTTGTACGAATCGCGTCGCGACTAGACGTGCCTTTCACTAGGTGGCGCCTGCGCCTTGATCGCCACTTCGACCGAACAACGGGGCAAGCGCGCTCGAGCATGCATCGATGGCCCTCACGCTGCCGCGAACACACGAGCTCGGTCACGCAACAAGCGTCCACCGCACGCTGGCCCAGGATCGGCGGGTTCTCTGCCAGGTAATCTGCACTCCTGGCCCTCGTAGCTCAGCGGATAGAGCATCGGCCTCCGGAGCCGTGTGCGCAGGTTCGAGTCCTGCCGAGGGCGCACGTGTTCTGTCTCGGTGTTTCTGGGACAGGCGAACCCTCAGACGGTATCTCTTGAGCGGTTTTGGTAGTCGCGGTTGGGGTCGAGGGTGAGGTGGCGGAGTTGTTCGCCGTTGTCGGTGGCGATGACTCGGATGTCGAGGTTGCAGACGAGGACGAGCACCCGTCGACCTTGGTGGGGCCGGCCGATCCCGATGTGGTGGAGGCGGGAGCGGTGCCGGAGGGTGACGCAACCGGTGATGTCAACCTTGTCGTGACGGACTTTGGTGTTCGGGCGGAGGGGTTGGCCGGCGAGGGTTGGGGTGGCTTTGTCGAGGTTCCGCCAGGCGTGCATGGGTGGGCGGCCTCGTGCTTGGTGGGGTCGTTCCTCGTTGTAGAGGTGGACGAAGTGGTCGAGCTGGGTTTGGAGCTCGGTGAGGGTGGCGGCGGGTGCCCGTCGGCGGAGGTAGGCCTTGAGGGTGCGGTGGTAGCGCTCGATCTTGCCCTGGGTTTGGGGGTGGTAGGGCTTGCCGTGCTTGAAGGTGATGCCGAGCGCGGCGAGTTCGATCTCGAGGCCGGTGGCTGCGCCGCGGTACGCGGCGGTGTAGATGGCGCCGTTGTCGCTGAGCAAGCTGGCCGGTAGACCGTAGGTGGCGGCGGCTTGGAAGAAGATGCGCACGACATCGGTAGCGGTCGCGGTCGTGAGGGCGACCGATGCGAGGGCGGCTCGGCTGTAGTCGTCGATGAAGTTGACGATCTCGCAGTGGGCACCGTCGTCGAGGTGCCAGTGGGTCATGTCGGACTGCCAGCACTCGTTGGGGAGGGCTGCTTCGAAGCGTTGCCAGCTCGTGCGCGGCCGTTTCTGTGGTTGGGGCGTCACGAACCCTCGCCGGACGAGGATCCGGTGGATCGTCGCCCGTGCTGGGGGCCTGAGCCCTTGCGCGTTGAGGTGGTAGGCGATCGTCCTAGCGCCCGCGTCGAGACCCAGTTCGGTGAGCTGTTTGCGCAGCACGACGATCGCGTCTTCGACCGTGAGTGGGGTTTGGTTCGGTGCTGTTCTCGGGCCCCGTTTGTGGGGCGTCAGCGCCGCCTCACCGCCAGTGCGGAACAACGTGACGTGACGGTGCACCCAGGACTTCGATCGGCCTATCGCTGCCGCAACCTGTCGGACCGAACGACCCTCGACCAGCACCGCGTTCACCGCATAGAGCGCGAGATCCATCGGGACACCCCATCATCAGGTGTCCCAGAAATCCCGAGACATGCTGTCCCACTAACCCCGGGACCTCAGACTCTACCGCCCACCATTGTGGTGTCGCGAGACATCGGAGACAGGTGTCGCGAGACATCGGCTACAACATGGCACAAGGCCGCGAGCGTCGCGCGCCCGCCAAGGCGGATTGCGACCAACCACCTTCCGGTCGTTCGGGGACGTCTATCGCAGCCGTCGCGGTGCGACTACCCCCGCTGCTGCAACGCCGCGAGCAGCAGAACGACCGCCGCACTTGCGATGAGCTGCCGACGTCCAAGGCGTGTCACGGCGCGGGTACCTGCGTGGGCGCTGTGGTCGGAGGCGGCGTCGACGAGAACGGGCCGCCCGGCGGTGGCGCGTCGCTCGGCGGTGTGGGCACGTCGGTGATCAGCTCCCGTTCGGTCGCGACTTCGTCCGACGGCGGGGCCGTGATCTTCGGCACCGGGCGATTGAGAGGGAAGTAGTCCATGGTGGCGATCACCGAGAAGCCCGGATCGCCACCCGTCTGGCGCATCCTCCGCATACGGCCTTGCGCGTCCACCCAGATCTCGAGGACGCTCGGGCGTAGGCCTGGGACCTCGGACTTGGCGGCCTTGCTGGGTTCCTCAACGGCGCGATAGCGCGTGGTCGGCACGCCGTCGAGGTTCTCCGTGCCGTCGCGCTGCACGGAGGCGTGCTGAGCAAGAAGCGCGAGCACCCCTCGCGCATCAGGTGAGGAGAGGCGGCGGCTCACGCTCGACCGGTCACCGCGCGCCCAGCGCTTGCCTGGCGGCAATGCTTCCCCTGGAAACAACGTGGATGCATCTGTGCTGTAGGCCACGCCACCGATCGCACGGGTCTCAACGCTGTGCGTGCCGGCTGAGTCGTGCACTGTCGCGTGCAACTCCGTGCCGACCGGAGAGGCATAGCCCTCGATTTCGATGTTTCTCGGGTTCGTGCCGTCGACCCGAATCGTGCCGCGCATGCGCGCCGTCTCGGAGTTGTGCACCGCGTCGGTGACCACCCGCACCGCCGAGGCCCGCGACGAGCCGCCCGACCCGCACGCGGCGAGGAGCACCACGATCGCCACGCTGCCGGTGACCCGCCAACCCCTCACGTGTCCTCCCCGAGCGGCGAACAATAGCCGTGGCGTGTCACCCCAGGGTGAAACAAGGGCTTCGCCCCTCAAGTCGGCGGGGGAGCGCGCCGAGGCTTCGCGGGTGGGGGCAACGGAGAGATCAGGTCGCACTCGGCCGCGCGCTCGATGGCTCGTTGCCGTCGTCGCGGTCGCGCTCGTCGTCGGTGGAGTGAGCGCGTATGAGCTCGCGCGCCCGACACACGCGCACGGCTCGACGGGCACCTTCGCAGTCTCGGCCACCTCGAGCGTGCAGGAGATCACTGTCCCGCGCACGTTGACGCACGCGACGTTCGTCGTCACGGGGGCGTCGGGCGAGAACGGTCAGAATGGGATCCCCTGGGGCACCGGCGGGGCGGCCGGTGTCGGTCAACGCATCACCGCGACCATTCAGTACGGGCACGGGATCGTGGCCGGTGACGTGCTGGAGCTGATCCCGGGACGGCGGGGAAGCCGGGAGGACGCGACCCGGCCCCTGGCGGGAGGACGGGCCGGCGCGGCCTCGCTGACCGACGGGACCGATGGCGGCTGGGGCGGGGGCGGCAGCGGTGTGTACAACCGCACGCGTCACCGCTGGCTGGTCGTCGCCGGTGGTGGCGCGGGAGGCGGTGGCGTCGCGACGTTCGAGCCCACCGGCCGCGCCGGCGGCAATGCCGGGATGTCGGGAACCTCTTCGCGGCTCCCCGGCCACGGCGGTCTTGCTGGCGCGTCGTGCCCCGAGACGAGCGTCGACGCGGCGCGGTTGCGGGGCGGTGCCGGAGGCAACGCGATGAATGGACGCTCGAACGGTGGTGGCGGCGGCGGTGGCGGCGGTTGCTACGGCGGCGCAGGCGGGACGGCAGGAGCCGTGCAAGGAGCCGGTGGCGGCGGCGGAGGCGGCCGGAGCTGGAACGCCGCAACTGCTCGCGACGTCTCCGTCGCCCCTGCACCCGCAGGTGACGGATCGGTCGAGGCCAGGATGACGGTTCACCGGCAGCCCCCGCCGCAGATCGTGAGCCCGAGCCGGATCGTCCTCACCGTCGGCGCTGCCGCGAACTTCGATGTCGTATCCGTCGGTTCGCCCCCGCCGCACCTCACGTTCGACGGGTCGTTCCCGCCAGGTCTGACGATGCGCGTTCCGCTGTTCTCGGGTCGAGGTGAGCTACGCGGCACACCCGCCGCGGGAAGCGAAGGCGAGTACAGGATCTATGTGGTGGCGCGCAACGACTGGGGTGCTGACCCGCAGATGTTGCGCATCGTGGTCGAGCCGTCCAGCTAGCGCGCAGTACCGCGCGCGGACGCCGCGTCACGGGCGCGGCGGAATCTCCTGGACGGCCCACTTGTTGCCGTCGGGGTCGGCGAAGTAGACGAAAGCTCCCCACGGGAATGCCTCCACGTCGGAGACTTCGACGCCGCGTCCGGCAAGCTCGGCGCGCGCTGCGTTGATGTCGGTGACGACGAGCTGCATGCCTTGGACCGAGCCCGGGTCAGCCTCGGTGATGCCCTTGCCGAGCGCAATCGAGCATGCGGATCCCGGCGGTGTCAGCTGCACGAAGCGAATGTCGTCACTCACCGCGTGGTCGTGGTCGGCGTGGAACCCGGCCTTGTCGACATAGAACGCCTTGGCGCGGTCGACATCGGAGACCGGAATCGCGACGAGCTCGAGCTTGAAGTCCACCTACGGCCCTCCTTCATCCCTTGGAGCCCGAATAGGCCTCTTGTGCCTCGAGGAGGAGCTCGCGCGCCCTTGTGGCGTCCGCCCAATGACCGACCGCAGACGCCTTCCCCGGCTCGAGGGCCTTGTACACCTCGAAGAAATGGGCGATCTCGTCGAGGACGGCCTCCTCGACGTCGTCGATCGACCGGATGCGCGCGACCCGAGGATCGGTAGCGACAACGGCCAGCAGCTTGTCGTCCTGACCCTTCTCGTCCTCCATGTGCAGGACGCCGATCACCCTCGAACGAATGCGACAGCCGGGGAACGTCGGCTCGTCGAGCAGGACCATCACGTCGATCGGGTCTCCGTCGGCGGCCAGGGTCTCCGGTACATAGCCGTAGTCAGTGGGGTACTGCACGGAGGTGAAGAGCATTCGGTCGAGCCAGATGGCGCCGGTCTCGTGGTCCGCTTCGTACTTGTTGCGTGAGCCCCGCGGTATTTCGATGACCGCGACCACCTCGTCCATCTCGAGAGGCTACCGACCGTGGCGGCGGCAAGAGCCCACAGGGGGCGAGTTGTACGGCGCAGGGGCGCTCCGTAGGGTTGCGGCCGTGTCAGGCCCGAAACATCCCGCTTCGCCGCTGCGCGGCGAGGTTGATCTCGCGACCGTCGATCGCGTTCGTGAGGAGCTGCTCGCGTACGTGCGTGCCTCCTCGGACGATCCGGTCGTGATCGACTGCAGCGAGCTCGACTTCATCGGGAGCACGGGCATCGGGATGCTCCTCGGCGTGCGCCGCGAGACCTCGAAGCGCCTCTCGCTCGTGAACCTCAACGAGCGGTGCCGCCGCGTGTTCGAGATCACGGGTATGGAGGAGCTGCTCGACGGCTCCTCGTGAGTCAGTCCCGGCCGACGGCGCGCTCGAGCTGGGCCTTCGTCATACGCGACCGGCCTTTGACGTTCTTACGCCTCGCCTCCTGATACAGCTGGTCTCGCGTTCGTCCGCCCGGACCGCGATGCGACCGCAGCCCACCCCGGCGGCCCGACGACACATCCTCCCTCGAGAGCGCTGAGGACGTCTTGGACTCGTGCGCACGCGAGCGTTCCTTGTTCACCGTCCTCGCGGCGATCTCCTCGGCGACCTCTTCGGAACGACCGTGGTCCTCGAGGCCGGACTTGATGTGTTCGTACTGGCGCTCGCGTTTCGCGCTCCAAGCTCGTGGTGGCATCGCGAGACCTCCTCGATCGACGAGCGGTAAAGCTCGCGGGTACCCGCCGCTAGCGCAGAGGAAACGCCGCGGCACACCAGGGCAGGGTCCACCCCGCTCCGGTGTGCGAGCGGCCGGGCTCTAATGTCCCGACAATGCCGCTTGCCCGACGACTCGTGCTCGTCTTCGTCGGGTACTTGGTGCTCATCGCCATCGCAGCCGGCCTCATCATCGCCGTGACGGTCGCGCGCGACAACACGGTGAGCGTGTCACGAGATTGGCTCGCTGCCCAGGAGCAGGCACTCGAGCTGCGTTCAGCGTATTTGAACCAGGAGACCGGGATCCGAGGCTTCGCGATCTCGGGTGACGACACGTCTCTCGATCCCTACACGCGAGGCACCACCGATGGCCGAACGGCGATCACGCAGCTCCGTGCGCGCCGGGCAGTGCGGGCAGAGCTTGTTGACGTCGAGGCCGCGGCCGCCAGCTGGCACCGGACGATCGCCGAACCCGCGATCGCTGCGAGTCGAGCTGGGGACGCTCGGGGGGCAACGGCGCTGGTGGGGCAGACGGCCTCGTTCGATCGGCTGCGCGCCGCGCTCACCTCACTGATGGCGGCCACGACGCGCCACTACACGAGTGCGCGCTCCAGGGCGACGCAGTATCGCCGGGTCATCAACGGGGTGATCGCAGCGCTGCTCGTGCTCGGCGTGATCGGGACCGTCATCGCTGCGTACCTCGTGCGCCGCTGGGTCACCCGCCCGGTGCGAGTGATCGGCAACGCGGTCCGCGAGGTCTACGGCGGGTCATTGGATACGACCGTCCCGGCCGTGGGACCACCTGAGCTCGCGGAGCTCGGGTACGAGACCGAGGAGATGCGCACGCGGCTCGTGGGCGCAGTGCGCGATGCCCGCCGCGCGCGCGAGGCCGTCGAGCAGAACGCAGGCGTCGTGCTCGACCTCCAGGCGAATCTGCAGCCGGAGCTGCCGAAGCTCGGCAGCGGCTGGTCGGTCGCCGCGGACCTGCTGCCCGCGGAGGGAATCGTCGCCGGGGACTGCTACGACGTCATGGAGGTCGGACCGCGAGCGGTGGCGGCGGTCGTCGTCGACGTCGCCGGGCACGGCGCGATCGGTGGCATCCTGGCGCTGCGGTGTCGCGACCTGTTGCGGTCGGTGCTCGTGCTCGGTGCGGATCCGGACGAGGCGTTGCTCTCGACGATCCGCCAGCTCGTTCCGCTCGACCCAGAGATGTTCTTCACGGCGTTCGTCGCGGTGAGCGACCTCGACACCGGCCGAACCCAATATGCGAACGCGGGCCATCCACCGGCGCTCCTCTGCGACGGCAAGGTCTGTACGGAGCTCGAGCCGACCGGACCGATCATGAGCAGCTTCCTCGGAGAATGGACGACCAAGACGGCGACCATCGGTGCCGGTCACACGTTGCTCATCTACACCGACGGGATCACGGAAGCACGCGACGGGCGCGGAGAATTCTTCGGCTCTTCACCCCTCGAGCGCGCGGTCACCGGGCCTGCGCGTGAGGGCGCTGCCGCCGTCGTCGCGCGCTGTCGTCAGGCACTCGACGACTTCGCTCCCGCACGGCTCCGAGACGATGCAACACTCGTCGTGTTGCAGCGCGCCTGAGAACAGCCGAGCGCTCGTCAGCGCGAGATCGGCGTCCGCAGCATCACCGTGGTGCCATCGTTCGATTCGATCGAGAGCTCGGTCAGCCCGTTCATCAGGACGAGGCCGCGCCCACGCTCGAGCTGCCGCGCCGTGTGATCCGGGCGCCAGTGACCGGAATCGTGAACGGCGATCACGAGCTCTGCTTCGTTGACGTGCGCGTCGACCGCGATGAGCGAGTCACGGCGGTCGCGCGGATGCTCGATCGCGTTCGCCACCGCCTCCGAGCAGGCCACGAGGACGTCGAACTCGGCATCGGCATTGTGGAGGACCTCGGAGAGGTAGGGGCGAAGGTCCGTACGGAGCTGCGCGAGCACCTCGGGCATCGCTCGGTACGTGGCGGAGTAGTCGCCCGTCATGTCCACGGTCTCGAAGAAGGGTGGCATGATGCAGGACGCATTCCCGCCCCCGACCGCCGACAAACCCCCGCGACCGGTTTGGCCGGGAGCGACTTCGGGTACTGAAGCGTCATGGGCCCGTTCAGGCGAGTCCGAACTCTTCGGTCAGCCCCGTGATCTCGAAGAGGCGTCGAGAGCTGGCTGTCGGATCGAGGATCGTGACGCTGCCGCCTCTTGCCTGTGCAGCTTTGAGCACGCCGACGAGCACACCAATTCCCGAGGAATCGATGAATCCAACGCCCGAGAAGTCGACGCTGATCGCCCCGGAGCTACGCGCGAGCGCGGCATCCAGCTCTCTGCGGAAGAGGCCGGCGTTGGCAACATCGATTTCGCCGTCCACGTGGAGGACAGGCTCCCCGTCCGTCTCGGAGTGTCGAAACGTCGCGTTTGCCGGCCCATCGTCCATTCCCGTGTCCTTTCCCCCGCGCGGAAACGCGCCTTGTGCATACCCGATCCCTGGCATTCCCAAACGAGCCGACGCGATCTGCTCAGGAAGGATCGGCTGAAGTGGCGAGCGACGGCTGGAGCCCACCGCAACGCGTCCGGCTGACCATCCCCGCGCGCCCCGAGTTCCTCCGCATCGCCCGGCTCGCGGCCGTCGACATGGGAGAGCGCGTGGGTATGAGCCTCGACGAGCTCGACGACGTCCGCATCGCGGTCGACGAGCTGGCGCACGTGCTGCTCGCTTCGGTCATTTCGGGAGATCCGATCATCGAGCTCGTGTTCACGATCCGAGAGGGTGAGCTGCGAGTAGAAGGCCGCCGCGAGGGAACGCCGGCGTCGCGTCCGCTCGAGACAACGCAGCTTGCAGGAGCCATCGTCCGAGCTGCCTCCGACGAGCACTCGTTGGGTGCTGACGAGCATGGTGCACGCTTCCTGATGTCGAAGCGGGCCCGCAGCGCCGTATGACGGCCCAGCCGTCGCGGTCTGACGAGCTCGCGCGTTTCCGCGAGTATCGGCGTGACGGCGACCGCGAGAAGCGAGACGCGCTCGTCGCGGAGCACCAGCAGCTCGCGAGGATGCTGGCGCGCCGCTTCCAACACCGTGGGGAGGAGCTCGACGACCTGTATCAGGTCGCGATGCTCGGCCTGCTGAAGGCCGTCGAACGGTTCGACCCCTCGATGGGATACGCCTTCAGCACCTTCGCAGCCCCGACCATCCTGGGCGAGCTCAAACGCCATTTCCGCGGTCAGTGGACGGTCCGGGTGCCTCGCTCGCTCCAGGAGTCCGCCCTCGACGTCGCGCGTGCGGTGGACGAGCTCTCGCAGAGTCTCGGCCGTTCACCAACCGTGGCAGAGATCGCGAAGCAGACCGGGTACAACGAGGAGGTCATCCTCGAATCGATGGAGGCGGCCCGCGCCTTCCGCACGAGCACGCTCGAACGGCCCGATCCGAACGGTTCGGAGCACAGCATGCTGGAGACGCTGGGGGAGCGGGAGCGAGGCATGGAGGCCGTGGAGCAGCGAGCGGCGGCCGAGCGCCTGCTCCAGATGCTCGACCAACGTGAGCGATCGATCCTGCGGATGCGCTTTCTCGGCGGCCTGACCCAAGCGGAGATCGGCCGGGAGATCGGTCTGAGTCAGATGCACGTCTCACGGCTGATCGCACGGTCGCTCGATCGCCTGCGATCGGTGGCCGACCTGGAGCTCGAGGACCTGGAGATCAGATGATGCACAGTGTGCAACCAGCAGACAGCGCCCTGTTGCGGGTGGCGTGGAGCTCGATATCGGACCGTCGTGGGGGACAGCGCGGCGAGCCGCTGGAACCCGAGCAGCTCCTCCGCCAGCAGATCGAGTCGGCAGGCAAGCAGCTGGCGGACGCCCGAGAGGATCTGATCAGCGCTCGCCGGCGGGTGGCCCAGCTCCAGGAGGCCGAACGGAACTGGCTTCGGCTCGCCGAGGAGCTCCGGCGGGCCGACCGGGGATGAGCGGCGTGACCGCCGGTTTGGGAGGCCGCTCAACCGGGTAGAGAACTTTGTACCGGGTGGGACCCCGCACACCTGTCCTCAGCCCCACTCGCCCGGTCAAGTGCGGCCCGAGCTGATGCCGGGCCGCACTTGCGCGTCCGGCCCGGGTTGATGCCGGGTTCACCCGCGTACGACACGCTCCGGCCGGAGGCGTACCAGCGCACGGCGAAGGAGCCGCGACACCTGCATCTGGCTCACGCCGAGCCGCTCCGCGATCTGGGTCTGGGTGAGCTCGTCGAAGAAGCGGAGCTCGACGGCGAGGCGTTCGTCGTCCGGGAGCTCGGCAAGTATCCGTTCGACATCGACACGGTCGTCGACGTGACTCGTGCCATCGTCGGTTCGTTCGTCGCGGGGCTCCGTGTGTGCCTCCAACGGGTCCGGTGCGAATGCACGACCGGCTTCGATCGCTTCGAGCACCTCCTCGGTGTCGACGCCCATCGCGATCGCGAGCTCCTCGATCGTGGGTGCTCTCCCCAAGGCGTGGCTGCGCTCGTCGACTGCCCGCCGAAGCTGAGCTACTTGCTCCTTCGTCGTACGCGGCACACGCACCGACCACGCATGGTCACGGAAGTGGCGCTTGAGCTCCCCGAGGATGGTGGGGGTGGCGAACCCGACGAAGGCAACACCGCGGTCGGGGTCGAACCTGTCGATCGCCTTGATGAGCCCCAACGTGGCGACCTGCTCGAGATCGTCGATGGGTTCGCCCTTGTGCCGGTACCGCGCAGCGAGACTGCGTGCCAATGAGAGGTAGGTCGCGACCAGCTCGTCGCGCGCTGTCCGGTCCCGCGTCCCGCGGTACCGCCGGAACAGCTCCGTGGCGTCCGATGGCAAGGAGCTCATCGCATCCGGAGCTTCTTTCGCAGGACGAAATACCCGACGCCGTCACGCGCCCCGAGCTCGGAGTGATCGAGGACCGCCCCGACGATCGCTTGCGCCAGTGAGCTGAGTCCTGGAGCTTCGTCTACGCCGTTCGGCGCCGTCTGTCCGCGTATCTCGAGCTCGAGGTCCTGGAGCTCGAGCTCCAAGGTGAGCGTCGACGGTTCGCTCCGGAGCAACGCGAACGCCAGCTCGTCGACTGCCGTTCGCAAGTCCTCGACCTGCTCGTAGTCGAAGCCTGCGCGCGCCGCGACGTCGGCCGTCGCCAATCGAGCGAGCCGCAAGTACTCCGGGGAGCCCGGCACGGTCAGTCGCACGATGTCCATTCCGAGCAAGACGGTATGGCAGGTGCAGGCTCGCCGCCAGGTGGGTCAAGATCGTGCCATGGGCGACGCCGCCACGTACGAGCTCGACGCGCACATCGCGACAATCCGATACAACCGTCCACAGGCGTTGAACGCCGTCAACGGCGCGCTCCGGCGCGACCTCAACGCTGCATTCGAGCGCTTCCGGGACGAGGAGGACGCCTGGGTCGCGATCGTGACGGGGAACGGCCGAGCGTTCTGCGCCGGAGCCGATCTACGCGACGGCGCCGGCGCGACCGGTGAGTTCTCCGGAACGTTCTGGGAGCGACCGACGACGAACTCGTTCGAGAGCGGCTGGGAGATCTTCAAACCGGTCATCGCGGCGGTCAATGGCCCTTGTATCGGTTACGGCTTGACGATGGTGACGTGGTGCGACTTCGTGATCGCCTCCGACCAGGCGACTTTCGCCTATCCGGAGGTGACGCTCGGCGTTCCGACGATCGTCGGAGCCATCCGGCTGCCGGAGAGGATCGGATGGCAGCACGCGATGGAGCTGCTGCTCACGGGGGAGCAGATCGACGCCGGCCGCGCCCACGAGATCGGGCTCGCGGGCTGGGTCGTGCCGCACGATGACCTGCTCGAGGAAGCCCGCTCACTTGCCCGGCGATTGGTGCGCGCCGCGCCGCTCGCGGCGCGCGCGACCAAGGAGGTCGCGGTCAGGTCGCGGTCGATGTCGCCCGTCGAAGCGATCCGCTTCGGCGAGACCATGCGGAGACTGTTCGCACCCGGAGCGGTCGGACAGACGGAAGCACCGCCGCGCTCGCACCCGGACGCGCCCGGATAGCAGCGGCTCTCCAGAGCTACCGGTTCCGCTCAGACGGTCACAGAGGGGCCCTCGGGGAGATTGCGGACCATTCACGCACGGTCCTGGTTCGCGTGTGCGTGCTGGGGTATGACGAAGTGTCGGGCGGTTCTGTCCCCCGACATCGAGAGCCCTCGGTCCTGCGTCCGGCCCCCCAGTCGACCGCAGCCGGGGGCTCTCACGCGTCCCGCCAAGTCCCGTTGGAGCCCGACGGTTACGAAGATCCGTGATCGGGGTACGGAAGACAGGGGGGTTGGGCACCGGCACTCGGTCCCCACCGCTGCCCGTCTCCGGTGCCGATCCCTTTCTCATCTCTCTCGAGGGAAGCAGGTTGTGGTGGACAGGCTCTCCGCGTCGATCCCTGGGTATGTTCCAGCCATGGAGCGAACGTGCCCGCGGTGCCGTGGCATTGCCAAAGAGCTCATTCCGTTCACGGGCCCTGTCAACAACCGCGAAGACCTTCGCCTTCAGTGCGAGAGCTGCAACGAGACGTTCGCGGTCGGAGCCGACGGGATGCTGTTCGTCATCGACGTCCTCTAGGCCGCGCGAGCGCCGAGCGCGAAAGCCACGCGGACGCTGATCCACCCACTGCGCCTGCGTTCCTGCGAACCTCGAAACCTTCTCCTGAAGCGAGCCTCAACCTCGGGGCCCATGCCGTCCGATGCTCAACCGGATAGTCCTAGCCTGGAGGAGGACAGAAGGACGTGGGTATGTTCATCGACGGGTTCCTCCACCAGCTGCCGGACATCGACCCGGCAGAGACGGAGGAGTGGCTGGACTCGCTCGACGCGGTCGTCGGCGCGAGCGGGCGCGATCGTGCGCGATACCTGCTCGCGCGGTTGTTGGCCCGAGCCAACGAGCAGGGCGTCGGTGTCCCTGCGATGACCTCCACCCCGTACATCAACACGATCCCGCCGGAGCAGGAGGGGTGGTTTCCGGGCGACGAGTACATCGAGCGGCGCATCCGCGCTTTCGTCCGGTGGAATGCGGTCGCGATGGTCGACCGTGCGAACTACCGCTACGAGGGTCTCGGGGGACATCTGTCGACCTACGCGTCCGCGGCCGCCTTGTACGAGGTCGGCTTCAACCACTTCTTCCGCGGGAAGAGTGACGGCGGCTACGGCGACCAGATCTACTTCCAGGGCCACGCGGCGCCGGGCATCTACGCGCGCGCGTTCCTCGAGGGCCGGCTGACCGAGGAGCACCTCGACGCGTTCCGGCGCGAGGTGAGCGGCAACGGGCTCCCGAGCTACCCGCATCCGCGGCGGATGCCGGACTTCTGGGAGTACCCGACCGTGTCGATGGGTCTCGGACCCATCAATGCCATCGCGCAGGCCCGGTTCAACCGGTACCTGATGCATCGCGAGCAGGTCGACACGCACGACGCGCGCGTGTGGTGTTTCGTGGGTGACGGCGAGATGGACGAGCCCGAGTCCCTCGCCGGGCTCTCGATCGCAGCGCGCGAGCACCTCGACAACCTGATCTTCGTCGTCAACTGCAACCTGCAGCGTCTCGACGGCCCGGTGCGCGGGAACCACAAGGTGATCCAGGAGCTCGAGATGACGTTCCGCGGCGCGGGATGGAACGTCATCAAGGTCATCTGGGGCCGAGAGTGGGACGATCTGCTGGCGCGAGACGTCGACGGCGTGCTCGTCAACCAGATGAACGCGAACGTCGACGGCGACTACCAGAAGTACGCGACCGAGTCGGGCTCCTACATCCGCGAGCACTTCTTCGGACCCGACCCGCGGCTCCAGAAGATGGTCGAGCACCTCTCCGACGAGGAGCTCCAGAAGCTGCCGCGGGGTGGCCACGACTACCGCAAGCTGTTCGCCGCCTACCAGACGGCCGTCGAGCACAAGGGTGTCCCGACGGTGATCCTCGCCAAGACCATCAAGGGATGGACGCTCGGCACCGAGATCGAGGCGCGCAATGCGACGCACCAGATCAAGAAGATGTCGGTGGCCGAGCTGAAGGCGTTTCGCGACCGGCTCTATCTCGACATCCCCGACAGCGCGCTCGAGGACGGGATCCCGCCGTACTACCACCCGGGCTTCGACTCGCCCGAGTATGAGTACATGATGGCGCGACGCCAGCTGCTCAACGGCTCGTTGCCCGAGCGCGTGGTCCGCTCGAAGCCGCTCGCGTCAGCGAGGGACGATGCGTTCGCCGAGCTCATCGCCGGGACGGGCGAGAAGCTCCAGGCGTCGACGACCACCGCGTTCGCGCGACTGCTCCGCAAGCTGATGACCGACCCGGAGATCGGGGAGCGGGTGGTGCCGATCATTCCGGATGAGGCGCGCACGTTCGGCCTCGACGCGTTGTTCCGCGACATGAAGATCTACTCGCCGATCGGGCAGCGCTACGAGCCGGTCGACGCGGGACTGCTCCTCTCGTACCGCGAAGCGATCGACGGTCGGATCCTCGAGGAGGGCATCACCGAAGCGGGCTCGATGGCGTCGTTCACCGCGGCCGGGACGGCGTACGCCACCTGGGGTCGCGCCATGATCCCGTTCTTCATCTTCTATTCGATGTTCGGCTTCCAGCGTGTCGGCGATCTGATCTGGGCGTTCGGCGACCAGCGCGGCCGCGGCTTCATGCTGGGCGCGACCGCGGGCCGCACGACCCTGACCGGCGAGGGGCTTCAGCACTGCGACGGCCAGAGCCAGGCGCTCGCCACGAGCCTCCCGAACTGCCGGGCGTACGACCCGGCTTTCGCGTTCGAGCTGGCCGTGATCATCCGCGAGGGCATCAAGGTGATGTACGGGCCCGAGCCGCGGGACTGCTTCTACTACCTGACGCTCTACAACGAGAACCGCGCGATGCCGGCAATGCCGGAAGGCGTCGAAGACGGGATCGTGCGCGGTCTCTACCGGTACCGCGCCGCTCCCGACGGGTCGGCGCACGCCCGCATCCTCGCCAGCGGAATGATGATGCAGGGCGCTCTCGACGCGCAGGACGTGCTCGCCGAGCGCTATGGCGTGGCGGCCGACGTCTGGAGCGCGACGAGCTACAAGCTCCTCCGCGAGGACGCGCTGGCTTGCGAGCGCTGGAACCGCCTGCACCCCGACGAGCAGCCGCGCATCCCGTACATCACCGAGCAGCTGGGTGACGATGCTGGGCCGATCGTCGCGGTCACCGACTACCTCAAGCTCGTTCCCGATCAAGTGGCGCGCTTCGTCTCCGCGCCGTTCGTGCCGCTCGGCACGGACGGGTACGGCTTCTCGGACACGCGTGACGCGCTGCGCAGGCACTTCGAGGTCGACACGGGGCACATCGTGGTCGCGACGCTCGACGCGCTGGCGCGCCAGGGTGCCGTCAAGCGCGACCTTGTCGCGAAGGCGATCGGGGAGTTCCAGATCGACGTGGAGAGTCTTGACCCGCGGGTGACCTGAGTGGTCTAGGCGCCCTGACGATCGCGTTGCTCGTCCGGGTCCCAGGGCTCCTGGTCGGTCCGGTCGAGATCGTCGTCCTCGAGGTAGACGACGCCGGCGTCCTCATCGTCGACATCGGCGAGCGATCCGCTGCCTTCGCGGAACATCCCGTCGTCGTAGCCCTGCTTCAGCTCGCGAGCTTCGCGAAAACGCCTCGCTCGTCCTTTTCTGGGCACGCTGTCACCTACCCAACCACTCGATGGCCGCTCGACCGGGCCGCTGGAAGGTCCTGGTCGGGCTGCCTCTGAGGGGGCGACCGTCTGGCCACATGCCCCCGCTCGGATGACAATTATCTCGCATTTCGGAGGTGCGTGTGGAACGCCCCCCGGCAGGCCCCGGATCCGGTCCTATGACCTCGCCGCGGGGCCTGCTCAGGTGCCGCCGAGAGTCTCGTGGCCCTCGGCGGCGAAGGGGCGGTTGCCGTAGCGGTCGAGGTGGATCACCTCTTCGACGGGGCGGCGCGTCGTGGGTCCGTACCCACCGCGTTGGGGCCATCCGAGCGGGATGACTGCACAAGGTGTCACGTTCGAGGGGAGCTTGAGGGTGCGGCGGGCAAGGCCTCGCGACCAGATCGGGAACGTGCTCAGCGTCGCGCCGAGGCCGATGGCGCGGGCGGCGAGCAGGAGGTTCTGGACAGCAGGGAAGATCGAGCCGTAGAACGCGGCGCGGCCCGTGGGGCTGGGCATCGGGCGGCCGCGCAGGCACGCGACCACGATCACGGGTGCCTCTTCGAAGTGGTCCGCCTGCCATTGGACGGCCGCGATGGTGCGCGCCATCTTCAGGTCGCCGCGTGCGCGGCTCTTGGCGAACCGTCGATAGACCGACCACGCCTGCCGGTTCAGGCGCGCGAGCTGGTGCTTCACCTCGGGGTCGCGCACGATCAGGAACTCCCAGGATTGGGCGTTGCTGCCCGAGGGGGCCTTGGTCGCGAGGCGGAGGAGCTCGAGGACGATCTTGTCGTCGACGGGGTCGGCAGTGAGACGCCGTACCGCGCGCTGCGTCTCGAGCGCGTCGATCAGCGGCATGTGGAGGCCGTCGACGACCTCGTTGTACTCCGGCATGGCGCCCCCGAGATGAGCGGCCATCGTACCCAGACGTTCGTGTTTCGACCGGGTCGAGCCGCGCGCTGCGCAGGTACTCTTGGCCGTTCGGGCGATTGGCTCAGATGGTTAGAGCGCTGCCTTCACACGGCAGAGGTCGGGGGTTCGAGTCCCTCATCGCCCACCGATCGCGACGACCGGCGGAGCAAGGCGATCACGACTGCAACGACGGTCGCCCCGATTCCGACGAGGATCGTCGTTCGGAGCAGCACCTTGTGGCGCCCCGACCATCTGTGCGCTCGCTGCGCAACGTCCTGTGCTTGCTCGGCGTGCTGCAACACCCACTGAGCGTCGTCGAGAGCACCTTGGAGCCTCGCGATGTTCTGCTCCGCGACCTCGATCGAGGTACTTGCCATCGTGCAATCCCCTTGTCTCGCTGAGCATCATGCCCCAGCGCCTGGTCGGCGATGCCTTTCCGTGGGAAGCGAGTGACCACGCGAGCCACGAAACCTCCTCGCTGTCAGCTGAGCGAGGCGCGAGAGTGCCCTTCGAACTCGACAAGGAGGCGCCATGAACCGTCTACCTCGCATCGTCGCGATCATCTTCATCGTCGCGGGCGTGGTCTTGATCGTCGCCGGAGGGGTGACCTACTACGCGGTCCGGAATCAGTTGTCGGACGAGCACATCACGGTCTCGCAGGACGCGAGCCACTTCGCCGGCAAGGACGTGAAGGGTCCGCTGACGGCATACGAGCAGGCCGACGTGATCAAGAAGCACGCGTTGGAGGCCGGCAACGGGAAGACGTATGCGCAGCTATCCCAGGACGACCCGAAGCGCCAGACCGTCATGACGGCATCGTTCTTGCGCTCGTCCCTGTACACGTCGGTCGTCGCGTTCGGTGTCGCGGCGCTCGTGGTCGGCCTCGGTGTCATGTTCATCCTGCTCGGGCTCGCCCTGATCGGGGTCCTGAGGCGGCTGCCATCGGCCCAACCCGCCGAGCAGGCTGCGGCCACCACTCAGCTCGGGCCTTGAACGCGATGAGAGGCGCGCGATCGCCGATCACTGGTCGTTTGCCTCTTGCTGTTGATGCTGCTGGTGGGCCACGACGGCGAGATAGATCAGGATCGACACACCGGCCCACGCGGCGGTCGCGGCCACGAGCGTGAGCGCCGCGGAGACGCGTGCGAACAGCGCGGCGGCGGTGACGCCGAACGCGACCAGCCCGGCCCCGCCGATGACCGCTCCCCGAGTGTTGTGGACTGCAGCCTCGGTGTCGTCCTTCTCCTCGATGAGGGTGAGCGTCGCCGGCACGATCGCGGGAAAGGCGAGGAACATCCCGCCGGCAACCGGGCTGAACCAGAGGCCGACCAGCGCCGCGATGATTGAGATCGCCGCGCCGAATCCGAAGCGCACGGCGAGGTCGCTGAACCCGCACTCATGGAGTCGCGAGATGTCGAACCCGATCGTCGGGTTGTCGCCTCCGGGCTCGAGAGGTACTTCGCTCATCGCAGGACCGCGAGATATCCGACCTCGGCCAAGACGAGCCACAGGCCGCAGATGAGCATCGATCCGCGCAACGCGCGATAGCGCGCGACCAGAGCGACGCCGAACGCGCACGCCACCGTCAACGCAATCGCGCCGACGATCATCCCGGTTGCCTCGAGCTGGGCTGCACTGCTGCCCTTGGCGAACACGATGACCAGAAGGTTGGCGATGGCGATCGAGGGGGCCGCGGAGAACAGGCCGGCGAAGCGCTTGGGTACCGCGATCTCACCGATGAGGGCGAAGACGACGACGAACAGGCCTCCGTTGAGGGCCTTCGCCGCAATCGGTACGACTTCCTGCATCCGCCATGTCGGGTACCCGAGGCCGATCGGGACCGAAACAACAGAGCGAACGCTGACGCGCGGTTCGGTCAGCGGCGCGGGCGGGTATCCGTTGACGACTCCCTCAGGAGGTGTCAGATGCCCTCGAAGTCAGCGAATCCGAAGAACCGCAAGCAGTACGAAGCGCTGAAGGACAAAGGAATGTCCAAGGAGCGCGCGGCCAAGATTGCGAACTCGCCGGGCGCTTCCAAGCGTGGCGGCAAGCGGTCCGGCTCCGGCGGGAATTCGAAGCAGGGCGGCACAACGGCGCAGCACAAGGCCGCGGGCCGGAAAGGCGGCAAGTCCACCGCCCGGAAGCGCTAGCTACGCGAAGTACGCCGGGTGGTTTGCTTCTTTGCCGGTTGCTTCTTGGCAGGCTGCTTTCTCGACCGGGCGCCGTTGCCGCTGTTGGTACCGGTGTGCGCGCGGCGCGGCGCAGTCCGCGAACGCGTGGTCCGGCCGGACGACGTGTGCCGGGACGATGCTCCGTTGCCTCGACGGCTCGAGGCTGCGTGGCCGGACGGCCCGCGCCCGTTGCGGTGCCGGAGGTCCCCGACGCGCTCCTTGAGCGCTTGGGTGAGCTGCCGCTCCTGGTCCCCGGCGAGCTCCTTGCCGCTCTCGATGAGGCCGGCGACGGGCTCGGACTCCAGCGCCCGCTCGGCGAGGTCTTTGATCTGCTTGTAGCGCTGCTCGCCCGCGCGTGCGCCGAGGACATACCCCACGGCGAAGCCGATCGCGAATCGTTTGAACATCGGGTCCTCCCCGTGACAGTGGGGTAACAACATCGCGGCAGTACCCGCGAAGGCTTCGAAGGAAACGGAAACCGAGAGAGCCGGCACCGTCGTTCCACTTCCAGAGTTTGGATCGGGCCGCGAACGGGGACAGCAGTGACATGGCTTTCTTGTTGTGGATCATCGCAGTCATCTTGGTCATTGCAGGGATCGTGACCCTGTTCCGCGGTGGAATTCTCGCCGGCATCGCTCTCATCATCGTCGGCCTGCTCGTGGGTCCGGGCGGTGTGAGCGTCTTCACCTGAATCACTCCGGGTGGCGCAAGCTGCGCGGCCAGAGCCGTCGGGCTCTCACCGCGTTGATCTCCGACACGTACACGAGGATCTGCGCGGCCAGATAGAGCCAGAACAGCAGCCCGAGCACGATCGCAAAGAATCCGTAAAGCTCGCTCGTGTGACGGAGCTGGCGCGTCACGAGCCAGCCGCCGACCAACTGCAGGACGGTCCACGCGACGCCGCCGAGCACTGCGCCCGGAACGAGGTCGCCCGTCGCCACACTGCCCACGGTCAGGACGCGCAGACCGACGAGATAGAGCGCGGCATTGAGCGTCAGGGCGAGTGCGATGCCCAGGACGTTGAAGGCGATCCCATTGCCTGCACCCGCGACCACGCCGGATATCAGCGTGGTGCCGACGACGCCGGCCGCGAGGGTCGCCAGCAATCCGAGTGCACGCAGGAGGCGCGCGGCGAAACCCGGTCGTTCGTGCGCCGGAACACTCCAGATCTCGGCCGTCGCGTGCTGCGCGGCATACGCCACTCCGAGCGATCCCCAGAGGAGCGCGAGGAGCCCGATCACAAGCGCCAGACCGTTGCCGCGGAGCGCGTGCACGTTGTGACGAAGCTCGTTGCCGATGACCGGGAAATCTGCGACGGCGGAGTCGACGAGGCTGTGGCGCAGGCCGGGATCGCCCTCGAGCACGAACCCGAGGACCGTCACGAAGACGAGAAAGAGCGGGAGCAGCGCCAGGAATCCGTAGTACGCGAGCAAGGCCGACAGCGACGAACCGCGATCGTCGCCGTACTTCTTCACCACTGCGACGACGAACGCAAGCCATGCATGGCGTTGCTGCGCAGTGTCGAGACGGTCGAGATGCTCGTTGATGAACCGCACGGTGCAGAGCTCCTCGACGTCAATACCCGTTCTGAGCGTCGTTCACCCTCTCGGCAACCGTTCAGAGCCCTCCCTCATGAGGATTGATGTGATTAGGGGCGCTCGTTCTGCGGTACTCGCGTCACGTGCATGTGCAGGACAAGGTCCGCGTGAGCCTGCAGGAACGCTCCGATCAGTTCCTGGGATTGTTTCGAAACTCCACGGACGCCGCACTGGGCAAAGGCCCGGCCCGGAACACAGCGTTCGTCCTTGCCCTGGTGTTGGCGCTCGACTCGGCCGATCGCAGCACGCTCGGCGTGCTGGCGCCGAGCCTCAAGTCCGCCTTTCACATCGGCAACACCCAGATCGGAATGCTCGCGGCCGCGTTCAGCCTCGTTGGCGGGCTCGCGACGCTACCCGTCGGGGTCCTCGCCGATCGCGTGAGGCGTGTCCGTCTCATCGGCTTTGCCGTGGTCCTGTGGAGCATGACGATGGGCGTCACTGCGGGCTCCGTCTCCTTCGCGATGCTGTTCGTCAGCCGCATGGCCCTCGGCATCGTGACGGCAGCTGCCGGGCCGCCGGTCTCCTCCCTGATCGGCGACCTCTATCCAATCGATCGGCGCAGCCAGGCGCTGTCGTGGGTTCGGAGCGGCGAGCTCGTCGGTGCGGGCGCGGGTTTCCTCGTCTCCGGACTTGTTGTAGCTGTGTTCTCGTGGCGAGCCGTCTTCGTCGTGCTCGCACTCGCAGGCGTCGCGGTCGCCTGGGCCGTCGCCCGCCGACCCGAGCCGAGGCGGGGAGCGACCGAGACCTTCGGTGCCGAGCCCACCGCCGATCACACGCTGTACCAGCTGCTGGCTGCTGCAGACGTCCGACCCGACCCCCACGGCGAGCTCCACGGCGACCAACGAGATCGGTCGCTTCTCTGGGCGATCGCGTACACGCTTCGCATCCGGACGATGGTCGTGGTGATCATCGCCGGTTCCCTGGGGGACTTCTTCTTCTCGGGCCTCCAGGTCTTCGCGGTGGTGTTCGCGGTGCACGAGTTCGGCATCTCCCAGGCGGGGGCGGCCCTGCTCGTGCCGGTTGCCGGAGCCGGGGCCTTCTTCGGTCTGATCGGCGGCGGCTGGCTCGCAGATTCGCTCATCGAACGCGGGCACATCAGCGGGCGCATCGAGGTGGGACTGTGGAGCTTCCCGCTCGCGTGTGTCGTGATCGTGCCCGCTCTCTTCATCCATTCGGTCTTCCTCGCGCTTCCCTTCCTGATCGTCGGGAGCGCGCTCCTCAGCGCTCCCAATCCGGCGCTCGATGCAGCGCGCCTCGACGTTGTCCACCCCGAGCTGCGCGGCCGCGCTGAGTCGGTTCGCTCGCTGTGCCGCGTCGCAGCGCAAGCCACCGGTCCGCTGGCGTTCGGTTTGCTGGCAGACCATCTGGCGGGCGGGGGCGTCGACGGTGTCCGCAACGCGTTTCTCGTGACGGTGCCGCTCCTCGCGGCGAACGGTCTCGTCCTGCTCGCGGCGTTGCACACCTATCCAAGCGATGTGGAGGCGGTTGCCCGGTCGACCCGTGATCCCGAACCGTCGGTGCCAACGCCGGCGGGCGACCGCTGAGCGCGTTCGGGACGCAAAGAAGCCCCCCGAGCCTCCGAATCTCGGGGGACTT
>DATBHZ010000026.1:0-22306 GCA_036557185.1 Acidimicrobiia bacterium | reverse complement strand
GTTGTAGCTCGCGACGGTCAGCTCCATGTCGGAAGTTGCAGGCTATCCGTCTAGTCTCCGATCCGATCGTCTTCGAAAGGAACGCGACATGTCGGTGGGAGCGCTGTCCGGGTACGACTTGAGCGGTCGAGTCGCGGTCCTCACCGGCGCCGGCAGCGGCATCGGCAAGGCGACCGCGCAGACGCTGGCCTCAGCGGGCGCCACGATCGTCGGTGGCGACATCGATCTGGACGGCGCCACGGCGACCGCCGACGAGATCACCGGCGCGGGGGGCACCGCGCGCGCCGTGCGGACAGATGTCACGAGCCGCGCAGACGTCGACGCGCTCATCGACGGTGCGCAAGCGGAGTTCGGTCGTGTCGACATCGTCGGCAACATCGCGGGCGTGCCTCACAACAAGATGGTCGCCGACTGCAGCGACGAGGAGTTCGAGCGGATCCTGGCGATCAACCTCAAGAGCGCGTTCTACGGCTGCCAAGCCGCGCTGCGCGTCATGGCGCCGAACAAATCGGGGAACATCGTCAACATCTCCTCCGGCGCGATCGACACGCCGGCACCAACGCTCGCTTGCTACGGCATGACGAAAGCGGCCGTCGCGATGCTCACCAAGACCCTCGCATGCGAAGCCGGGCCCCTCGGGATCCGGGTGAACGCCCTGGCGCCGGGGGTGATCCACACGAACTTCTCGCGCCACAACTTCGTCGATGCAGACGGCAACGTCATCCCCGAGAAGGTGGACGAGTACAAGAAGCGCTTCGGGGCCATGGCACCGCTCCGCCGTGTGGGCGAGGCGCAGGACGTCGCCAACGCGATCCTCTACCTGGTCTCCGACAACGCGTCGTTCGTGACCGGTCAGATCCTCCGTCCCAACGGCGGCGTGGCCATGCCGTGGTGATCCGCCGACGCGCGGTATCATGGGGGTGCGAGCGGTGATCTCGTCTCCACACCCTGCCACGGTGTGAGGCGAGGCTCGCGGATCTACCTCACGCAGTCATCGTCTTGGCTGGGTTCCTCGGAGCCGGTCGGTCAGGACCGCCGCAGGAGGGCGATCCGACACAACGACCTGCACCCGAGAGAAAGCCAACAGACCACATGACTTCCCCCTCCGCAACGGACGCGCCCGCGCGCACGTCCGAGCACGCCGAGCCCGGCGCGCCGACCTTCGGCGACCTCGGTGTCTCGAGCGAGCTCGTTGCAGCGCTCGCCGAATCCGGGATCGAGCAGCCCTTCAAGATCCAGTCGATGACGATCGCCGACGCGCTCGCGGGACGCGACGTGCTCGGCAAGGCGAAGACCGGCTCGGGCAAGACGCTCGCGTTCGGGCTGCCGCTCCTCGATCGCATCACGCGCGCCGAGCCGCACGAGCCGCGCGGCCTCGTGCTCGTCCCGACCCGTGAGCTCGCGAACCAGGTCAAGGGCGTGCTCGCTCCGCTCGGCAAGGTCAAAGGGCTGCGCGTCAAGGCCTTCTACGGCGGCGTCGGTATGGACCCGCAGGTCGACGCGCTGCGCAAGGGCGTCGACGTCGTGATCGGGACGCCGGGACGGCTGATCGATCTCATCGAGCGCAAAGAGCTCTCGGTCGGGGGAGTGCAGGTGCTCGTGCTCGACGAGGCCGATCGCATGGCTGACATGGGGTTCCTGCCGCAGGTGCAGAAGATCCTCTACGGCGTGACGGCGCCGCACCAGACGATGCTCTTCTCGGCGACGCTCGATCGTGGGATCGACCGCCTCGTGGCCCGCTACCTCGAGGACCCGCTCTCGCACGAGGTCGAGTCGAGCGAAGAGACGGTCGAGGAGATGCACCATCACTTCCTGCTCGTGCACCAGATGGACAAGGTGAAGGTCGTCGCATCCATCGCGCGCGGTGTCGACCGAACCCTCGTCTTCTGTCGCACCAAGCGTGGCGCCGACCGTCTCGTCGAGCAGCTCCACCGCGAGCGAGTGCGAGCAGGTGCCATCCACGGTGACCTCCGACAGGCAGCGCGCGAGAGGGCGCTCCAGGACTTCTCCGACGGCAAGCTGCCCGTGCTCGTCGCAACGGACGTGGCTGCACGCGGGATCCACGTCGACGGCGTCGACGTGGTGATCCACTACGACCCGCCCGAAGACCACAAGGCGTATCTCCACCGTTCCGGCCGCACGGCGCGCGCCGGGGAGGCAGGCGTGGCGGTCATGCTCGCGCTCTGGAACCAGGAGAACGAGGTCCGCATCATCCAGCGCCGGCTGCAGCTGAACCAGCCGATCGTCGAGATCTTCTCGAACGACCCGCGCCTCGAGAACCTGCGCGGCTGGGATCCGAACGCGGAGGAGAACGTCGCCTAGGAGGGTCCCGCCTCCTGACCGGCCATCTCCGCAACTCGTTGCTCGTTGCTCCTCCGCTCGCGCACCATGCGCGCGCGCATCGCCTCCCGCATCTCGCGTCGCCGCTTCTGGCGTCGAATCGCTCGTATGCGCAGGAGCACCACGGCGACGAAGAGGATCGCGAGCACGAGCGCGAGCACTTCGAGGATCGTGACGAACGGGTTGCTCGAATGGCTGGTGCGGGCGGACGCGACCGTCCGGGTCGCCGGGTTAGCGGCGTTGGCCGCGTGCTCGGCGGGATGATCGGCGTGCTTGGCGGAGTGCTTTGCGTGCTTCGCCGGGTGCTCTGCCCGCTCTTCTGCGATTCGTTGATCGGCGGTGACGATGCGCACCGGCGGGAGCATGCCCACGCCTGTCGCGGTGGGTGCTGCGGCGAAGCACTGGTTCAGGAGTTGGTACGCCCAGTTCTTGTCGTCGAAGGTCCCGAGCACGACGGCTGCGCACGATCGGCCGTTGCGTGTGGCCGACGCGATCAAGGTCCTCTCGGCGCGATCGGTGAAGCCCGTCTTCATCCCGGTCGCGCCCGGATACGTGTTCAGCACCGTGATGTTGTGGTTGTCGAGGTGGTGCACCTGGCCCGTCGGGTCCGTGAAGTCGTAGTGACGGGTGTTCACGATCGATGCGATCTCCGGAACGGCGAGCGCGTTGCGCGCCACGATCGACATGTCGTAGGCGCTGGTCAGCGTCCCCCCGCCGTACGCGCCGGGGCCGTCGAGCCCGGACGGATCGCGGAAGGTCGTGTCGACGAGACCGAGCTGGCGCGCCTCGGCCTGCGCGTCGACGGCGAATTGCTCGACGCTCCCGCCGGCTCGCTCGGCGACGGCGAATGCGGCGTCGTTCGCCGAGACGATGAGCAGCGAGTGGAGCATCTCGTCGAGCGTCCACTTCGCGCCCACCGGGAACCCCATCCTCATCGCAGGCTCAGAGGCCGCACGCGGTGAGACGGTGACCGTGCTGGCAAGGGGAAGGCGCGACAGCACGGTGAGCGCGGTGAGCAGCTTGATCGTGCTCGCCGGGTAAAGCTGCTCGTGCGGGTTGCGCGTGGCGAGGATCGCGCCCGTCTGGACGTTGAAGACCATGTACGCCCTGGGAACGTCGTCGGCGGCCGCGCTCCCCGAGCCGACGAGCAGCTGGCCCGCCAGGACGAGCACGGCGATGACTGCGCCCGCAAGCGCTCGTCCTCGGAGGGACATTGACCGAACAGGCTAGGAGAAAGCGCTGCTGGGGGGCCGCTCGGCGTGCCACCATGGCGCGTGACCTCCCCGCCAGCGCCGTAGGAAAGCCCGGAACCTGAGATGCCCGAGCACGAACGGATCGCCCGTCGCGCCAGGATCGCCCGGAAGATCGGCGCGATCTCCGAATCGGCGACGCTCGCGGTCGACGCCAAGGCCAAGGCGCTCCGCGCCCAGGGCGAGCCGGTCATCGGTTTCGGTGCCGGAGAGCCGGACTTCCCGACGCCGCCCCACATCGTCGCTGCGGCCGTCGCCGCGTGCGAGGAGCCGATCAACCACCGTTACTCGCCGACGCCCGGTCTCCCCGCGCTGCGCGAAGCGATCGCGGCGAAGACGCGACGCGACTCGGGATATGCGTGCGAGCCGTCGCAGGTCCTCGTCACGAACGGCGGCAAGCAGGCCGTCTACAACACGTTGCAGTGCATCATCGACGAAGACGACGAGGTGCTCCTCCCCGCGCCGTACTGGACCACGTACCCGGAGGCGATCGCGCTCGCCGGAGGGCGCACGGTCGCGCTGCCCACGACCGCGGCCGACGGGTTCCGCGTGACCGTGGAGCAGCTCGAGGCCGCACGCACGCCGAGGACGAAGGCGATGTTCTTCGTCTCCCCGTCCAACCCCACCGGCGTGGTGTACCCGCTGGAGGCAGTCGAAGCGATCGGGCGCTGGGCTCTCGAGCACGAGATCATGGTCGTCACCGACGAGATCTACGAGCACCTCACCTTCGGTGACCACAAGTTCTCGTCGATCGCGACCGTCGTGCCAGAGCTCGCCGACACGTGCATCGTGCTCAACGGGGTTGCGAAGACCTATGCGATGACCGGCTGGCGTGTCGGCTGGATGATCGGCCCGAGCGATGTGATCGCCGCCGCGATCAACCTGCAGTCGCACTCGACCTCGAACGTCAACAACGTGGCGCAGCGGGCCGCGATCGCGGCCGTCTCGGGCGACCTGTCGGCCGTCGAGGAGATGCGCAACGCCTTCGATCGACGGGGCCGCACGATGCATCAGATGCTCTCCGCGATCGACGGCGTGCAGTGCCTCGAACCCGAAGGCGCGTTCTACTGCTTCCCGAGCTTCGAGGGTGTGCTGGGCCGAACCCTCGGCGGGCGCACTGTGGCGACCTCGCTCGAGCTCGCCGACGTGCTCCTCGAACGAGCCAAGGTCGCGATCGTTCCCGGTGAGGCGTTCGGTGCGCCCGGCTACGCGCGTCTGTCGTTCGCTCTGGCCGACGACGAGCTCGTCGAGGGTGTCCGCCGCATCGCCGACTTCCTCGGTTGAGGGGTGCGGAACACCTGCTCCGCTAGCCTCGGAGCACGATGAGCCGCCGCGTCCTGGTCACCGAAGAGCTGGCTGATCGCGGCTTGGATCTCATGTCGGCGTCGGGTCTCGAGGTCGACGTGCAGCTCGGCCTCTCGCCCGATGCGCTGCTCACTGCCGTGCCGGGTGCCGCGGCGTTGGTGATCCGCAGCGCCACCAACGTCACCGCCGAGGTGCTCGCGGCGGGCACGGATCTCGTCGTCGTGGGCCGCGCGGGCATCGGCCTCGACAACGTCGACGTCGCCGAGGCGACCAGGCGTGGCGTGATGGTCGTGAACGCGCCGCAGTCGAACGTCCTGTCTGCGGCGGAGCAAGCCGTCGCGCTCATGCTCGCCCAGGCGCGGAACGTCCCGCAGGCGGACGCCGATCTGAAAGCCGGGCAGTGGAACCGGTCGAGGTGGGCCGGCGTCGAGCTGCACGGCAAGACGCTCGGTGTGGTGGGGCTCGGCCGCGTCGGTGTGCTGGTCGCTCAGCGCTGTCATGCCTTCGGGATGCGTCTCGTCGGCTTCGACCCGTACGTGAGCGCCGAGCGGGCGCGGCAGCTCGGTGTCGAGCTGGTCCCGACGCTCGACGACCTGATGCGCGTGGCCGACTTCGTGACGATCCACCTCCCCAAGACGCCCGACACGCTCGGCCTGTTCGACGCCGCGATGCTGGCGAACGCGAAGCCCGGGCTGAGGATCGTCAACACCGCGCGCGGGGGGATCATCGACGAGGGCGCGCTCGCCAAGGCGATCGAGAACGGGCAGATCGCGGGCGCCGCGCTCGACGTCTTCGAGCACGAGCCCACCACCGAGTCCCCGTTGTTCGGGCTGCCGTCCGTGGTCGTCACCCCGCACCTCGGCGCGTCGACGACGGAGGCCCAGGACAAGGCGGGCCAGACCATCGCGGAGCAGGTGGTGCTCGCGCTCCAGGGCGAGTTCGTGCCGTTCGCCGTCAATCTGGCCGCCAGCGAGGCGAGCTCGACCGTTCAGCCGTTCCTGCCGCTCGCGGAGCGTCTCGGTCGTCTCTTCACGTCGCTCGCGGGGGGCGTCGTCGACACCCTCGAGGTCTCCTACGAAGGTCAGATCGCCGACTACGACTGCCGCGTGCTCACGCTGGGAGTCTTGAAGGGCCTGCTGTCACCTGTGGTAGACGAGCCGGTCAGCTTCGTCAACGCGCCACAACTCGCGGACCAGCGAGGTGTCATCGTGCGCGAAACGAAGCTCACGGCAGCGCGTGACTATGTGAACCTGATCGAGCTGCGGGGTCGTGTCGACGGGAGCGATGTCCATGTCGCCGGCACGCTGTCGGGAAAGCAGGCGGCGCCGCGCATCGTGGGTCTCGACGACCACATCGTCGACATCCCGCCCTCGAGCCACATGCTCGTCGTCCGCAACGACGACGTCCCGGGCATCATCGGGACGGTGGGCCGCATCGTGGGCGACGCCGGGGTGAACATCGACGACATGGTCGTCGGCAAGACCGCCGAGGGCGAGGCGGCGCTCATGGCGATCTCGACCGCTACGCCCGTTCCGGCCGAGGTGGTGGCGAGCCTGCGATCACAGCCGGGAATCACCGACGCCCGGGCGATCGAGCTGGATTGAGGCGGCGTCAGCGCTTCGCCGCGCGGAGGCCGTCGGCCTCGGCGTCGCCGGCGCTCGCGTAGCAGCGGTCGGCGTGCGTCCGGTCGTAGTTGCCTCCGCCAGGCAGGTGATAGATGCCGCTCGACATCTTGGCCTTCACCGGATGCGAGACCGGGCACGTCCCGTCGACTGCTTCGACCCAGGCGTCCGCGTCGCGACCATCGGGGACGGCGGTCAGCCGGGTCGAGGGTGTGGGGACCGGCCGCGGCGGTGAGAGGAAGGGAGCCGGCTCGAAGGTCATACCGCTCGGCTTGCGCGCCGCCACGAAGCGCCAGGCGGCATATGCCGCGCCTGTCAGGAGCCCGAGGAGGAGCCCACGCCGCACCCACCGCATCACGGAACGAGTCTCGCACCTCCGGTCCGTGCGCGCGTGGTCTCCGAACGAGGGGGCTTTCCGCGTTGACCCTGGTCAACCTGGCGTGCCAAACTGGTTGACGATGACGAACGGAACTCCGGCAACGATCTGGGCCACCCAGATACTGCGCATCCAGGGCCTCCTGCTTACGTAGGGCGAGCACGATACGTGCTCGCCGTCACCCTCTCGTGCCCTCGGGCCGGGAGGGTTTTTGTTTGCCGGATTTCCACAGCACGGCTTCCACCACCGAGAGACGACCAGGGAGAAACCCCCGATGGACAGCGTGATGATCTTCGACACGACGCTCCGGGACGGCGAGCAGTCGCCCGGCATCTCGCTCGACGTGGGCGAGAAGCTCGAGATCGCCGATCAGCTCGCGCGCCTCCAGGTCGACGTGATCGAGGCGGGCTTCCCGATCGCGAGCGACGGGGACTTCGAAGCCGTCGAGGCCATCGCCAGGAGTGTCCGGGGCCCGATCATCGCGGGGCTCTCGCGGACGGGCTTCAAGGACGTCGACCGCGCATGGGAGGCCGTGCGGCACGCGGAGCGGAAGCGCATCCACGTGTTCATCGCGACGTCGCCGATCCACATGAAGAAGAAGCTCCGCATGACGGAGGACCAGGTCAAGGCCGAGGCGGCTGCAGGCGTGGCCCGTGCCAAGTCCTATCTCGGGGACGTCGAGTTCTCGCCGGAAGACGGGTTCCGCTCGGATCCGGACTTCATGTGCGAGGTGTGCCAGCTGGCCGTCGACAATGGCGCCACGACGCTGAACATCCCCGACACCGTCGGCTTCGGCATGCCGTCGGACTACGGCGAGCTCATTGCATACGTGATCGAGCGCGTGCACGGCGACTATGTCGTGTCGACGCACTGCCACAACGATCTCGGGCTCGCAGTGGCCAACTCGCTCTCCGGTGTCGTCAACGGTGCGCGGCAGATCGAGTGCGCGATCAACGGCCTGGGGGAGCGCGCCGGGAACGCGGCGCTGGAAGAGGTCGTGATGGCGATCCGCACACGTGCGGACCACTTCAGCGGGCTCACGACGGGCGTCAACACGGAGGAGCTCGCGCGCACGTCGCGGATGGTCTCGCGCCTGACCGGCTACCCGGTGCAGTACAACAAGGCGATCGTGGGCCGGAACGCCTTCGCGCACGAGGCCGGCATCCACCAGCACGGTGTCCTCGAGGACCGTGAGACGTACGAGATCATCGACGCGGGTCAGGTCGGCCAGGTCGCGGCGCAGATCGTGCTCGGCAAGCACTCGGGTCGGCACGCCTTCTCCGACTCGCTCGACAAGCTCGGTTTCCATCTGCAGGGTGACGCGCTGAACCAGGCGTTCGTGCGCTTCAAGGAGCTGGCGGACCGCAAGGTGCAGATCACCGAGGCCGACTTGGAGGCGATCGTCGCCGAAGAGCTCGGTGGCGGGATCATGCACCGCTTCGAGATGGTGAGCCTGGACGTTCACGGCGGAACGCAAGACACCCCGCATGCCCGCGTCGTGCTCGCCGACGGCGACACGAAGCGCGAAGGGGCGGCACAGGGCAACGGGATGATCGATGCCGCGATCGAGGCGATCGCCGATGCGTCCGGGATTCGCGGCAACCTCCAGGACTTCAACGTGTCGTCCGTGACGGCGGGTGGTGACGCGCTCGGTGATGTGGTCGTGCAGCTCGAGGTGGACGGTCTCAGCGCGAGCGGCCGCGGAGTCGCGACCGACGTGGTGGAGGCCTCCGCTCGGGCCTACCTGGCCGCGGTGAACAAGATCGTGCGGCTGCGCGACCGCGGCGAGGTGCGCGAGACGGAGTCGGGGCCGTGACCAGCGCTCCCGTGAACCTCTGGACCGAGCCCGAGTGGGCGCAGCGGTACCTCGGGATACGCGACGCGCTCCCGCACCGCATGGAGGGCTTCGCCGTGCTCGTCGAGCTCCTCCCGGAACGCGTCGACCGAGTGCTCGACCTCGGCACCGGCGACGGTTTCACGCTCGGCCTCGTCCGCGAGCTGCGGCCGGAGTCGCGCGGCGTGGGGCTCGACTTCTCGGAGGAGATGCTCGGGCGCGCGCGTGAGCGGTTCTCCGACGACGATCATGTCGAGATCCGGCGGCACGACCTCGACGAGCCGCTGCCGGCAGATCTCGACGGCTTCGATCTCATCACGTCGAGCTTCGCGATCCATCACGTCGTCGACGCGCGCAAGCGCGCGCTCTACGCGGAGGTGGCGGGCCGTCTCCGGCCCGGGGGCCGGTTCCTGAACCTCGAGCACGTCGCGTCCCCGACGCCGGAGCTGCACCGCGTGTTCCTCGAGGCGATCGGCGTACGCCCCGAGGAGGACGACCCGTCGAACAAGCTGACGCCCGTCGAGAGCCAGCTCGCCTGGCTCCGCGAGCTCGGTCTCGTCGACGTCGATTGCGTCTGGAAGTGGCGCGAGCTCGCCCTGCTCGCCGGAGACCGTCCGAATTTGCCTGATTCGTGACCTTCAGTTTCGGGTCCCCGGCGACGAGAACCGCTTGCAATGCAGCATGCGGAGGTGCCGGCGGAGAGGACGGAGGGGCCCGCCATGTCCTACAAGGAATTCCTCGTGTACCTGTTCGACGCTCGGGCGACCCGGGAGCTCGCGGTCGAGCTCGCCGTCGCGATCGACGAGCGGCAGTACTTCGAGCAGTTGAGCGCGCTGCTCGTCTGAGCGCGCGTCCTCGCTCGAGGGTGCCGGCGCGATCATGACGCGGTGACCGCTCCAACGGAGCCCGGTGTCTCTGTCCCCAGCGCGCCTCCCGGCTGGTACGCGGATCCGTGGGGCGTCGCGCACTGGCGGTGGTGGGACGGCTACGCCTGGACCGGCTACACCAACATCCCTCCGACGATCGGGATCGCACCCGACCCGCGCGACCCGACGCGGCAGCTTCAGGCCGGTGGCATCGCGGCGCTCGGATTCCTCGTCGGCTTCGTTCTCTCGAACGTCATCGCGGTGTTCATGCTCCTTGCGGGAGCATCGATGTCCGACCCGCTCCTACTCCTGGGCGCGACGCTCGGCATCTGGACCGGCCTCGGGGGCGCCTGCGTGGTGGCGGTTCGGCGCAAGGGGACCGGCTCGCTGCGAGACCTCGGGCTGACGCGCCCGACCGCCTCCGACGTGGGCCTCGGCATCGCGTGCGGCGTCGGAATCCTCATCCTCGTGGTGATCGTCGCGGCGGTCCTGCACGCGATCGCCCCCAACGTCAGCCCGGGCGCGCGCAACGATCTCGAGGACCCGTTGTCGACCGGCGCGTTCGGCGTGCTCATCGTGCTGTTGATCGGCTCGGTCGGAGCCCCGTTCTTCGAGGAGCTCTTCTTCCGCGGTCTCGTGCAGGGCACGCTGATCGCGCGCTGGGGAACGGCGGCCGGCATCGCGGTGCAGGCATTTCTATTCGGGATGGTGCACCTGCAGCTCGGCGTCGGGTGGGGCAACCTCATCGAGCTCGTCGTGATCGGCACCGTCGGCATCTGTCTCGGGCTGCTGCGCCGCTACACGGGCAAGCTCGTGCCGGGCATGTTCGCCCACGGCACCTACAACTTCCTCATCCTCGTCATCGGCCTCGCGGCGATCGTTCGCTAGCCGCCCCGGCGCTCAGCGCGTCGCCTGCGGCATCCAGGAGGGGCGGCCGGTCTCGAACGTCCCGATCTCGCCGGCGTGCGTCTCGGTGATGCCGATGTCGTCGAGTCCGTGCATCAAGCGGTCATGGCTGTGGTCGTCGAGATCGAACGGCTCGTCGAGCTCGATCGCGGGGACGGCGATGCGCCTGTCGACGACGTCGACGACCAACTCGAGGGAGGGATCGTCCTGCACGGCGCGCATGATCCGCGTCACGACGTCCTGCGGGACCGTCACCGGGACGAGGCCGATCTTCAACGAGTTGTTCCGGAAGATGTCGGCGAACCGCGACGAGACGATCGCCTTGAACCCGTAGTCCTGGAGGGCCCATGCGGCGTGCTCTCGTGAGGATCCCGTGCCGAAGTTCGGCCCCGCGACGAGGATGGCGGCATCGGCGTAGCGGGACTGGTTGAGCACGAAGTCCGATCGCTCCCGCCACTCCGAGAAGAGCCCCTCGCCGAATCCGGTGCGCTCGACGCGCTTCAACCAGTCGGAAGGGATGATCTGGTCGGTGTCGACGTCGGAGCGATCGAGGGGCACAGCCCTTGCGATGATCTCTCGTACGGGCTCCATGAGGGCTCCTCCACTCAGTCCAGGTCTGCCGGTGTCGTGAAGTGCCCGGCGAGCGCCGTTGCGGCCGCGACGGCGGGCGAGACCAGATGCGTTCGCCCACCGCGGCCTTGGCGGCCTTCGAAGTTTCGGTTGCTCGTGCTGGCGCACCGCTCGCGCTCGGCGAGCTTGTCGGGGTTCATGGCGAGGCACATCGAGCAGCCCGGCTCGCGCCAGTCGAACCCGGCGTCGCGGAACACGTCGTCGAGCCCCTCGGCTTCCGCCTGCTGCTTGACGGCGAAGGAGCCGGGGACCACGAGCGTCCGCACGCCGCTCTTCACGTGCCGGCCGCGCACGACTTCGGCGGCGGCGCGCAGGTCCTCGATGCGAGAGTTCGTGCACGACCCGATGAACACCGTGTCGACGGTGATGTCGCGTATCGGTGTGCCCGCTTTGAGGCCCATGTACTGCAGGGCGCGTGTTGCCGACTCGCGCTCGGTGGGATCGTCGAACGAGTCGGGATCGGGCACCGCCGCATCGATGGTGGTCGTGTGCCCGGGGTTCGTGCCCCACGACACGCTCGGCCGCAGGGTTGCCGCGTCGAGCACGACCTCGCGGTCGAAGGTCGCGCCGTCGTCGGTCCGCAGCGCGCGCCACGTGTCGAGTGCCTCCTCCCAGGCAGCTCCCTTCGGGGCGTACGGCCGGCCCTCGAGATACTCGAACGTCGTGTCGTCCGGAGCGATCATCCCCGCGCGGGCACCGGCCTCGATGGACATGTTGCAGACCGTCATCCGCCCTTCCATCGAGAGCGCACGCACCGCGCTGCCGCGGTACTCGATGATCGAGCCGATGCCACCGCCGGTGCCGATCTTGGCGATGATCGAGAGCACGAGGTCCTTCGCCGTGACGCCCTGCGGGAGCTCGCCGTCCACGGTGATCGCCATGGTGCCGGGCCGCATCTGGGGAAGCGTCTGCGTAGCGAGAACGTGCTCGACCTCGCTGGTGCCGATCCCGAAGGCCAGCGCGCCGAAGGCGCCGTGGGTGGAGGTGTGACTGTCGCCGCAGACGATCGTCATCCCCGGTTGCGTCAGGCCTTGCTCCGGTCCGATGACGTGCACGATTCCCTGCCCGGGGTCGCCCATCCCGTACAGGCGCACCCCGAACTCGTCGCAGTTGCGGTCGAGCACCTCGATCTGCTTGCGCGAGATCGGGTCCTCGATCCCGCGCTCGAGCCCCGCGGTCGGGACGTTGTGATCCATCGTGGCCACGGTCAGCTCGGGTCGGCGCACGCGGCGGCCGTTCATCCGCAACCCGTCGAACGCTTGGGGGGACGTGACCTCGTGGACCAGGTGGAGGTCGATGTAGAGCAGATCGGGCTCGCCCTCGGCGCGGTGCACCACGTGGCGTTCCCACACCTTCTCGCTCAATGTCTGTGCCACGGCGCAGCTCCTGTCTCCGGGACGTCTCGGACGGGCGCCCGGAAGAGTGTCTCGGAATGTGAGACTAGGATTTCGACATATGGAAAGCGTAAGCGGTGTCGGGGTCGTCGACAAATCAGTTTGGCTGCTCGAGGCGCTCGCCGAGCGCGGCGCCCTCTCGCTCGCCGAGCTCGTGGAGGCGACGGATATCGCACGTCCGACGGCGCATCGCCTGCTCGTGGCGCTCGAGGCGCACGGCATCGTGGGCCGCGACGACCGGGGACGGTTCGAGCTGGGTGCCCGCGTTGCTGCGTGGGGCAGCCGCGCCCGCCGCTCGCAGCCGGTCGTGCAGCACGCGGCTCCGGTGCTCCGTGCGCTGCGCGAGGCGACGGGGGAGAGCGCGCAGCTCTACGTGCGCGACGGCGACCGCCGGGTGTGCGTGGCGATCGCGGAACGCCCGTCCGGGCTGCGTGACACGGTCCCGCTGGGAGCGCGCCTCCCGCTGACCGCCGGGTCCGGCGCCAAGGTGCTCCTCGCGTGGGGGGACGCGGAGCGCCCGGAGGGGATCGCCGAGGCGACGCTCGCGGCAGTGCGAAGGCGAGGCTGGGCCGAATCGGTTGCAGAGCGCGAGCCGGGTGTCGCGAGCGTGAGCGCGCCCGTGCGCGACGGCTCCGGTGCCGTGGTCGCCGCGGTGAGCGTGAGCGGGCCGGTCGACCGGCTGGGGCGCAAGCCCGGCGCGCGCTTCTCCCGGGACGTGCTCGCCGCGGCCGGCACCCTCGAGCACCTGATCTCTCCCTAGATCCGCCTGAGCCCACCGACCTTCTTGCAGAAACCGTCGCTAGGGCAACGGTTTCGGCGAGAAAGTCGAGGGGTTGGGGGGCCGCTGCGCCACACATGGTTGCTTCACCCGAGCGAAACAATCGAGAAACATCCGATGCCTACGGTACGGCCATGGATGTCGTGCTCGTGCGGTGGCCCGAGGAGTCCTCGCACCTCGAGGAGCTGCGCGCCTCCGGTACGCCACGACTGTTGCTCGTCGGACCGGATGCATCGCCGCCCGCGTCGCACGACCCGCTCGAGGACTGGATCCGGCTCCCCGCGGACGACCGCGACGTCCGCGCGCGCGTCGCCACGCTCGAGGCGCGCGCCGGCGACGCGGTCACGCTGCCCACGCTCGACAACGACGGGCTCCTCCGATTCCGGGACGCCTGGGTCGCGCTCTCACCCGTGGAGCGCGAGCTCGCCGGCGCGCTCGTGGAGCGCTACGGCGCTGTCGTCGGCCGCAACGTGATGGTCCACCGTGCGTGGCCCGACGGGGCGCCGACGCGCAACGCGCTCGACGTGCACATCCTCCGCCTCCGGCGCCGCATCTCGTCGCTCGGCCTCGAGGTGAGGACCGTCCGCTCGCGCGGCTACCTGCTCCAGTCCGCGAACGGCAACACCTGAGGCACCCCGGCTCAGTCGACGGGCCGGATCGAGACGACCTTGACGGTCAGCGTCTTCTTGCGCGGCGTCTCGTATGCCGTCTCGTCGCCCACGGCCTTGCCGATGAGCGCCTGCCCGAGCGGCGACGACGTGGAGAGCACCTCGTAGCGATCGTCGCGCTCCTCGATCGAGCCGATGAGGTACTCGGTCGGCTCTTCGTCGCCGTCGATCTCCAGCGCGACCACCGTTCCCGGTGCAACCGCGTTCGCGTCGCCGGCCTCGACGATCTTTGCGTTCCGCAGCATCTGCTCGAGCTGCCGGACACGCGCCTCGTTCAGGCCCTGCTCGTCCTTTGCCGCGTGGTAGTCGGCGTTCTCCTTGAGGTCGCCGAGCTCGCGCGCGCGCTCGATGCGCTCGGTGATCATGCGGCGGCGCGGTCCCGAACGCTCGTCGAGCTCTTCCACGAGCCGGTCGTATGCCTGTTGGGAGAGGTGTGGCTCGTTCATCCGGGTGGAGGGTACCCGCATTGCCGGACGCGACCGCACGTCCTTTTGTGCTTGACATAGCCCCTGACCTGCTGCAATGCTGGCTCCCCTATGAATCGCCGAGGCAGCGGCTTGCAGCAGTTCCAGCACTCCGTCGTCGTCATTCGATAAGCGAGCGCCGCCGCCGGCGTTCGCTCACGACCGTCCACCTCGGTGGGCGGTTTTTCATTGTCCGGGATAATGAACCCGGATCAGGCAACCGGGAGCGTCCGTGAGTCATCGAATCGCAGTCATCGCCGGCGACGGCATCGGCCCCGAGGTCGTCGCGGAGGCGCTGCGCGTGCTCGATGCCGCCGGGATTCGCTACGACGCGACGCAGTTCGACCTCGGTGGCGCTCGCTACCTCTCGACCGGCGAGGTGCTCTCCGACGAGACCCTGGAGGAGCTCCGGCACTTCGACGCGATCCTCCTGGGCGCGGTGGGGACCCCGAACGTCCCGCCCGGAGTGCTCGAGCGGGGTCTTCTCCTCAAGCTTCGCTTCGCGCTCGATCTGTACGTGAACCTGCGCCCGTTCCTCGCTCCACCGAGCGCGCTGAACGGTGGCGTCGACATGATGGTCGTGCGCGAGAACACCGAGGGCATCTACGCGGGCGAGGGTGGCTTCCTCAGGCACGGGACACCGCACGAGATCGCGACGCAGGGCTCCGTGAACACGCGCTTCGGTGTGGAGCGATGCGTGCGTTTCGCATTCGAGCTCGCGCAGTCACGCCCCGCCAAGCACCTCGCCCTGGTGCACAAGACCAACGTGCTCACATTCTCGGGCGACCTCTGGCAGCGCGCCTTCGCGGCAGTCGCGGAGGAGTTCCCCGACGTGACCACCGGCTACGACCACGTCGATGCAGCGTGCATCCACTTCGTGCAGCGGCCGGAGCGCTACGACGTGATCGTGACCGACAATTTGTTCGGTGACATCCTCACCGACCTCGGCGGTGCCGTGTCCGGCGGGATCGGCCGCGCGGCCTCCGCCAACCTCAATCCCGCGCGCACCGGCCCGTCGCTCTTCGAGCCGGTGCACGGGTCGGCACCCGACATCGCGGGAACCGGCAAGGCAGACCCGCGGGCTGCGATCATCAGCGCCGGGATGATGCTCGACTTCCTCGGGGAGACCGACGCGGCTGCCCGGGTACACAAGGCGGTCTCCAGCTCCGACGACATCGAGGGTTCGACGTCGGAGATCGGCGCACGCATCGCGGAAAGGGTTTGACGAGATGCCCATCGAGAAGACCGAGAAGATCTGGATGAACGGCGAGCTCGTCCCGTGGGACGAAGCACGCATTCACATCCTCACGCACTCGCTGCACTACGGCATGGGGGTGTTCGAGGGCATTCGCGCATACGAGACCGAGCGCGGCCCCGCGGTGTTCCGCCTCACGGATCACGTGAAGCGGCTGTTCGAGTCCGCGCGCATCATGATGATGGAGATCCCCTACGGCGAGGACGAGATCACCCAGGCGATCAAGGACACCGTGGCCGCAACGGGCCTGGCGTCCTGCTACATCCGGCCGATCGCGTACTACGGGTACGGCGAGATGGGGCTCAACACCCTGCCGTGCAACGTCGATGTAGCTATTGCCTGCTGGCCCTGGGGTGCGTACCTCGGCGACGACGCCGTGCAGAAGGGTGTCCGCATGAAGGTGAGCTCGTGGACGCGGCACGACCACAACACGATGCCGCCCGCCGCGAAGACGACGGGGAACTACGTGAACTCGTCGCTCGCCAAGGTCGAGGCCCTCAAGTCGGGTTACGACGAGGCGATCATGCTCAACCCCGCGGGCTTCGTGAGCGAGTGCACGGGCGAGAACATCTTCGCCTGCCGCGACGACGTCCTTGTGATGCCGCCGCTGGCCGCGGGGGCGCTCGAGGGGATCACGCAGGACTCGATCGTTACGATCTGTCGCGATCACGGCTTCGAGGTGCGCGAGGGGATGCTCACGCGCAGCGACCTGTACATCGCCGAGGAGATGTTCGTCTGCGGTACGGCGGCGGAGGTGAGCGCGGTCAACTCGGTCGACGACCGTGCCATCCCGTGCCCTGGCCCGAAGACCCTCGTCGTCGCCGAGGAGTTCGCGAAGGCCGTCCGCGGCCAAACCGACAAGTACAAGAACTGGGTAGAACACGTACATGATTAGGGTCGCACTCGCTGCTCGGCGGGATACCCGCCTCGCGGACGCTCGTTGCTCCTGCGAGCTAACTTCGCTCGCTCCGATCGCTGCGTCAGCCGCGCGCGAAGAGGCACCTCATGGCTCCTGAGCGGGTTCAAATTTACGACACCACGTTGCGGGATGGGTCGCAGCTCGAGGGGATCTCGCTGACGGTCGACGACAAGCTCCGGATCGCGGAGCAGCTCGACTACCTGGGCGTCGACTACATCGAGGCGGGCTGGCCGGGAGCGAACCCCAAGGACGACGAGCTCTTCCGCCGCACCCCGAGCGATCTGCACCTCGAGACCAGCAAGCTCGTCGCGTTCGGGATGACGCGGCGCGCCAAGGGCAAGGTCGACTCGGACGACACGTTGCGCCATCTGGTGGAAGCGCGCACGGGCGCCGTCTGCATCGTGGGGAAGTGCTGGGACTACCACGTGCTCGAAGCGCTGGACACCACGCTCGACGAGGGAGTCGCGATGGTCGCCGACTCCATCGAGTACTTGAAGGGCCGCGGGCTCGAGGTCCTCTTCGATGCGGAGCACTTCTTCGACGGCTACAAGCACAACCCGGAGTTCAGCCTTCGTGTGCTCGAAGGCGCGGCGCAGTCCGGTGTCGACCGTCTCGTGCTCTGTGACACGAACGGCGGTGCGCTGCCGCACGAGGTCGAGTCCATCGTGCAGAGCGTGGTCGAGTACTTCGGCGACGACGTCCCGGTCGGCGTGCACCTGCACGACGACGCAGGTTGCGGGGTGGCCAACGCGCTCGCCGGCGTACGCGGCGGCGCGACGCAGGTGCAGGGAACGATCAACGGCTACGGGGAGCGCACCGGCAACTGCAACCTCACAACGATCATCCCGAACCTCTCGCTCAAGATGGGCATCGAGACGCTGCCGCCCGACCGCATGGAGCGGCTCACCCCCGTGGCACATCACGTGGCAGAGCTCGTGAACATGGCGCTGAACCCGCAAGCCCCGTACGTGGGGACGTCGGCGTTCGCCCACAAGGCAGGGCTGCACGTCAGCGCGATCGCGAAGCGACCCGACGCGTACGAACACGTCCCGCCGGTGACCGTGGGGAACGGCACGCGCTTCGTGATGTCGGAGCTGGCGGGCCGCTCGACCGTGATGCTCAAGGCGAAGGAGCTCGGGCTCGAGCTCGACGGCCCGACGGTCAACCTCGTCGTCGACACGCTCAAGCACCTCGAGCACGAGGGCTATCACTTCGAAGTCGCGGACGCCTCGCTCGAGCTACTCATGCGCCGCACCGCGGGATGGGAGCCGAGCTGGTTCACCGTCGAGTCGTTCCGCGTCATCACCGACGACGCGAGCCCCGACACCCAGGCCGGCGAGAAGCCCGACGGCGTCCTCACCGAGGCCACGATCAAGGTGCACGTCGGCGGCGAGCGCTTCATCGCGACCGAGGAGGGCAACGGCCCCGTGAACGCGCTCGACCGCGCGCTGCGCACAGCGCTCGACGGCACGTTCCCGGAGCTCGACCGCGTGCACCTCACCGACTACAAGGTGCGCGTCCTCGACACGCAGAAGGGCACCGGCGCGGTCACACGAGTCCTCCTCGACACGACCGACGGTGAGGAGTCCTGGACCACGATCGGCGTGAGCGAGAACATCATCGAGGCGAGCTGGCAGGCCCTGTCCGACTCTCTGGTCTATGGCTTGCTCCGAGCCTCGCTCCGCGGGTAGCAAGCCTCCGTGCCGACTGATCCGTACATCGCGACGCCCCTCGACGAGCTGCCGCGCCAGGGCCCGAACCTCGCGCCCGGCGTCTACATGCCCCCTTCGCCGTCGTGGCGTGCCGACCGACCCGGCGACCTCGGACCGAGCCAGCCCGAGGGTGACCTCCTCGGTTCTCCGGGCCCGAACGTCGGGTACGCGCTGACGCTCGTCAATCGGGTGAGTGACCGCCTGCGGTTGGAGCCCGACGAGCGGCCGGCAGACGCCCACACCGTCGTTGCCGCGCTCGCGATGAAGCGCGCGGCGTACGTCGGCCGGGCGCCTGTCATCGGCGACATCGAGGTCGCGATGCGGCTGCTCGGGTTCGACGAGCCCGCGACGCCCGAGATCCGAGCCTGGCGGCCCGCCGCGATCCGCAACGCGGCCCACGAGTACCTGGTGTCCCGGGCGATCGTCGACGCAGTCGACGTGACCACCCTGTGCATGCCGTCGGCGGAGCTGAACGCCCGCCTCGCGGAGGTGCGTGCCACGATCGCACGAGCTGCGGCGTCTGCACGCGACTCCGAATGAGCACGCCACCCTTCACGCTCCCCGAGGAGTACGAGGAGTTCCGCCGCAGCGCACGAAAGCTCGCGGCAGCCGAGATCGCACCGCATGCCGCGAACGCCGACGTGCGCAGTGAGTATCCGTGGGACTCGTTCGCCGCGTACCGGGACTCGGGTCTCGTACGGTCGATCTATCCGGAGAGCTTCGGAGGCGACGGTGGCGACACCCTGACCTACGCGATCCTCGTCGAGGAGGTCGCACGTGCGTGCGGGTCCTCGTCGTTGTTCGTCCTGATCTCGCGGCTCGCCGTGACACCGATCGTGCAGTTCGGAGACCCGGAGCTCGCGGCCGAGATCGTCCCGAAGGTCGCCTCGGGGGAGTGGCAGGCCAGCTACTGCCTGTCCGAAGCCGGGGCCGGGAGCGATGTCGCCTCGATGCGCACGCGGGCGGCGCGCGACGGCGACTCCTACGTCCTCGACGGACGCAAGATGTGGGTCACGAACGTCGGCATCTCCGACCTGTACACGGTGTTCGCGAAGACCGACCCCGATGCAGCCGGCCGGGGGATCAGCGCGTTCGCCGTGCTGCGCGACACCCCTGGCGTCTCGGTGGGCAAGATCGAGCACAAGATGGGGATGCGTGGCTCGCCGACCGGTGAGCTGATCCTCGACCACGTCGTCGTTCCCGCGTCGCACCTCATCGGTCAGGAGGGCCAGGGGTTCGCGTACGCGATGGGTGCGCTCGACACGTCGCGGCCGATCGTCGGCGCGCAGGCCGTGGGCATCGCCCAGGGCGCGCTCGACGCGGCGACGCGCTACATGCTGGATCGGTCCCAGTTCGGCAAGCCGATCGCCGAGTTCCAGGGCCTCCAGTTCATGCTGGCGGACATGGCAACGCGCGTGGAGGCGGCGCGCTCGCTCGTCTACCGGGCGTGCGCCATGGCGGATGCCGGGGCGCCCGACGTCTCCAAGATCTCGTCGATGGCCAAGCTGTTCGCGTCGGACACAGCGATGCAGGTCACGACCGATGCCGTCCAGATGCTGGGCGGCGCCGGGTACACCGCGGAGTTCCCCGTCGAGCGCATGATGCGTGACGCGAAGGGGACCCAGATCTACGAGGGCACGAACCAGATTCAGCGCGTGGTCGTCGCGCGCCGGCTGCTCGAAGAGGCAGGGAACGCGCCGTGACCAGCGCCGCGGCGAGCCCGGTGAGAGTGAGGTTCTCCCCGGCGCCGAGCGGTGAGCTGCACGTAGGGAGCGCTCGGACGGCGTTGTTCAACTGGTTCGAGGCGCGTCACATTGGCGGCTCCTTCCTGCTCCGCATCGAGGACACCGACGCCTCGCGGACGCGTGAGGAGTGGATCGACGCCATCGGCGACACGCTCGGCTGGCTCGGGATCGACTGGGACGAGCCGCCCGTGCGCCAGAGCACGCGTGCGGATGCGTACCTGGCCGCCGCGGAGCAGCTCCTCGCATCGGGTCACGCCTACGAGACGTTCGAGACGCCCGAAGAGCTCGAGGCCATCAACGCGGAGCGCAAGGAAGCGAAGCTCCCGCCGGGGTACGACGGTCGCGGCCGGGAGCTGACGCCGGAGCAGCGAAAGGCGCTCGCAGCCGAGGGGCGGCCGCGCACGATCCGCTTCCGCACTCCCGACACGGGTACCAGCTCGTTCGTCGACCTCGTCCGCGGGCCGGTCAGCGTCGAGTGGGCGACGATCTCGGATTTCGTCATCGTGCGCTCCGACGGCAAGCCCTTGTTCTTCCTGGCGAACGCCGTCGACGACATCGCGATGGGGATCACGCACGTGATCCGCGGCGAGGACCTGCTCGACACGACGCACCGCGTGCTCGCCCTGCGCGCTGCCTTGGGCGACACCGAGCCGCCGGAGTACGCGCACCTGCCGCTCATCCTCCGTGCCGACCGGGCGAAGCTCTCCAAGCGTCACGGCGCGGTCGCCGTCGAGGACTTCCGTGCCCGCGGGATCCTGCCGGAAGCGCTCCTGAACTATCTCGCGCTGCTCGGCTGGTCGCCGGGCGACGATCGGGAGGTGATGACGCGCGACGAGATCGTCGCTTCGTTCTCTCTCGAGCACGTCACGAAGTCCGCCGCAGTCTTCGACGAGAAGAAGCTCGAGTGGATGAACGGGGAGTGGATCCGCCGGCTCGACCGCGGCGAGCTCGCCGCGCGGGTGCGGCCGTTGATGATCGAGCGGTACGGCGCGGGTGTGACCGAAGATCTCCTCGACGAGGTGGTCGCGATCGCGCAGGAGCGCGCGACGACGCTCGTTTCGATCGTCGAGCAGAGCGACTTCTTGTTCGTAACGGAAGAAAATTTCTCGATCGACGACGATGCGTGGCAACGGGTGGTGAACGCGGAGCGTGGTCGTGACGTGCTCAACGCAGCGATCGCGCACGTCGAGAAATGCGACTGGACGGTGGACGCGATCGACCTCCGTCCCGCGATCTCCGACCTCGGCATGAAACCGGGCAAGGTCATGTTCGTGTTGTACGCGGCGACCGAGGGCCGCGCGGCGGGTCTGCCCGTCTTCGACTCCATTCACCTGCTCGGGCGCGAGCGCGCGCTGGGACGGTTGCGCGCTGCTCGAGAGCGGCTGGCCTGAACCTGTTCCGGCCGCGCGAGGTCGCCGGGCTAAGATCGCTGGTCCCGTTCGGGGGTGGTGTAATCGGCAACACAACAGGTTCTGGCCCTGTCATTGGGGGTTCGAGTCCTCCCCCCCGAGCCGGCCCACGGATGAGCGTTTCTGCATCCAGAGGCCCGAAAAATGGCCCCGTCGTCTAGTGGCCTAGGACGTCGCCCTCTCAAGGCGGTAACGGCAGTTCGAATCTGCTCGGGGCTGCAGAGCAGCTGTCAACGGTCGTACGAAACGAGCCCGGGGACGTCCCCGGGCTCGTTCGCGTTCGTGACCATGCGCGATGCGCGGGCAACGGACGCAAGCGATCTCGCTCGCGTGTGACCCGCGCCGCGGTGCCCGGGCGCGCACCGTTGCGCATCGTCGTTCGCACCGCGCGCGCCGTCGCTCCGTCGCCGCGGTCATCGACGAGCTCTTTGCCGGAAGACGCGCGATGCGAGCGCGTGCGCTCGAGAATTCGTGTCTACATGCCGAGCAACTCGTCATTCGTCGCAGAAAACTCGTTGTCACGCAACGCGCGCAAACACAGCGACAATGCGGCGTCGATCGCACGCGCATCGCATGTTCCACATGTGACGCGCGCTGCACGAACAAGGCGAAATGCTTGACCTTCGCGCGCGAATGCGTTTCCATAGTTGAAGGCGGATGGTTCAATACACGAGTTCCATGAAGTTGTGTGGTATGAGATTCCACGTGACATCACGAAACGATGAGGTCTTTGCGCGCTGCCGATTTCGCGCGCTGCAAGGTCGCGGTACCGATGTCACGGAGTTCGCGCGTCGCGCCGACTCCGTGTGGACCGTGAGCTGAGGATCACAACC
>DATBHZ010000025.1:0-19905 GCA_036557185.1 Acidimicrobiia bacterium | reverse complement strand
TACTTCCGCATCGTGGGACGTATCAAGGACATGTTCATCGTCGGTGGCTTCAACGCGTATCCGGCGGAGATCGAGAACCTGTTGCTCGGCCATCCAGACCTCGTGCAGGTCGCGGTGATCGGCGTTCCCGATGAGCGCCTCGGCGAGGTCGGCGTCGCATTCGTCGTTCCGAGACCTGACGTGGAAGTCGACTCGGACCGCGTGATCGAGTGGGCACGGACGGCGATGGCGAACTACAAGGTGCCGCGCGCAGTCGAGATCGTCGACGCGCTGCCGCTGAATGCAACTGGCAAGGTCATGAAGGACGAGCTGCGTGCCCGGGTGCGCGGCGACGGAGGGAACCACTGATGGCTCGAGTCCCCATCGCAGACGGTCTTTTCACCACGACCGATGAAGCTCCGCAGCTCGTCGGCAGCCGGTGCCGGGAGTGCGGGATCGTCACGTTCCCCGCGCAGGATTCGTGCCCGCGCTGCGCCTCGACGGCCATGGAGGAGCACCTCCTCGATCGCCGCGGCCGGCTCTGGGCCTGGACGACGCAGTCGTTCCCTCCGCCGAGCCCGCCGTATTCGGGAGCGAGCACGGAGTTCGTGCCGTTCGGTGTGGGTTACATCGAGCTGGGTGACGTGAAGGTCGAAGCGCGCCTCACGATCGCAGACCCCGAAGCGCTGCACAACGACATGGAGATGGAGCTGGTCTTGGTGCCGTTCCGAACTGACGAGGCCAGGAACGAGGTCGTGACCTTCGCGTTCCGACCCGTGGGCGGGGAGCGCTGACCACCATGGGTAACGATGTCGCAGTCATCGGGGTGGGCATGCACCCGTTCGGCCGGTTCCCCGGGGTGTCCGCGATCGAGATGGGCGCTGTCGCGATCCGGCGCGCGCTCGCCGATGCCGGGGTCGAATGGCGCCAGATCGAGTTCGCGTTCGCGGGCAGCTACGAGGTCGACAACCCAGACGCGGTTGTAGCGCTCATGGGTCTGACCGGGATCCCCTTCACGGACGTGTACAACGGCTGCGCGACTGCTGCGAGCTCCCTGTCGCTCGCCGCGCAGACGGTGCGCTTCGGCGAGCACGAGATCGGCATCGCGATCGGGATGGACAAGCACCTTCCGGGCGCGTTCAGCGCCGACCCGAGGCTCTACGCATGTCCTTCGTGGTACGGCGAGGTCGGGCAATTCATCACGACGAAGTTCTTCGGGATGAAGATCAACAAGTACATGCACGATCACGGCATCTCGCAGCAGACGCTCGCTCGCGTCGCGGCCTTGGGCTACCGGAACGGAGCGCGCAACCCCGATGCGTTCCGGCGCAAGCCCTTGTCCGAGGAGGAGATCCTCGCGTCGCCGATGTTGAACTACCCGCTCACCCAGTACATGTTCTGCGCGCCGGACGAAGGCGCCGCAGCCGCGGTGCTCTGCCGCGCCGAGGTCGCGCACAAGTACACCGACCATCCCGTCTACCTGCGTGCCTCGACGGTCCGCACGCGCCGCCTCGGTGCCTTCGAGGTGCACAGTCCGTGGCTCCCGATGGAGGAGACACCCGGCCCGACGGTCGACGCCTCGCGCGCGGCGTACGAGGCGGCGGGGATCGGGCCCGAGGACGTCGACGTGCTGCAGCTGCAGGACACCGACGCCGGAGCCGAGGTGATCCACCTCGCGGAGAACGGGTTCTGCGCCGACGGTGAGCAGGAGGCTCTCGTGGCCGACGGGATGCTCGAGATCCACGGGCGGCTCCCCGTCAACACGGACGGAGGCCTGATCGCGAACGGCGAGCCGATTGGCGCCTCGGGGCTCCGTCAGGTGCACGAGCTCGTGCTGCAGCTTCGGGGCCAGGCCGGCGACCGGCAGGTGCCGGGCGATCCGCGTGTCGGCTATGCGCAGCTCTACGGTGCGCCGGGAACGGCCGGGGTCTCGATTCTCACGCGGTGAGGGCTGCGGCGCTCAGACGTCGTGCTCCTGTTCTACGACGCGTTCACCCAGGTAGGCGTTCTCCAACTGCTCGGGATCGGCAGCAACATCGCTCGCACTTCCCTGCAACGCGACGCGCCCCCGATACAGGACGACCGCGCCTTCCGCGAACTCGAGCGCAAGGTGCGCGTACTGCTCGACGAACACGACCGCGCAGGACTGTTCGTTCGCGAACTGCCGCAGCGTGGTGAAGAGTCGCTGCACCAATGCGGGAGCTAGACCCATGCTCAGCTCGTCGACGAGCAGCACCTTGGGTCGCTGGATCAATGCGCGCGCCATCGTGAGCATCTGTTGCTCCCCGCCAGACAGCGCGCCGGCGCGTAGGGCGCGGCGCTCGGCCAGCTGGGGAAAGAGCTCGAACATCGCTTCGATCTGTGCGTTGTCGCGGCGCGCAGGTACACGGAGATTCTCGTCAACCGTCAAAGTCGTGAACAACGCGCGGTCGTCGGGAACGAGCACGATGCCGGCGCGCGCTGCAGCGGTCGCCTTGCCCGCAGGTAGCTGCGAGCCGTCGACGGCGACACCTCCACCATGCGCGGGCAAGAGCCCTGCGATCGTGAGCAACAGCGTTGTCTTGCCCGCGCCATTCGGTCCGAGCACCGCGTGCATCGCGCCTGACTCGACGGCGAGATCGACGTTGTGCACGACCGTGACCCCGCCCCAGCCACCGCTGAGACCCGCACACTCGAGCCGAGCGCTCACGTCGTGACCGGGGCGTCGTAGCCCCCCAGATAGGCCTCGGCCACGATGGGATCGGCGCGCATCGATTCCGGTGGTCCCTGCGTCACGACCTTGCCGAAGTCGAGCAGGTGGATGTACCCGCACGTGGCAAGGACGAACGCGATGTCGTGATCGACGAGCACCACGGCGGTTCCCATGCCTGCGAGATCGCGAATGCGCTCGCTGAGTCGTTTCGTCTCGACCGTGTCGAGACCGGCGGCAGGCTCGTCCAGCAGCAGCACATCCGGATTGCGCGCCAACGCGCGGGCGATCGAGACGAGTTGTCGCTCGCCCTGGCTGAGCTCGTCGGCGTGACGGTCGCGCAGGTCGGAGATGCCGGTGCGTTCGAGCGCGGAGCTCACGTCGCCGTGACGCGTCCCGCCGACGACCGCGGCGGCGACGTTCTCTTCGACGGTCAAGTCGTCGTAGAGCTCGAGGGACTGGAACGTGCGACCGAGCCCCATCCGCACCCGTCGATAGGCGGGAAGGCCGTCGATGTTCTCGCCTCGCAACGAGATGCTGCCCTTCGCCGGCGCGAACCCGGTGACCGCGTCGATGACACTCGTCTTCCCCGCACCATTGGGTCCGATGAGACCGACGACAGTCGCGGGCGCGACCTGCAACGAGACGTCGTCAACGGCGACAACGCCTCCGTAGGTGACCGTGAGATGCTCGATGGAGAGGGCGGTGCTCGCCTCCGTGCGCGCGCTCGCAACGGCGGCTTCGCGCGGAGCCCGCACGCCCCCAAGCGGTCGGAAGAGACGGAACCGGCGGAGCTGGTGGGCGAGCCGCTGGCCGCTCGCGGCAAGGCCCTCGGGGAACAAGATCAAGATTGCGATCAGGGCGACGCCCACGATGACCGTGAACCACGAACCGAGATCGAGCCATCGATCCATCGCGAGGAAGACCACGCCGGAGCTCGCCAGGACGCCCCCGAGCAATCCGCCCGACACCGACGTGATCCCCGCGAGGTACGCGGTCGCGAGCAACGCGAGGCCACCGAGCGCGGTGAACGACGTGAACGTCACGACGCCTTGCTTGTAGGCGAGGAGGCTGCCGCCGACCCCGGCGATGAACGACGCGAGGGCGAAGGCTGCGATCTTCACCCGCACGACGTCGACGCCGATGCCCATCGCCGCGCGCTCGTTGGCGCGCACCGCGAGCATCGCTGAACCGAGTGAGCTCGTGCGCAGACGAGCAACCCCATACGCGACGACGATCAGTATGAGCAGGCAGAGCAAGCCGAACTCCATGCGCGGAAAGGCGCGGCCCACTCCGACCCCGAGGTCGATCCCGAAGAGGTGTGGTTGTGTGACCAGCGCTCCCGACGGCTTGACGAACTGGTCGTTCCGGAACCACACGGCTTCGAGCGCGTACGCAAAGGCGAGCGTCACGACGCCGAGCGTGATGCCGCGCAGCCTCAGCGCAGGTAATCCGACGAGCACGCCGACGACGGTCGTGATCGCAGCTGCGAGGAGCGGAGCGATCGGGAACGGTACGCCCCAGCTCTGCGTGATTCCCGAGAGCGCAAAGCCGCCGACGCCTGCCAGCGTGAGCTGCGCGAGTGATACCTGCCCGGCGTAGCCGGTCACGACGACCAGCGACAACGAGATGATCGCGGCGATGAATGTTCCGATCACGGCACTGCGCCATGTGCCGTGCGTCAGGGCGAGCGCGACGATGCCGAGCGCGGCACCGGCGATCGTCGGCACGAGGAAGGTCCGTGGTCGCGGCGCGTGCCCGAGGCGTTCCCTCGTGAGCGCGCCCCGAACCGGAATACCGCTGCGGAACAGCAGCAATACCCCGAGGATCACGATGAGCGGGACGAGCTCCGCCGATCCCGACTGCGGAAACCACGAGTGCTGGGCAGAGAGCGTCGCCGCCTCGGACTGCAGCATGCCGATGACGAGACCGGCCGCGACCGCCGGCAGCAAGAGCTCGAAGCGGCCGACGACTGCTGCAGCGAGTGCAGGGACGACCGCCAGCGTGTACGCGGTCGGGCTCAAGGGGCTGATCGGAGCGATGAGAATGCCGGCAGCCCCGGCGACCACCGCGCTCAGCATCCAGTTGAAGAGCGCGATCCGCTCCGGTGACACGCCACTGACGAGCGCACCGGTTCGGGTCTCCGCTACGGCGCGTGTGAGCAACCCGAAGCGGGTCCACCGGAGGAGGGCGGTCAGCGCCAACGCGAGCGCGACTACTGCAACAGCGAGATAGAACCGATCGGACAGCAGCGTCACCGAACCCCATTGCCAGCGGTGCGCGGGGAAGATCGCGCTGACGCTCACCGGCGCCTCGCCGACGCGGTTCACGATGACGCCCTGGATGACGATGAGCACGCCGAGCGACGCGCCCGTGCGTGCCAGCGGCGGCGCGTCGCGCAAGCTGCGGAACACCACCAGGTAGAGCAGCGCACCGAGCACCGCGGCAACGGCGAGCGCGAGCAGGGCCGCGGGAACGAACCCCAGGTGCCGGCCGACGTCGACCGTTGTCGGGAGACCCGGGACGAGCACCAGGAACTTGCCGTCGCGGAACGACGAGTAGACGTAGGCCGTGTACAACGCGATGGTGCCCGTCGCGAAGTTGATGACTCCCGAGCTCCGATACGTGAGCACGAGCGCGAGCGCCAGCGCGGCGTAGACGGCGCCATTGCCGAGGCCGAGCAGCAACGAAGTGATGTGGTTCATCGCTTGCCGCGTGCCCCGACCAAGTCAGCGATCAGCCATCGGTCGACGCGTCGTTGAGAAGCCGGAAGTGTGTCGGGTTGCCGTGGCTGTCGAGTGTGGCGGCGAAGACGCTGGCCGAGCAGACCGCAGCTTCCGTGGGCGAAGCCTTGCCATCGCATTGGAAGTGTCGGCCGCCGGCCCCTGGGAGCACCTCGCTGGGCATCGTGCGGAAAGCGTTGATGACGGACTTCGGCGTCACCGCTCCCTGCAGGTGCTGGGTGGCGACGCTCAGCGCACCGAGGCTCGAGAACACCATCAGTGGCACCGCGTCGTTCGGGTCGACCTTCGTCGTCGCATACTTGTCCAGCACCGCTTGGTACTGCTTCATCGAAGCATCGGAGTTATCGTCCTGCGGAGCGATCGCGGCAACGGTGACCCCGTTCAAACGCGAACCGGGAACAGCTTTCCGGGTCGCCGCAGTGAGGCACTGCGAGATCAGGGCGACTTTGCCGGTGAAGCCGACCGATGCCAGGCCGTTCATTCCCGCAATGCAGAACTGATCGTTGCCCACGATCATCACGACGCCGTTGGGATTCTTCGCGACGACCTGCTGCGCTTGCGGTGTCATGTCCGGGGTGCCGAGCGGCGCTGCGACGATGTTCAGCTTCAAGCCCTGCTGCGCGAAGAGCTTCGGCGTGTTGCCGTGATAGATGTCGGTCGCGATCGGCAGGTCGAGGACCATGACCGACACCTTCTTGGCACCGGTGTTCTTCGCGAGGCCGATCGGGGTGCTCACCACGAACGCGGCGGGATCAGCCAGAACGAAGGTCGACTTGCTGTCCTGCAACAGCGATTTCTGGGTCGCGGCGTAGTTGATCACCGGGACGCCCGCGTCGTGGAGGATCTTCCAGCTGGTCTCGATCACCCCGTCGGATCCGATCACGACCGCGGCGACACCGTCACGGATCATCTGGTTCGCGCAGTCGGTGGTCTTCCCGGCGTCGATCGCGTCGTCGCACACCTCGAGATCGATCTTGTGGCCCGCGAGCCCGTTCATGTACTGGTTGAGCCACTGGACGGTCGCCTGGGCGACGGGGGTCTCGGCTGCGGGCGCGCCCGCGCACTCGGCGCAGTCCGCGCCGTTGGTGATGAGCCCGACCTTGACCGGCGTCCCGCGCGCCGGGTTCGGCGTGCCGAGCGCGTCGGAGCTCGCAGGCTGTGTCGTCGGCGACGTCGAGTGAGCGCTGCTGCTACAGGCCGCACCGAAGACCAAGATCGCGGCGACCGCCGGGTAGCGCACGCGCCGTCTCGTCCTCGAGCCCATCATGCAGCGCATCCCCCGGACGCGTTCGCGGAAGCCTCACCCGCGACTGGCGCAACCTAATGTTTGTTCTGCCCGCTGGCAAGTGTCGTACGCTCGACGCGAGTGCCCGACGAGCAGCGTTTCGAGCGCTACAACTTGTTCGCGTCGGCGATCGGCGGACGACATCTGCACGTCGCGCGGGCCGCGTCCGATGCGCCGACGTGGACGGACGGCGCAACGATCTTCGTCGCAGAGGATCTCGCTCCCGGTGACGTGCTGTCCGCGATCGCAGTGCAGTCCTCGCTGTTGGCTGCAGGAAGCTTCGACCGCGAGATCATGACGAAGCTCGAGCGCCGAACGTCGCTGACGCGGCGTTACCTGGCGATCGAAGGTCATCGGGCGTTGGCGGCGCAGGAGGACCTGCTTCCTTCATCGGTGCGGTCGTTGATCGATCACGGCGTCGCGACGGGAACACATGCTCCGGGAGAGTCGCTTGCTCACGCCCGGAGCAGCGCCTCGATCGCGCCGCCGCCCGACGTCTTCGGATCGATCCGGCCACGCGCGTTCCGAAAGGCATCCGCGCTGAGCGAGAGCACAGGCGCAGCACACCTTTCGGACGCTGCAGTCTCGGACGTCGAAGAGAACGACGGGCCCGTGCTCGAGCTCTCCTCGGCGTGGGTCGGACGTGGTGGTGCGATCGGTCGTCTGTTCAAGAGATTGTTCGCGGACGCGCGCGCCAGCGGGACGGGACCGCCCGGTACCCAGTCGACGACGTACTGGACGAATCGATCGGTGAGAGCCGCCACTGCAAGGAGCGTCACCGTCGGTCGCGCGTCACGACTCGAAGACGCCTCGCGCGTCGCGAACAGCGGTCACACCTATCCGGAGTGGGACGTCTTCCACGCGGGATACCGGCCGGACTGGTGCACCGTCGTCGAGGTGGACGAAGCGCCCAGGAACGACAACACCGTCGTGGCTACCGACACCGGAGCATTGCGAAAGCCGCTCATGCGCGTCGGGCTCGGCCTCGAACGTCGGAACCGGCAGCTCCAAGGCGTCGACGTCGACATCGACGCGGCCATCGAGGCATTCTCGGCGCGCGAGACAGAGTCGGTGCCCGAGGATGCGTGCTACGTCGACAACGTGCGACGCCCACGGGATCTTTCCGTGCTGGTGTTGCTCGACATCTCCGGCTCGTCCGGCGAGAGCAGCGCTACCGGTGGGAGCGTGCACGATCAACAGCGCGCGGCTGCGGCGTCGCTCGTGTTCGCGTTGCATGATCGCGGCGATCGCGTCGCGCTCTACGGCTTCCGGTCACTCGGCCGTACTGCCGTTCACGCCGTGCCGGTGAAGCGTTTCGACGATCGGCTCGATGCGCGCGTGCTTCGACGACTCGGCATGCTCACGCCCAGTGCCTACACGCGCCTCGGTGCGGCGATTCGGCACGGTGCGGCGACGCTGGAAACGCACGGTGGAACGCCTCGACGGCTCCTCGTCGTCATCTCGGACGGGTTCGCGTACGACCACGGGTACGAAGGGGACTACGGCGAAGCAGATGCGCGGCGCGCACTCGCGGAAGCGCGCCGGTCGGGTATCGGCTGCCTTTGCCTGAGCATCGGCGCAGCGACCGAGCCGGACGCGTTGCGCCGTGTCTTCGGCGCCGCTGCCCACGCGTCGCTCGCACATACCGAACAGCTTCCGGCCGTTATCGGCCCACTGTTCCGAGCCGCGCTCCGATCGGCGGAGTCGCAGCAGCGTAAGTGGCAGCGTGCGGAGCGAACGCGCGAGCGGCTCGCAATCGACCGTCGCACGGCGTGACGCCCGCTTCCTAGGACTGCAGCGCTGCGCCTCGCAGCAACGTGTCGCGTGCAGCTTGCAGCGCACGACGTGCGCCCGCATCGCGCACGATGTTCTCGGGCGTCCACGCGAGCGCGAAAACGCAGTGCGCACCCAAATCGAGCGATGTCCCCTGGAGCCGAACCGATCCGTCGTCGAGCCCGTCGGACAACGCCGTCTTGAGGAGTCGTAGCTGTGCGCCAAACGTCATCGGCAGGTCACTGCTCCGCGGCGGATATTGCTGGAGCCCGGCCATCTGGATGCGCTGCTCCTCGGCGAAGCGGTCGGTCACGTTGATGTTGAACCAGAGCAGCGCGTCGAGCTTCTCGACGGCCGTCGACGGCGCGGTGAGGATGCCGGCCCAGCCGTGCGCGACCACTTCGGCGTACGAGCGCATGATCGAAGCCAGGAGATTCGCCTTCGACTCGACCAACCGGTAGACGGTTCCGGTGCTGAGCCCGGCAGCCGCGGCGACGTCGCGCACCGTCGTGAGCTCGTAGCCGCGCCGCGCGAACTCCGATCGCGCGACGACTCGTATCAAGACCGCCTTGTCGTCGATCTGCTCCTCTTGCTCTTGCCATGACTTGATGAGGTCGTCGGCGACGCGGCTCGCCGGCGAGCGATCGAGCTCGGAATCGCTCGCCGCGCCGGGCGCGATGCCGTGCAGCAACATCTGACACTCGACGACGGGCCGGCGTTCCGAGCCCCGCGTGCGGTGATACACGCCGATCCCGATGTGCAACATGCTCTGGTACATGCGGTCGGCGAGCACGGCCAGGTCGACGTCGGCCCGGACGTCGCCATGCGCGCGTGCAGCCTCGAGCGTCGCGACGACAGCAGCGATGATCGCTGCCGGTGTCTGGCGTGCCAGTCGTACCAACTCGGCGCTCGAACCCGCCGGCGGTTCGTAGTAGGTCAGCAGGAGCGCCGCGCGGTGCCGGATCGCGCATTGCGCGATCGTCGCACCGAGCGACACGAACAAGTCGGCGGGTGGTTCCGTCCCCGCGTGCAACTGCTCAATCGCGTCGTGCGCGATGGCGGTGAGATCGGCCTGGTACCGCTGCACGAGCTCGATGAAGATGTCTTCCTTCGACTCGAAGTGGTGGTACAGGCTGCCGGGCAAGATGCCGCACGCGTCGGCCGTCTCTTGCAGTGAAGCCCGCAGTCCCGAAGTCGCGAAGACGGCGGCGGCACGATCGAGTATCTCGTCGCGGCGAGCGCGTTCACCCGGCACGATCGTCTCCGCGGTGGTTGCTGCTCACGATCCGCGACGATAGCGTCCGGAACAACTATCAGGTTCGAGCCCCGACGGGTACAGATGGAGGGTTCGTGTCGTACGAGAGCACCGCCGAGCCCATCAAGTTCGGGTACCTCTTCGACTTCGTGTTGCCGGACGCGTACCCGGCCGAGATGCGCGCCGATCTCACGCAGACGTTCGAGCTCGTGTTCCGGCAGGGCTTCGAGCGTGGCGTGATCGATCGTCCGGTGGAGATCGTGTTCCGAGAGGTCGAGGGCCTTCCGAAAGGAACGGTGAAAGCGGTCATCGACGCGTACGGCGAGCTCGTCGATGAGGGCTGCCTCGCGATCTTCGGTCCGGCGATCACCGACAACTGCGTGCCGACGCGTGAAGTCATCGAGCAGCGCTTCCACGTTCCGGCGATCAGCGTGACCGGTACCGACGACTGGCTCGGCGAGTGGACCTTTTCGTTGCCCATGGGTTCGATGACCGACGAGCCGATCTTCTGGGCGGATCTCGCGGCGAACGCGGGATATACCGAGGTCGGGGTGCTCGTCGAGCAATCCCTCGTCGGTCAGACCTATGTGACCAACTTCCGGCAGGCATGCCGTGATCGCGATCTTCGTATCGTCGCGGAAGTACCGATCGCGCAGACTGCACAGGACGTCACGGATGCAGTCGCGAAGCTGTACGAGGCGAAGCCCCACGCCATCGTGCACTGCGGCTTCGGCTTCGGAATGTTCGGTGTCAACACCGCGCTCGAGGCGCTCGACTGGGACCCGCCGCGGTTCATGGGCACCGCGTTCGAGAACGCCTACCTCAACCCGCTCCTGTGGCAGGCCATGATGGGATGGACCGGCCTCGACCAGTTCGACGAGGGCAATCCCGTCGGGCAGCGCTTCCTCGACGAGTACGAGGAGGCGTACGGACGCCGTCCCGAGATGTGCGTGCTTCCCGTCAACCGCGATCTCGCCACGGTGATCCTGCGCGCGTTCGCCGATGCGCATCCGCTGAGCCCGCGCGGCGTGCAGGAAGCGCTCGAGCGCGTGAAGATGGTGCCGGCCGCGTCGGGATCGCCCGGCACCCGGCTCTCGTTCGGGAAGTGGACACGGCGCGGCTGGATGGGCCCGGGGTATCTCGTCGCGCGGAAGCTCGATGCGGATGGTGCCCACACGCATCTCGTGCGACGCTTCAGCGAGGGCTGATCGTCTGCAACACCAGCGGAAAGCTCGGGACCGAGCGGATGCCCGCGGTGAATTCGAGCTCGGCTCCCGGCTTCAACGCGTAGTCGGGGATTCGACGGTGCCACTCGCGCAACGCGACGCGTAGCTCGAGGCGCGCGAGGTGAGATCCGAGACACCGATGAATGCCGCCACCGAACGCCAGGTGGCGATTGACCGTGCGATCGATGTGCACGGAGCCGGCATCCGGTAGCTCGTGCTCGTCGAGGTTCGCTGCACCGATGAACGCGATCACCGTCTCGCCCGCCGCAACGGGACATTCTCCGATCTGCATGTCGCTCGTCGCGACGCGCTCGACCGCCATCACGGGTGTCTCCCAGCGCAGCAGCTCCTCGACGGCGTCGGGAATGGCGTCGGGTTGCTCGACGAGCTCTCGGCGCGCTTCCGGGTTGTGGCAGAGGTATCCGAAGAAGCAGTCGAGTGACGCCGACACCGTGTCGAGACCGGCGATCAGGAACAGGAAGCAGATGTCGACGATCTCGTCGGTGCTGAGCCGTTCGCCATCCACCTCTGCCGAGAGGAACTGTCCGATGAGGTCGTCGCCCGCCGTGCCTGTTCGCGTTGCGAGCAACTTCTCGAAGTACTCGTACACGGAGTCGGCGGTCGCCTGCTGGTGCGCGTCCGTCTTCGGATGGCCCCGCGGCTCGCCCGTGCAGTGGTCGGGCCGGATGACACCGTCCTTCATCGCGAGGAATTGCGGGAGCTCCTCCAGCGGGAGCCCGAGCATCGTGACGAAGACCTGCGACGGGAACGGCACCGAGAACTGCTGTGCGAAGTCGATCTCTTGCGCGCTGGCGAATCCGTCGATGAGATCGTTCACGAGCGCAGCGATCTGCGGCTCGAGCAACTTCATCTTCTGCGGCGCGAACAACGGGTCCAGAATCTTCCGATACTTGCGATGATCGGGCGGATCCTTCTGCAAGGGGATGAGCGGACGGCGGTTCTTGAGATCGCCGACACCTGAGGTGAAGTCGGACGAGAACAGCTCAGGGCTGCGCAGCACGTGCTCGACGTGTTCGCGCGAGTTCGCGATCACGCCGATCCCTTCGACTCGAAGAGCCGGTGAACCCAACAGCAACGCTTGATACGTCGGCTGCGGGTCGCGCGCCAACTCCGACTGCAGGGCGAGCAGATCGATGTCGCCCGCGCTTCCCTCTGTGCTCACGGCCGAACGATAGGTCGACCAAGTAGGGTGAAACCAAATATTCGGTCAGTGCGTTCGTGGTTCCGAGGGGGGACCGGATGTCGGAAGGGACGCGGCCCTACTACGTACCGTTCGGGCGCGAGGAAGACGTCTTTCGTGCCGCGTACAAGCAGGGCTTGTCCATTCTGCTGAAGGGACCGACGGGCTGCGGCAAGACCCGTTTCGTCGAAGCAATGGCGTACGACCTCGAGCGTCCGCTCGTCACCGTCGCGTGCCACGACGACCTCACGACCGCCGATCTCGTCGGTCGATATCTGCTACAGGGCGGCGAGACCGTTTGGAGCGACGGCCCGCTGACACGAGCAGTCCGCGACGGCGCGATCTGTTACCTCGACGAGATCGTGGAAGCGCGCCAGGACACCACGGTGGTGTTGCACCCGCTGGCCGATCACCGGCGCGAGCTCCCGATCGATCGGCTCGGTATCACGCTCCACGCAGCGCCCGGGTTCTGTCTCGTCGTTTCGTACAACCCCGGGTACCAGAGCGTGCTCAAAGATCTCAAGGACTCGACGCGACAGAGGATGGTCGCCATCGAGTTCGATTTCCCCCCGCCCGACGTCGAGGAGAAGATCGTCGTCCATGAGGCGGACGTCGGTCAGGAGACAGCGTCGCAACTGGTGCGGCTGGGCCAGGCGATCCGGCGGCTCGAGACGGCGGGTCTGCGCGAGGTGGCCTCGACCAGGGTGCTGGTCGCGGCCGGTCAGCTCGTGAGCGCCGGATTACCGGTGCGTGAGGCGGCGCGTGCGGCGATCGCCGGGCCGCTGAGTGATGATCCGATGGTGACGGCGGGGTTGTTCGAGATGGTCGTGGCCTACATCGATGAGGAAGCGTGACATGGAACAGAAGATGATGATCGACGGTCGCCTGGTCGATGGCGAGGCCGGAACGTTCGTCAACGTCAATCCTGCAACCGAGGAAGTGATCGGTGACGTTGCGGATGCGTCCCACGCCGATATGGAACGCGCGATCGACGCTGCGAGGCGCGCGTTCGACACGACCGACTGGTCGACGAATCGTGAGCTCCGCAAGCGAGGTCTCGAGCAGCTGCAGGAAGCACTGGAAGCGGAGCGCGAGGAGTTGCGCGAGGAGCTGATCCTCGAGGCGGGTTGCCCGCGCCTCGTGACGCACGGGCCGCAGCTCGACGCGCCGCTCAGTGGCGCGCTGAGCTATCCCGCGAAGCTCATTGACGAGTTTCCCTGGGAGATCAGCCTCGGCGACGAGATGTCGGAGCTGACGGCGCAGCTCACGACGCGCGCCGTGTGGCGTGAAGCGGTCGGTGTCGTCGGCGCGATCGTGCCGTGGAATTTTCCGTTCGAAGTGACGATCAACAAGCTCGGGCAAGCGCTGGCGACGGGCAACACCGTGGTCTTGAAGCCTGCACCCGACACGCCGTACAACGCGACGCGGCTCGGCCGGCTGATCGTCGAACGCACCGACATCCCGCCTGGTGTCGTGAACGTCGTCACCGGTTCCGACCACATGATTGGCGAAGACCTCACGCTCTCGCCCAAGGTCGATCTCATCTCCTTCACGGGCTCGACAGCGGTGGGCAAGCGCATCATGGAAAAGGGTGCGGCCACGCTGAAGCGTCTCTTCCTCGAGCTCGGTGGCAAGTCGGCGACGATCGTGCTCGATGATGCCGACATAGCGACCGCGTGCATGATCGGTATCGCGCCGTGCATGCACGCGGGCCAGGGATGCGCGATCCCGACGCGGATGCTCCTGCCGCGCCGTCGTTACGACGAAGGCGTGGAGATGCTCAGGGAGATGTATGCCGGCGTCGCTCCCGGTGACCCGCAGGACCCGGGAACGCTCTGCGGGCCGCTGATCTCGGCGCGCCAACGGGAGCGGGTGCTCGGATACATCCAGAAGGGCATCGACGAGGGTGCGAAGTTGCTCGTCGGCGGCACCGAGACGCCTGCGGGCCTCGATCGCGGTTTCTTCGTCGCGCCGACGCTGTTCGTCGACGTCGAGAACTCGATGACGATCGCGCGCGAGGAGATCTTCGGTCCCGTGCTCGCGGTCATCCCGTACGACGACGAGGAGGACGCGGTCCGGATCGCCAACGACAACATGTACGGCCTGGCCGGCAACGTCATGTCGAGCTCGCTCGAACGATCGATCGCGGTCGCCCGCCGAGTGCGCGCCGGATTCATCGGCGTCAACGGCGCCGCGCCGTACGGCGCCGATGTGCCGTTCGGCGGCTACAAGGCAAGCGGGGTCGGGCGCCAGAACGGCTATCCGGGCTTCGAGCAGTACACCGAGGTCAAGTCAGTGGGTTGGCCCGCGGCGACATCGTGACGACCCAGCTCGATCGGCCGCCCGGACGGTCGAAATCGACGGCAGGCCCGCACCGCGATCGATCGGTTGGGCGCTCGATCGCGTGGGCGCTGCTCGGCATCGCTGTCTTCCTGCTGGTCTTCGCGGCGGCGCACAACATCCGCGCGGGCGACAAACTGACCGCTCGTGTGCTGAATCCGTCGGTCCATGGTCATCCGCGACCGGTCCGCCCGCTGTTCGGCGACACGCAATGGATGACGAAGATGCAGATCGGCACCGTCGTGACGATGTCGATCGTCGTCGTGCTGTTCGTCATCTATTGGCGCCGGCGACCGAAGCACCCTGTGTTGCTGATGGCGCTTGCATGCACCGCGATCGTGTGGATGGACCCGATCATGAACTGGGCTCCGTACGCGGTCTACAACCCGTTGCTCTGGCACTGGCCCGAGTCGTGGCCGCTCGTCTCGCTGTCGCCCACGGTCGAGCCACTCGTGGTGTTCGGCTACGTGATGTTCTATTTGCTGCCGTACTTCCCTGCGATGGCGTTGCTCCGCCGTTGGCAAGAGCGTCGACCGCTCGACTCGTTCGTGTGGCGCCATCCGTTGATCACCATGGCGGGGTTGATCTTCGTCATCGGGTTCATCTTCGACACGATGCTCGAGGTGTTCTCGATCCGCGCCGGGCTCTACATCTATTCGCAGGTCATTCCGTTCGGCTCCATCTTCGTCGGGAAGCCGTATCAGTTCCCGTTGATCTGGGAAGCGTCGCTCGTCACGCTCGTCATGATTCCGGCGGGCGTGCTCCTCTATCGCGACGACACCGGTCGCACGCAGGCCGAGAAGCTCGCGCAGCGCCTGCGCGGCCGCTTCTTCCGAGAGCGCCCCGCGTTCACGACGCTCTGCGTGATGTTCGCGATCTTGATGGTCGCCTACTCGCTCTATGGCTTGGGCTACGCCGTGATCCGCTGGTCGCGCGCCGCCACTTCCGTTGCGTGTCCGTATCCCTATCCCGAAGCGAAGGTCTACGACCCGCAGGGCGTCTACGCGAAGAACGGTCAACCCGGCCCGTACTTCTCGGGAATCTGGAACGGGTGGGAGTCAGCGCACTCCGGCCGGCCGAACGTCGCGACGGCGGCTAGTGGGCGCTGCGCTACGGGTTGAGCTGGCCCGTCGGTCGCACGACGAGCTCATTGATCGCGACGCCTTCGGGCATGCCGAGCATGAACGCGATGGTGTCGGCCAGCGGCTCCGGCGGGGCGGGCACCGCGTCAGGAACGAACATCGGGAGGTCGTAGGCGGGCGTTTCACCGTCGATGACGACGCCCTGCAGTGTCAGCCCTTCGGTCTCGAACATCCCGGGCATCACCAACCCGACGTTGATCCCCAGCGGCGCGAGCTCGAGACGCAGGGTGTCGCACGCCGCGCGCAGGCCGCGCTTCGACGCGCCGTAGATCCCCACACCTGCCACCGGTGTGATCGCCCCGGTCGACCCGATGAGCACGATGTCGCGCCGACCGGTGTCCGGAAAGTGGCGCGCCGCGTAGCGGACGGTCGCGAGCGGTCCGATGAGGTTGAGGTTCAGGAGGTCACGCCATTGCTGTGGTGTACCGGTCGTGATGGATCCGAACATGCTCTTGCCCGCTACGGCAACGACGCCGTCGAGCGCACCGAGCGAGCGGGCCGTGTCGTCGACAGCGGCTTCGAGCGCGTCGAGGTCGGTGACATCGCACGGGAACGCAAGAGCCCGTTCGCCGAGCTCCTCGCAGAGCGCATCGAGCCGATCGGCTCTGCGCGCGACCATCGCGACAGAGCCGCCAGAGGCAACGACCGCGCGGGCGGTTGCTGCTCCGATGCCGCTGGACGCGCCGGTGACGAGCACCCGGCGTCCGCTCAAATCGACCTGCACACTCACCCTGGAGTCCCTTCCCTGCACGTTCCGGTCGCGCGTCTGCTCGTGCACGGATGCGTCGGGTGCGGCGGCGAAGTCATGGGAACCGGCAGCGTAATCAGAGACCGATTTGCTCGCAGACCCTGAAGACCTCGTCGAAGATCGAGCCGGGAACCGTGTAGGGCTCGGATGCTGTGATCTGCGCAAGGTGCTCGGCGATGTCGTCGGCAGTCGGCTCGCTTCCGGCTCCGGCGACCCACCCGTCGGCGAGCCCGACGAAGACGCGCGCGAAGCGCCCGGCGCACGCCGACACGTTGTGGTGTGTGACGCTGCACGCTCGGCTCGCGAGATAGACGACGATCGGAACCACGAGCTCCGGTTCGATCGCGTGGAGGAAGCCGGGATCGGGCTCGACGTCGTCCCGGTCGCCGATGGTCTCGGAGACCATGCGCGAGTACCCGAAGGGAAGGACGCAGTTGGCGGCGACCCCGTGCTCAGCGCCTTCGATCGCGATGACATTGGCGAGCCCGAGTGTTCCGGCCTTGGCCGCGGCGTAGTGCGCCGAGCTCGGCTGGCCGAAGAGGCCGGCTGACGAGGTGATGAACACGAGACGCCCGTAGCCGTGCTGCTTCATGACGCGGTACGCGGGCTGACTCAGATGGAACGCGCCGTCGAGGTGCACGCGCAGCATCCGTTGCCAATCATCCGCGGTGATCTCGTCGAAGGGAGTGGTTTGGAAGATGCCCGCGTTGCTCACAACGGCATCGACGCCGCCCAGCTCCTCGATGGCCAGTTGCACGATTGCCTCGCCACCGGCGGGCGTATCGACGGAGTCGTACGACGCGACTGCGATACCTCCCGCGGCGCGGATTTCCGAGACGACGTCGTCGGCGACGCGTCGGTCCCCACCATGACCGTCCATCGAACTGCCGACGTCGTTGACCACGACCGATGCACCGCGCCGTGCGAGGTCGATCGCGTAGAGGCGTCCGAGGCCACGCCCGGCACCGGACACGATGACAACCTGTTCCGCGAAGTCGATCATGGCTCCCTCAGGGAGACAGGTTGCACCGGGATCTACTTGGGGGCGAACCGCTGGCCGGCGTCGAGGCGAATCGTCGAGCCGTTCAGCATCGGGGTCTCCACGATCGCCACGACGAGCCGGCCGTACTCATCGGGGCGCCCCATGCGCTTCGGGAACGCGGCGTCGCGAGTCAGCGCCGCAGCCATGTCGTCGGGGATTCCTTCGGTGATTCCGGTGCTGAACAAGCTCGGCGCGATCGCCAGCACGCGGATGCCGAGGCTGCCGAGATCGCGAGCCATCGTCAATGTCATGCCGGCGATGCCGGCCTTGGCCGCGGTGTAGGCGACCTGGCCGATCTGTCCTTCGAACGCCGCGATGGACGCCGTGTCGATGATGACACCGCGTTCGTCGTCCTCGGGCTCGTTCTCGGCCATCGCCGCAGCTTGCAGACGATTCAGATTGAACGTGGCCACGAGGTTCAGCTCGATGGTCCGGCGGAATTCGGCAAGGGGATGCGGACCTTCGCGACTGAGCGTGCGCCGCGCCGTACCGCCCCCGGCGGTGTTGACGGCGATGTGCAACCCCCCGAGGGCATCGACGGCATCTGTCAGTGCTTGTTCGCTCGCGGTGTCATCCGTGACGTCGACCGGATGGAACGTGCCGTCGAGCGTCTTCGCGACCCCGGCACCGGCCGACCTCGGCAGGTCGAGGATCGCGATCGAAGCACCCTTCGCGCGGAGCTGTTCGGCTGCCGCGCGCGCCATTCCCGACGCGCCACCGACGACGATCGCCTTCTTCCCTTTGATATCCATGCACGCTTCCTTAGTCGCGGAGGTTGCTGCTCATCGAGCCCGCGCGCCGCGGCCGCGGCGGGCGCTCGTCGTTGCCGATCGCGTCCTCGACCAGGCCGACGACCCATCGGATGCCGCGGATCGCCTCCTCGGGCTCGAGGTTCCAGTCACCCACCAGGCGCTCGTACGAGCCGACGGCCCAGAAGAGGTCGAGCACTGCCGCGGCCAACGTCCGGTCGTTCGTCGACCATTGCTGGGTCCCGTGCTCCACCGCTGCGAGGAGTGCCTCGCGCTGGCGGCGGCCCGCCTCGGCAAGCGTCGGGTCGAGCACCGGCCTGCCACCGTGCGGGTAGCTCGCGACGTGCCGCAGGATGCGGCCCGCCGCATCGCCGACGTCGCCGAGCCGCAGACATGAGAGGTCGATCCCGACGGCTTGCTCGAGCTGGTGCATCACAGCGTCACGCAACGCGCGCTCGTTCGCGAAGTGGCGGTAGACCGTGCGCTCGTTCACACCGGCTCGCTCCGCGACCGCGCGGATCGTGACACCGTGCCAGTCGCGGATCGGCGCCTGCCGCAGGAGCTGCGCGCCGGCGTCCACGATGCGGGCACGTGTCTCGTTCGCGCGCTCGCTTCTCAGCGTGTTGTCGTATCGGCGCTTGGCGCCGGCTTTCGTCGTCACGGCAGCACGATGGGAAGCGCCTCGAAGCCTCGGACGGTCGAGGTCGGCGCGATGCGCGCGCGCTCGAGATCGACATCCCATTCGGGGAAGCGGTTGAGCATCTCGTCGAGCGCGACGCGCCCCTCGAGTCGCGCGAGGGCCGCACCGAGGCAGTAGTGGATGCCGTAGCCGAACGCCAGGTGCGGAATGATCTTGCGGTGGATGTCGAAACGGTCGGCATCGGGCCAGCGCCGCTCGTCGCGGTTGCCCGCCGAGACGACGAAGAGCATCGCGCTGCCTTCTGGTACGACCTGTCCGTGCATCTCGACGTCGGCAGGAAGGTATCGGCCGATCTGCGGACCCGGTGACTCGTAGCGCAGCAGCTCGTCGATCGCGTTCGTCAGGAGTGCCCGGTCCTCGACGAGGTCACGACGCTGGTCGGGGTGCTCGGCCAGGACCTTGCCGAACCAGCCGATGAGCCTGGTCGTCGTCTCGTTCCCTGCTCCGGTGACCACGGTCGTGTACAGCAGGGCCTCGTCCCGCGTGAGCGTGCGGGTCACGCCGTGCTCGTCCTCGAACTCCGTGTGCAGCAGATCGGTCATGAGGTCGTCGGACGGATGGTCGATGCGCCAGTCGATGTACTCCTCGTACATCTGGCTGCCGAACGTCGGATTGTCGTCGACCTGCATCGCCTCTCCCGCGGTGACCCGCAGGTTCGCGTCGATGCCTTTCCGAAGCTTCTCGAGGTCTGCTTCCGGAATACCGAAGAGCAGACCCATGACGCGCGCCGGCATCTCGGCACCGAGCACGGCGATGAGGTCGAACTCGCGCTCGCTGACGAGCGGATCGAGGCTGCGCGCGCAGAACTCACGGATCTTGGGCTCGAGCTCGGCGACGCGGCGGGGTGTGAACACGCGCGAGAGCAGGCTGCGGTGCACGTCGTGCGCGGGTGGGTCCTCGAAGATGAGGTTGCCCGGTGGGAGCTCGATGTTCGCCTGGATCAGCTCGAGGATGCCGCCGCGCCCCGAGATGAAGCGCTTCGCGTCGACGAGCCCGGCCTCGCAGTCCGCGTGCCGCGTGACCGCGTAGAAG
>DATBHZ010000024.1:0-8106 GCA_036557185.1 Acidimicrobiia bacterium | reverse complement strand
CGAGCGCTTCAACGTCGCGGGCGCGTTGGTGGTCAAGCTGTTCGGCAAGCACGACCGCGAGAGCGACCAGTTCAGCGAGCGAGCGGGGCGGGTCCGCGACATCGGCGTGCAGAGCGCGATGTACAGCACGGTCCTCGTCGTGGCGCTCACGTTCGTCGCGGCCGTCGGCACGGCGATCGTGTACTTCGTCGGTGGCAACCTCGTGCTCTCGTCCGACATCTCGATCGGGACGCTGGGCGCGTTCGTGATCCTGCTCGCGCGGATCTACCAGCCGCTCACGCAGCTCACCAACGCGCGCGTCGACGTCCTCACCGCGCTCGTCAGCTTCGAGCGGGTGTTCGAGGTGCTCGACTTCGAGCCGCGCATCGAGGACCGCACCGGCGCCGGCGAGCTGGTCCATCCCGAGGGCCGGATCGAGCTCGATCACGTGTGGTTCCATCATCCGCCCGCGTCCACGGCATCCATCCCGTCGCTCGTCGAGCACCTGGACGAGCTCGACGACAAGGACGATGCGTGGACGCTGCGCGACGTCAACCTGGTGGTCGAGCCGGGCGAGATGGTCGCGCTCGTCGGGCCGTCGGGAGCGGGAAAGACCACCACGGCGATGCTCGTGCCGCGGATCGCCGACACGGTCGAGGGATCGGTGCGCCTCGACGGGCGCGACGTGCGCGACCTCACGCTCGAGTCGGTGCGGTCGGCAATCGGCTTCGTGATGCAGGATCCGCACCTCTTCCACGACACCATCCGCGAGAACCTGCTCTACGCGCGTGCCGGCGCGACCGAAGCGGAGCTGATCGAAGCGTGCCGCGCCGCTCGGATCCACGACCTCATCGCGAGCCTCCCGAGCGGATACGACACCGTCGTCGGGGAGCGCGGCTACCGGATGTCGGGTGGCGAGAAGCAGCGACTCGCGATCGCGCGCGTGCTGCTCAAGGAGCCCGCGATCGTCATCCTCGACGAGGCGACCTCGCACCTCGACACCGAGTCCGAGATCGCGATCCAGCGAGCGCTCGATGCCGCGCTCTCGGGTCGCACCGCGCTGGTGATCGCGCACCGCCTGTCGACAATTGTGAATGCCGACCGAATCATCGTGCTCAACGACGGCCGCGTCGTGGAGCAGGGGACGCACACCGAGCTGCTCGACGCCGAAGGGCTCTACGCGGACCTCTACCGCACGCAGCAAGACGCTCGGGACAGCGACGTGCCACCGCCGGTGCCGATCACACGCGAATCGGCGTGACGGAGCACGTGACCCGAGAACGCGGTCGGTGAGCCGGTAGCATCGAACGTTCGCCCGTCCCCGTGCGCCGAACCGTCCGCGAACGCACCTCTGCCTCCGCATGTCCGACACCGACCTCATCCCTGACCAACCGGTGTCCCGCCGGGAACGGCGCAAGGCACGGAGACGCGGGCGCGGGCGTGCGATGCAGATCGGCGGTGTGATCCTCGTCGTTGCGGCCGCCGCTGTCGGAGTGCTCTTCGCGACCGGCGTCCTGAACCTCTCGTCGGGATCGGCGAGCTCGACGGCGGCGACGTCGCCGACCTCGGACCCGTTGGCCAACCGGACGCCCGTCGCCGACACCGAGCCGGTGCGACCCCTGAGCACGAGCGCTCCGCTCCGCCTGTGGATCGCGGGTGATTCGCTCGCGGGCTCGCTCGGGCCGTCACTCGGCGACATCACGGCCAAGACGGGCGTCGTCCAACCGGTCTTCGACTCCCGCGTGTCGAGCGGTCTGACCAATCCGGACTTCTTCGACTGGCCCAAGCATGCGGCGCAGGAGATCCAGCGCCTGCATCCGGAGGTCGTCGTCTTCGTCGTCGGCACGAACGACGCGAACACCTGGGACAGCAGCCAGACCGCGCAGTACGCACTGCGGACCGAGCAGATGATGGCACTGCTGGCCGAAGGCAAACGCCCGGTCTACTGGGTGGTTCCGCCCCCGATGCGCGACGACCGGCTCGAGAAGAACGCTCTCGAAGTCGCCGCCGTGCAACGAGCGCAGGCCAAGAAGTTCCCGAGCGTGACCATCGTGGACGCGCATGCGCTGTTCGCGGACGCAGAAGGCAAGTACGAGAGCACGCTCGTCACGCCCGCGGGCAAGACGATCGACGCGCGCGCCGGCGACGGTGTCCACTTCTCGGCCGACGGTGCCGATTACCTCGCGGCCAAGATCTACGCGGAGCTCGATGCCGTGTGGGGGATCACCGCCCAGGCCGTGCCGAGCCAGCCGAAGGACGTGATCGAGACCGAGGGCTCGACCCAGGTCGCCGGGACACACCGCTCGACCGGCTCGGACAACAACTCGTCGGACAGCTCGTCGGAGGGATCCGACCACCACGACTCGAGCGACCAAGGCTCCACGAGCAACGACGTCCCCACGACCACGGCAGCGAGCCCACCGCCTGCCCCGACGACCTCGCCGCCGACGACGAGCCCCCCGGCATCGACGCCGCCGACCACGAGCTCAGCGCAGAAGAGCCCGTAGGCTCGCCGCCATGCCCGACCAGCACGAGGCCGCGGCGGCAACCGTCGACGCGCTCGGCAGCATCGTCGACGGCACGGCGAAGACGCTTGCCGAGCGCGCCGCACGCGACGGCCGCATCTCCGTCGAAGCGCTGGACCGCCATCAGGTCGTCGCGTACGACCTCGCGCACGCGGCAGCCGCTGCCGCAGGAAGCCGCGTGATGCTCACCTACGCGCTGCACGGTGAGTTCGAGGCCAAGCTGGCCTACGCCTACATCGCCGATGCGGTCGCCGAGGTGATGGGCCGGCTCGTCGCGCGCACTGAGGAGTGGGGCGCCGACCCCGCCACCATGGCGCCGCACGTGGATTTCGTGACCGCATACCGCGATCCGGCGATGCTCGAGGCGATCGCCGACCAGCTCCCGCGGCAGGGCACAGGCGCGGCGCACCTCGACGACGAGTTCGACATGGTCCGCGACACGTTCCACCGGTTCGCGGAGGACAAGATCCGCCCGGTCGCCGAGCGGATCCATCGCGAGAATGCGGATATCCCCGAGGACATCATCACCGGGATGGCGGAGATCGGCGGCTTCGGCCTGTCGGTCCCCGAGCAGTACGGAGGTTTCGCCGCCGGTGGCGACTCCGATTACCTCGCGATGTGCGTCGCCACCGAGGAGCTCTCGTGGGGATCGCTCGGTGCGGGCGGCGCGTTGATCACCCGGCCCGAGATCCTCACGCGAGCCATCGTGAAGGGCGGTACGGAGGAGCAGAAGCACGAGTGGCTCCCCCAGATCGCGTCCGGTGAGCGCGTCGTGGGGGTGATGGTGACCGAGCCCGATTACGGCTCGGACGTCGCGGGCGTGAAGGTGACGGCGTTGCCGGTCGACGGCGGGTACGTGCTGGACGGCGTCAAGACGTGGTGCACCTTCGCGGGCCGGGCGGACACGCTGATGGTGCTCGCTCGGACGAACCCCGATCGTTCACTCGGTCACCGGGGGCTCTCCGTGCTCGTCGTCGACAAGCCACCCGCGCCGGGTCACCAGTTCGCGTTCGACGATGGGCGCGGCGGGAAGGTCGAGGGCCGCGCGATCGACACCCTCGGCTACCGCGGGATGCACTCGTACGAGGTCGCGTTCGACAGCTGGTTCGTGCCGGCGGGCAGCCTCATCGGTCTCGACGACGGCCTGGGCAAGGGCTTCTACCTCCAGATGGAGGGCTTCGAGAACGGCCGGCTCCAGACCGCGGCCCGCGCGAACGGCGTGATGCAGGCGGCGTTCGAGGCAGGGTTGGCGTACGCGCAGGAGCGCACGGTGTTCGGCAAGCCCGTCTTCGACTACCAGCTCACCAAGGCCAAGCTCGCGCGCATGGCGGCGCTGATCTGTGCCGGTCGCCAGTTCTCCTACGACGTCGCGCGCAAGATGGCCCGCGGCGAAGGGTCGCTCGAGGCGAGCATGGTCAAGGCCTACGTGTGCCGGGCCGCGGAGTGGGTGACGAGGGAGGCGATGCAGCTCCACGGCGGGATGGGCTACGCCGAGGAGTTCCCCGTTTCGCGCTACTTCGTCGACGCGCGGGTGCTCTCGATCTTCGAGGGCGCCGACGAGACGCTGTGCCTTCGCGTGATCGCCCGTCGGCTCACCGAGCAGGCCCTCGCCGGCGGCTGACGCGGCGCGGCTGCAGGTCCTAGGTCGCGCTGCGCGTGCGGCCGGCGCGCTCGCCCCGGCTCACGAGCTTCACCGCCACCTTGCGCGAGGCCTCGTCGATCATCTCGTCGCCGAACATCACGGCGCCCTTGCGGTCACCCTCGGTCGTCGCCTTCTGGTACGCGTCGAGGATGTCCCACGCCTTGTCGAACTGCTCCTGCGTCGGCGAGAAGAGCTCGTTGAGGATGTTCACCTGGTCGGGGTGCAGGGCCCACTTGCCGTCGTAGCCCAGGATCTGCGCCCGGCTGGAGAACTCGCGGAAGCCCTCCGAGTCGCGCACCGCCACGTACGGACCGTCGATCACCTGGAGGCCGTGTGCGCGGCCCGCCATCAGGATCTGCACGAACACGTAATGGAAGTAGTCGCCGGGGTACTCGGGGATCTCCAGCCCGCCGCGCAGACCCGGCATCTCCATCGAGGCGGACATGTCGACCGGGCCGAGGATGATGGTCTCGAGACGCGGGCTCGCGCCACAGATCTCGTTGACGTTGATGAGGCCCCGCGCGGTCTCGATCTGCGCCTCGATCCCGATGTGCCCCTCGGGGAGGCCCGCCTGCTGCTCGACCTGTGTGAGCAGGAGATCGAGCGCCACGACCTCTGCCGCCGTCTGCACCTTCGGCAGCATGACCTCTTCGAGACGCTCACCCGCGTTGCCGACGACCTCGAGCACGTCGTAAGCGGTCCACGGCGTGTCCCAAGCGTTGACGCGCACACAGAGGACCGTGTCGCCCCAGTCCTGGGTCTTGATCGCGTTGACGGCCTTGCCGCGCGCCGCTTCCTTCTCGAGCGGCGAGACGGAGTCCTCGAGGTCGATGAACACCATGTCGGCGCCGAGCGTCGGGCCCTTGGCGAGCATCTTCTCGCTCGAACCGGGAACCGACAGGCAGGAGCGCCGCGGCAGATTGCGAGTGCGTTCCGACATGGCCGAAAGGGTAGGGCAGCCTGCACTGGCCTACCCAACCCGAGCAGAATGCCCGCATGGCGAACCCGACCCCCATCGAGCTGCTGTCCCGGCTGTGCAAAGCCATCGAGGCGGGCGACATCGAGGGCGTGCGGACGGTGTACTCACCCGACGTCATCGTGTGGGGCAACTTCGACCGACAGGAGCGCGGTCTCGACGACGCGATCAAGGTCCTCGACTGGCTCATCTCCTCGACGACCGCGCGTCGGTACGAGATCGTCCGGCGTATGCCGCTCGAGAGTGGTGCGCTGCAGCAGCACGTCCTGCACGGCACGACGACGAACGGCAAGGAGTTCGCGATGCCCGCGTGCCTCATCGTTGCGGTGGACGGCGCGCACATCACGCGGATCGACGAATACCTGGACCCGGCGCCCATCACCGCTGCGATGGAGTGACCTGGCTCTCGCCGGTTACCCGTTGCGCCTCGCCAGATCGTCCACGACGGGCCGCCAGCGCTCCAATCCGTCGACACGCTTGCCGATGATCTTCGCCGCCTCGTCGGCGCGACGGAGGACGAGCGCGTCCTCGAGATGAGGCTCGCGCTCCAGCAGTGCGCGCTCGTGGGCGTCGAGATCGCCACCCTGCATTCCGAGGCTCAGCGTGCTGCCGTCGCTGAGCGACTGCGCGTACTCCGGCTCGGTGGTCACCAGATATCGCTTCGCGGGAACGTGCAGCACCACGAGGCGAGCCACACGCGGTCCGAGCAGCGGCTCCACGTAGCGGCCGGCGATCTCCCCGTGCTCCGCGGCGCAACCCGGTGCGAGCACGTGGCCGAGATCGTGGAGGAGCCCGGCGACCTGGAGCTCGTCGTCATCGGGGACGCGCGCCGCCAGGACGTCCGCACATTGCAAGGAGTGGGCGAGGACGTCGATCGGATCGCCGTCGGGACCGAGCGAGTCGCGCGCTCCATCGGCGCGTGCGAGCACCTCGAAGACCTCGTCGACGCTCGCGGCCGGCTGCACCTCCACACCCGGCACGGTACCGTCGTCACCGTGACGGACGCGCCGGCTCTCGAGCTCACCGAGATCGCCGAGGGCGTCTACGCGTGGCTGCAGCCCGGCGGCGAGACGGGCGTCAGCAATGCCGGGGTCGTGGTCGACGACGACGGGCTGACGGTCATCGACACGCTCATGGTCCGTTCACAATGGGAGCCGTTCGCCGCGGCTGTCGCGGAGCTCGACCGCACCGTGAAGCGCGTCGTGCTCACGCACGCGCACATCGATCACGTCGGCGGGACGACTGCGTTCCGCAACGCGATGATCCTCGGAACGCAGTACACGAGCGATCTTCTCGACCAGTCGATGCCCCTCGACGCGTACAAGGCCTTCATGCCCGCGTTCGCCGAGGAGTTCGACGATCTCGCGGAAGCGGGCACCCGGCCCGTGAGCCATATCGTGGACGACGCGGCGCAGATGACGTACCGCACCGAACTGCTGCCGGCGAACGGTCACACCGACGGCGACCTGATGGTGCTCGTCGCGGACGCGGACGTGCTGTTCGCGGGCGACCTCTGCTTCTTCGGGGTGACGCCCCTCGGCTTCCAGGGGGATCCGGCGACGTGGGTGAACGTGCTCGACGCAGTGGCCGGGCTGGCAGAGACGATCGTTCCCGGTCACGGTCCGATCGGCGGCGAGACCGAAGTGCGCCTGCTGCAGGAGTATCTCCGCCACTGCGTGGAGGGGAAGATCCCGCCGGGACCGTGGGACGCGTGGCCCGAGCGCGAGCAACGCGACCCGATCAACATCGAGAAGGCCGCGATGCTGCGGGAGGGCGACGGCGGGATGCCGCCTTCGATGCTGCGGGCCATCGGCCTCTAGAGGCCGCTCGCCGTCAGTACACGCCCCCGAGCTTGGAGTGGTCCCAGCTCACGACCTTCTCCGGCCGGATTCGGATCACCACGCGCTTCGAGCCCATCACGTGGACGCCCTCGCGGACCGCGTCGTCGGTGATCGGGCCCCAGTAGCGCTCGAAGACCCTCTCGCCGAACGCCAGCACCGCCTCGCGGTCTTCGACGATCTCGGCGGTTCCCGAGACGGAGACCCCCCGCAGCTGCTCGTACTTCTCACCTGTGGCGACGAGCGCGGAGATCCGCGGGTCGCGCTTGAGGTTGACGACCTTCTGACTCTTGCCGTACGTCCAGAACGCGAGCTCTTCGCCGTCGAGCGCGTACCACATCGTGACGAGGTGCGGTGTTCCGTCGCCGTTGATCGACGCGACTTGGAGGTCGCGTCCGGCGTCGAGGAACGCGCGCACCTCGTCATCGCTCATCTTGATCTGGTCACGTCTCGACATGTTTCGGGAGACTAACGGGGTCTCGCGCTACGGTTCCCCGCCGTGGTGAAGAACCCCGACCCGTCACTCGAGCTCACCACGAGCAAGGGCGTCTCCCGCACGCTCGACGACTGGTCGACCATGTTCCAGCTCTGCCTCGTGATCCTCCCGGACCGCCCCGAGGCGGCAGGTTGGATCCCGGTCGCGCAGCGGATCGGCGCGGTCCTCGGCGACTCGGACGTACGGACCGCGTACGTCGTCACGGGCACGGCGACGATCGCCCGGCGGATCCTCGGCGAGGAAGCTGACCACGTGCTGACGTTCGTGGACCCCGACCGGGCCTTCGTCCAGAGCCTCGGCCTCGAGCACCTCCCCGCGTTCGTCTACCTCCGCCAGGACACCACCGTCGGCGCCGCAGCCGACGGATGGAACGTGTCCGAATGGCAGAACGTGGCGAAGCAGACGGCCGCGGCCATGAAATGGTCGGTGCCGGACCTGGCCCCTCCCGGCAAACCGCTCCCCGCGGCCTCCGCCGGGTGGCCCGTATAGGACAAACGACACTCTCGCCACACTCTGTAGCCACGCGGTCACGCTGACCTGCCACCCGTCGTCGCAGGTCAGCGAAAAATCGCGAACCATGAGTGGCATCCTGCCGATGTATTGCGTAGCTTGAAAACACCACCCGTTGCAGTTCGTCGTTCAGCGCGTGC
>DATBHZ010000023.1:0-3617 GCA_036557185.1 Acidimicrobiia bacterium | reverse complement strand
GGAGCACCCATGAGCCGTCGCGCACGCCCTCGACCCCACGCGGCGAACTGTCGGCCTCGATCTGGAGCGCTTCCTCGATCTCCTCGCAGATCGTGCGGACCTGCCGGGTGTTGCTCCCGCTCGTGATCACGAAAACATCCGCGATGCCGATGATGTCGCCGACGTCGAGCAGGACGATGTCCGACGCCTTCTTCTCGGCTGCTGCCCGTGCCGCAACGCGCGCTCGCTCGAAGGCGTCCAGCTGCGGTTCTCCCGTCAATGTTCCGTCAACGTTTCGCCAACGTTCCGTGCCTGGTTCGATCCCTCGCCGGTCACTGGCCCCTCGGCGCACCGAGCGCCGGGCAGTCCGACCCCACCACGACGGTGACGTCGACCGTGCCGCTCGGTTGGCGCGCCTGTGCAAGCTTTCCACAACGCAGCGCCTGCAACACGCGTTGTGCCGCGGCCCGTCCCGAATCGCTGTAGAAGACGACCTGCGTCTTGCGGACGCCGAAGCCGGGGATGTTGTTCGTGAGCAGGACCTCGTCGCCCGCGGGCACGACCCGGTCGCTCACCGCCTGCGACACACCGATCGCACCCGTGCCATTCAGGATCTCTACTTTCGGTCGCTTGTCACCCGGTGCGATGAGCGACCCGCCGAACGCGTCCTTGGCGTAGTTGACCAGGTCCCCGCGCCGCGCTGCGAGTCGCAGCGTGCCATCCGGTGTGGCGAGAGTGTCGACCGGCAACGTGTCCACCCGAACGTGCGTGTGTGACATGTCGTCGAGCACGAGCAGCTTCGGCTGCCTCGACACCGTCGGGCCGGCCACCTGGGGTTGACGGAGCCGAGAGAGCCACGCGTTCAGGACTGCTTGCACGGTCACGAGCCGCTGCAGCTCGCCGACCGTCTGGGCCCTCGTGAGCAAGGTCGCGGCGCTCTGTCCGTTCAGGCGGACCGTCCCGGCGCGGAACGCGGGGTCACCCGACGCGCTGAAGCTCACGTCGTTCGGCAAGTTCGCATTCAGCGGCTGCGCCGGCGCGAGCAGCGGAGCGAGCGTCTGCGGCGTGACGAACAGCACCTGGTTGATCCTCACGCCGAGGAGGTTCTCGAGGGTCGACGTCACGACGGCGGGCTTCGCGAGACGCGGGAGATCCGTGAGGGTCTCGTCGCCGAAGGCAGGCACCGTCACCTGCGTCGCCCCGGGGATGAGCAGCACCGAGCCGTTGTTGCCGTCGACGCCGAACAGCACCATCAGGTCGGCGCGTCCGTCGCGCCCGCGTGACACGAGGAGCAACGTCTCCGGGGGCGGACCGGCTGCAGCGTGCGACGCCTCGCGCGACGTGCCGCTCGAGCCCGAGACCGCCCGAACGAGCCCGCCGACCGCGACCGCTGCGGCGAGCAGCCCGGCGATGATCGGCATCGTCACGCGCCAGAAGCGGCGGTTCTGGGTGCGTTCACGGCGCGCACGACGAGACGCCGGCACCTCGGCCGGCCGTTGCGGCGCCGTCCGGCCGTTGGAGCGGCGTGGGGTGAGCGCGTCGAGCGAATCGAGTGACTGCGGGTAGGGCTCGGTCCCGGCGATCGGCTCCACCCGCGGCTCGGTTGCCAGAGAGCGCGTGCGGTCCCGCTTCGCATGCACCTCGGCGGCGAGCTCGGCCTCGCGCACTGCAATGCGCTCACGACGGAGCTCTTCCTCGTGCCGGAGCCGTGCCTCCCGGCGCTTTGCTCGCTTGTTCCGACGTCTTGCCGCTCGAAAACCGGGACGAACGAAGAGGTCGTCGACGGCGCTCTCGCCACCCCGCCTACCCATCAGCGCGCAGTGTAGAGGTCGTGATCGTGCAAATAGTTGGCGACCCTCGGCGGGACCAAGCCGTCGATAGGCCGCCCGGACGCGAGACGAGAGCGGATGTCGGACGACGCGACGTCGAGCCTCGGGATCGAGACATGGACCAGATCCCATCCGTTACCGGGTGATGACGCCTGCTCACCGGCGCGTTCGACAGACACGACCGTTGCCAGCTCGCGCGTGTCTTCCAGCCGTCGCCAGGTGGGCATGTTCGCCACTGCATCAGCGCCCAGGATCAGGAACAGGGACCGGCTCGGAGCACGCAGCGCTTCGAGCGTGTCGGCCGTGACGGACGGCCCCGGGTGGTCGATCTCGACACGGCAGATCTCCAGACCATCGACATCGGCGCACGCAAGCTTGACCATCGCAGCGCGATCTTCGGCACCGGCGACGACCTTGCCCTGTTTCTGCCAGGGCGCCCCCGCGGGCACCATGAGCACGCGATCAAGGTCGAGCGCGAACCGGACCTCGGCGGCTGCCGCGACGTGTGCAACATGGATCGGGTCGAAGGTGCCTCCGAAGATCCCGAGCCGCTCCGACACGCGCGCAGTCTAGGTTGACCGATGGAGCTGATCGCCTCGGGGCCCGGTCGTTAGGCTCGCACGCGCATGGCGGACCTGGTCATCGAGCACCTCGAACGCACAAGGCTCGGCGAAGCGGCGGTCATGCTCGCTCGCGCCTTCGACGACTCGCCCATCTTCGAGTACCTCTTCCCCGACGACCGGGCCCGCGCGCGCATCACCGCGGGTTTCTTCCGGGCGGTGTGCTCCGATGCGTTGCCCTTCGGCGACGTGTACGTCGCTGTCGAGGATCGCCGCATCATCGGCGCCGCGTGCTGGTACGCACCCGGAAGGTACCCGCCGTCGCAGCTTCGCCAGCTCCGTCAGCTCGCGAACGTGCTCGCGCTCGGACGTCACGCGCCGTCGCGGATGCGAATGGCCCTCACATACCTGAATGCGACAGAGAAGGTCCACCCCAAGAACGAGCACTGGTACCTGGCGATCCTCGGGGTGGAGCCCGAGCGGCAGGGCCAAGGCATCGGCGCACGTCTCATCGACCACACACTCGACCCCTTGGACCACGAGGGCCTCGACGCCTACTTGGAGACCGACAAGGAGTCGAACCTCGCCTGGTATGCGCGGCGCCGGTTCGAGCTGCGCGAGACGTTGCATCCGGCACCGGACGGGCCGCCGACGTGGACGATGTGGCGCGCCGCCCTCTGACACGCGCCGACGCGCGTCAGGTCTCGACGATCGCCGAGACGAAGCGCTCCAGCTGTCGGAGGTTGCGACACTCGTAGAGCCCGTCGCAGTAGACGGCGTACTCCGAGACGATCGAGTCACCGGTGTCCCAGTAGCCCCGAGGCTCCGGGTTGAGCCAGTACATCTTGCGTGCTCGATCTCGCAGCTCCTTGAGCACGCCCGCTTGCGCCGAGTGGTAGTTGTTGCGCGCGTCGCCGAGCAGGATGATCGAGGTCTTGGTCGTGATCTCGTGGAGATGGCGATCGCGGAAGACCTCGAAGGCGTGCCCGTAGTCGGAGTGGCCGTCCACCCAGACGACATCCGCCTCGGTGTTGACGCGATGGACCGCCTCCGACATCTCGTCGGCTTCCTGGAAGTAGCGCGTGACCTCGTCGATGCCGTCGATGAAGACCCACGAGCGCACCTTCGAGAACTGGCCCGCCATCGCATAGACGAACTGCAGCGTGAACCGGGCGAAGCTGGCCACCGAGCCCGAGATGTCGGCGACGACCATGATCTCCGGCTTCGACGGCTTGGGGTGCTTGAAGCG
>DATBHZ010000022.1:0-51355 GCA_036557185.1 Acidimicrobiia bacterium | reverse complement strand
GCTCGCCCTGGTCGAGCACGATCACGGTCCCGAGCTCGCGCACGAGGTCGCCGCGTGGCTGGTGGTGTTCGTGCGGCGACCGGGCGGCCAGTCCCAGTTCAGCGCGCAGCTCCGCACAGGAGCGGTCGGCGATCGCACGATCGCCGACACCCAGCGTTGGCTCGCCGACCACCTCGAGGAGGAGCTCACCGTCGAGCTGCTCGCGGAGCGCTCCGGTATGGCACCGAGGACGTTCGCGCGGGCCTTCCGCCGCGAGACCGGTACGACACCTGCTGCCTACGTCGAGTCCGTCCGCGTCGAGGCGGCACGGCGCCTCCTCGAGGACACCGACCTCACAGTGTCGACGATCGCCGCCAGTGTCGGCATGCGCCACGCCGAGACACTCCACCGCGCGTTCCGGCGCCGTGTCGGCACCACCCCCGACCGTTACCGACAGCACTTCGGGCGCCGAGCCTCGTAGATCCCCACGACAAGGAGCAGCCACATGCAAGTAGCGATCGGCCTCTATCCCGGGTTCACCGCCCTCGACGCAATCGGCCCGTACCAGGTGTTCACGAACGTCCCGGGCCTCGATGTGGTCGTCTGCGCCGAGAAGCGCGGGCCGCTCCCCGACGACAACGGGCTGTTGCACTTCCAGATCGACCACACCTTCGACGACGTGCCGAGCCCCGACGTGCTGCTCGTGCCCGGTGGCACCATCACACGCCTGCTCGCAAGGCCGGGCGAGCCGATCGTCGAGTGGATTCGCCGCGCGCATCCCACCACCACGTGGACGACGTCCGTGTGCACCGGTGCGCTGCTGCTCGGAGCTGCGGGCATCCTCGACGGTCTGCGTGCAACGACGCACTGGGTCGCCTACGACGCGCTCGCTTCGTTCGGTGCGACGCCGACCGAGCAGCGTGTGGTTGTCGAAGGCAAGATCGTCACCGGCGCCGGCGTCTCGGCAGGGATCGACCTCGCGCTGATGCTCACTGACACAGTGTTCGGCCCGCAGGTCGCACAGGCCGTGCAGCTTGGGCTCGAGTACGACCCTCAGCCGGTCCACGACGCGGGCGCGCCGTCGAAGGCCGACCCGGACATCGTCGAGCTCGTCCGTTCCGTGATGCGCGCCGAGGAAGCAGCGCTCGCAGAGTCGCGTTGAGCCCGCGGGCTCGCTAGCGGTCGCGCTCCTCGACGGTGACCGACTGCATCACGTCGCCTACTTCCACGTTCTGCGCGACGTCGATGCCCTCGACGACGTAGCCGAACAGGTTGTAGTCCTTCGAGAGCTTGCGGGTGCAGTCGTCGACCGTGATGAAGAACTGCGAGCCGTTCGTGTTCGGGCCCGCGTTCGCCATTGCCACCGCGCCGAGCGTGTACTCGCCCTTCACGTCCTCGTCGCGGAACTTGTAGCCGGGTCCACCGGTGCCGGTGCCCTCCGGGCAGCCGCCCTGGATCACGAAGTCGGGAACGACGCGGTGAAAGGTCAGACCGTCGTAGTAACCCTGCCGCGCGAGGCCCACGAAGTTGTTGACGGTGTTCGCGGCGAGCTGTGGGTCGAGATCCATGACGATCGTTCCGCGATCAGTGGTGATCGTCGTCCGGTAGATCTTGGAGCCGTCGATCTGGTACTCGGGGGGCTCGGGCATGGGATGACCTCTCTCTTCCGGCTCAGTGGTGGGCTGCGGTGCCGCCGTTCGCCTTCACCGCCTCTGCGAGCAGCTGGCGCACCACATCCGCGAACGGCCCCTGTGGCTGCGCGACAAGGTAGCGCTGGAATTCGCCGATCGAATCACCCGGGTCGTTCTTGTCGCGCAACAGGATCGTGCCCCTGAAGAAGCGGGCGTCGGCGTAGTTCGGGTCGATGGTGAGCGCCTTGTCGACGAGCTCGAGGCCCTGATCGGGCGCTCCTTCGATGACGAGCACCCACCCGCTGTACGCGAAGGGCTCGGGGTCGTTCGGGGCGAGTGTTGCGGCTGCCTCGAACTCGTGCAGCGCGTCCGGGAACTTGCTCTCGCTCGCGTAGAACCGAGCCAAGTTGAGGTGCGCGTCGACGTTCTTGGGCGCCTTCGTGACGGCCGCCCGGAGCGAAGCCTCACGTTGCTGGTTCGACACCGGCTTCTGGACCGGAACGCCTCCGGTGACCGTCTGGCCCGGTAGCCGCGCACCCACGCCGTACGCGAGAGCGATCGACGCCACGAGAGCAAACGCGACCAAGCCGCCGATGACCAGCCCGCGCCGGCGCGCGGAGGTCCCGGGGGTCTCAGGCGTCGCGTCGACGCCGTCGCGCAGCGACCGGACGGCTGCTGCGGCACGCGCGGTGTAGTCGTCGTGCAGCCGCTCATAGGTCGCGTCGTCGATGGCCCCTGCCGCGCGCTCGCGCTCGAGGTCGTCGAGCGAGCGGAGCAGGAAGTCGCGCTCCTCTTCTGTCTTCACGTCTTCCTGCCCTTAGTGAGCTCGGCGCGGGTGCGCTCCACCAGCTCCTCGTCTGCTTCCGTGGCCTTCATGCGGGGTTGGCGCTGCCAGCGCCGGAGGGCGAGGACGATCCCGCCGGCTCCCACGATCAGCAGCCCGACGGGCAACGCCCAGACCAGCAGACCGATGCCGTTCGTGGCCGGCTTGAGCAGCACCGACTGGCCGAACCGGTCCACGTAGGCCTGGCGGATGGTCGCGTCGGACTCGCCGTGCCGCACACGTTCGAGGATGTCGGCGCGAGCAGCCCGGGCCGTGTCGGTCTCGCTGTCCGCGACCGACAGGCTCTCGCAGTCGACGCACTTGATCTCGGTCTCGAGCCGGTGCGCGCGTGCAGCCGTCGACTCGTGACCGCGCGGCCAGAGGGCTACCGCGAGCACGCCGACGACGAGCACGCCGAGCCCGAACCATGCCCATGCCCGGCGCGACATCAGGTCCCCTGTGCGACGGCAACCATCTGATCGAGGATGCTCGGTGTGACCTCACTGAGGATGCTGCCGACGATGACACCGTCCGGGCTGATCGCGTAGGTCTCCGGCTGGCCGCGCGTGCCGAAGTCGAGGGCTGTCTTGCTCCCGCGGTCGAACGCCACGGTCCAGGGGATCTTCTGCGTCTTCACGTAGTCGCGCACCGCCGCGTCGGTGTCGTCACGCACGATGCCGAGCATCACGATGCTCGGGTCGCTGCGGTGTGCGGCGTACCAGGACTGCAGTGCCGGGAGCTCGTTCTGGCACGGCAGGCACCAGGTGTTCCAGAAGTTCACGATCACGGTCTTGCCGCGCAGCGACGCGAGCGAGATCTGCTCCCCGTTCAGCGCCTCGACCGTGAACGCGGGCGCCGGCTTGCCGGTCAGCTTGCTGGTGCGCGCGTCGGCGTTGGGATCCTTGCCGACGTTCGCAGCGAGCACGACGGCGAACGCCGCGACGATGATCGCGACGCCGAGGGCAACCCATCGCAGGGGGTGCTTCACGCCGGCACCTCCGACTCGGCCATCTCGGCGAGCTCGTCGTCGACGTCGTCGTCGGGTTCCAGGTCCGGCGAGCGCCGCCTGCGCTTCGTGGGCGTCAGGGCGATTGCCGTGCCGATCGCCATGATCGCCCCGCCCAACCAGATCCAGAGCGTCATCGAATTCCGTGCCACGCCGACCGTGACCCGCCCGCGTTGGTTCGGTGAGGACACGAGCGTGAGGTACAGGTCCTCGAAGAGGCCTGTATGCACCGAGGGCGTGGCGATCGCGGTCGCGCTGTTCGGGTACGTCGACAACGCGGGCGCGTACGTGCCGAGCGACCTGCCGCCCTTGTGGATGCCCAGCTCCACGGAGACGGTCGCCTTCTGTCCGCTGCGCTCGGAGTGCACACCCTTGAACGTGACGTGGTAGCCGTCGACCGTCGCCGACTTCCCGTGGTCGAGCTGCACCTCGTGCTTCGAGCCGAACGAGCCCGCCGCCGCGAGCGCAACTGCGATGCACAGCACACCCGTGTGGACCACGAGGCCGCCATAGCGCCGCGGGTTCCCGGCGACCGTCCGCCGGAGGGCGAGCACGCTGTTCGTGGAGTCGGCGCGTCGACGGGAGCGCACCGCCACCCAGGTCTCGCGCACGATCGCCGAGAACGCGAACGCGGCCAGACCGAATGCGATGACGGTCTCGACGTCGCGCGTCCAGAGCACGATCGTGAGCAGCATCACGGAGGCGCCGATGTATGCCGGCACCAACAGGCGGCGCCGCAACACGTCTCCGCTCGCGGCACGCCAGGGCAGCGCGGGTGCGGCCGCCATGATGAACAGGAGCACGAGGCCGACCGGTGTGGTCATGCGATCGAAGTACGGACCGCCGACGGACAGCTGGTTGCCCGTCAGCGCCTCGGCGATGAGCGGGAACACGGTGCCCAGCAGAATGATGAACGCGAGACCGGTGAAGAGCAGGTTGTTCGCGAGGAACGCCGACTCGCGCGAGATCGGCGAATCGATGCGTCCCGGAGCGTGGAGCTCATCGGCCCGCCACGCGATCAGCGCGAGCCCGGCTCCGGCGCATATGCCGAGGAAGGTGAGGAGCCACGGGCCGATCGACGATTCAGTGAACGCGTGGACCGAGTTGATGACACCGGAGCGCGTCAGGAAGGTGCCGAGGATCGTGAGGCAGAACGTCGCGATGACGAGCGAGAGGTTCCAGACGCGGAGCATGCCGCGCCGCTCCTGGACGATCACGGAGTGGATGAACGCAGTCGCGGTGAGCCACGGGAGCAGCGATGCGTTCTCGACGGGGTCCCAGCCCCAGTAGCCGCCCCATCCAAGAACCTCGTAGCTCCACCATGCGCCGAGGATGATGCCGACGGTGAGGAAGCCCCACGCGATGAGCGTCGTGCGTCGCGTGTCCTCCAGCCATCCCTCACCGAAGCGACCTGTGATGAGCGCCGCCATCGCGAACGCGAAGGGGACGGTCATGCCGACGAAGCCGAGGTAGAGCATCGGCGGGTGGAACGCCATCAGCGGATGGTTCTGGAGCAGAGGATTGGGACCGGTCCCGTCCGCCGGTGTCGCGCCGCTCACGAGCTTGAACGGGTTCGCGGCGATGATCATGAAGAGGAAGAAGAACACCGCGACCGAGAGAGCGACGACGAGCGCCCACTGGACGAGACGGTCGTCGAGCCGCTTGCGGAACCGGACCGCCATGAAGGTGATGTAGCCGGACAGGATCAGCGCCCACAGCAGGATCGAGCCCTGGAGCGCAGCCCACAGGCCGGTGACCGTAAAGAGGAGCGGTGTCGCGCGCGCGTTGTTCTCGGCGACGTACTTGATCGTGTAGTCGTGCGTCAGCAGCGCCCACTCCATGGCGATCACGGCGAGCACCGCTCCTCCGAGCATCACGAAGACGGCGCGCCGCCCCCACACGACGTGCACGTGCTCGCGGAAGCGGATGCCGAGCCCGAGGAACACGACACCGGAGACGGCGCCCACCAGCCCGATGATGAGACCGAGGACGCCGACCTGCGCCCTCATCCGGTGATGGCTCCCGTGTCCGGCTTCGGAGCCTTCTTCGTGTTCACGCTCGGCGGCGTGTAGTCACTGCCGTGCTTGATCTCGATCTGATCCGAGTCGAACACGATGATGCTTCCCTTGCCCCAACGGCCGTCGCACACCACGGGAGCACCGGGCTTGAACAGCTCGGGAGGAGAGCCGTCGTGGTTGACCTCGACCGTCGCCTTACCGTCGGTCATGTCGAAGCGGACGCCGTGGTTCGTCGGGTGGATCGTTCCCGGCACGACCGCGCCCGCGAGCCGGAAGCGGTGCTCCCCCTGCTTCGCGCGCGTGTGCACGGCCTCGGAGACGGTGCGGAAGTACACGACGTTGTTGGAGAGCCCGACGACGAGCACGACGATCGCGGCGACGGCGAGCAGGCACACTCCACCGGCGACGTAGTAGCGGGTGCGCCTCCTGGAGGTGGCACTCCTCATCGGCGCGGGTCCGGGGAGTCGAGGCTCCGCTCGCCGCGCCGGATCCGCAGGAAGAGCATCGCGACGTACGCGATCAGCACGACGGCGGTGAGCGTCCACGCGGTGATGACGAAGCCCGCGTCGGTCATGACGCACCGACCTTCGCTGTCTGTCGCGGACGCGTGCGCTCCGCGATCGCCTGCTCGATCTCGCGCTCCTCACGACCCTCGTCGAGCACGGCGAGGCGGTAGCGGCGATCCAGGAGGTACACGTACGAGATGCTGAACGCCAGGACGCCGATCCAGAGTGTCAGCGCCATGACACCGTGGATGTGCGGATTCAACGCGGGGTTGAACACCGTCGCCTTCTGGTGCAGTGTCCGCCACCAGTCGACCGAGAAGTGCACGATCGGCACGTCGACGAACGCGATGAGCGCTGCGATCGCGTTGCGCTTCGCGCACGAGTCGGGATCACCGGGGATGCGTCGCAGCGCCAGGTACCCGAGGTAGAGGAAGAACAGCACCGCCGTCGTCACGAGACGCGCGTCCCACGCCCACCAGACGCCCCAGACCGGCCGCCCCCACAACGAGCCGAGCACGAGCGTGAGCGCGGTGAACACCACACCGACCTCCGCGGATGCGCCCGCGAGGCGATCCCAGACCATCGAGCGTGTCCGCTTCCAGAGGTAGAGCGCCGACGCGAGCGCCGTCACACCGAACGCGACGTAGAGCGCGATCCAGGCCGCGGGGACGTGCAGGTACATGATGCGCTGTGCGTCGCCCTGGACCGCGTCCGGAGGAGCGACCCACAGCCCGAACACCGCCAGCACGATCAACGAGACGATCGACGCGACCGCGACGACCCGGCGGGTCGTCCTGCCCAGGAGCTCGTCCCGGCTGCGGTCCGGGCTCCTCTCCGGGCGCTCTCCCGTTACCTCCATTACGCCTCTTCCTCTGATGGTCGGCTCCGATTCCGGCGCCCTCCGGTTGCCTCCATCTACGCCTCTTCCCACAACGAGCCGAAGGCCAGCACGCCGATCGCCGTGTAGAGCACGGCGAAGATCGCCAGCAGCGCGATCCACGGCCACGCGTCGCCCGGCGAGCCCTGGAGCCCGTCTTCGAACGCCCGTGTCGCACCCAGCATCACCGGAGCGACAACCGGCAGCAGCAGCAGCGGCAGCAGCGTTTCGCGCAGCCGGAGCCCGGCTGCGAGCACGCCGTAGAGGGTACCGGTGGCCGCCAAACCGATGGTCGCGGCCACGGCGCTCAGCAGGAGGATCCCCAAGCCGTGGACGCTGACGTCGTAGAGCAGCACCACACCCGCCCCGAGCACGACCTCGAGCACGAACAGCTCGGTGGCGATGGCAGCCGCCTTGCCCAGGAAGATCGCTCCGCCGTCGAGGCCTGCGATGCGAAGACCGTCGCGGGCGTTCCACTGCTGCTCGATCGAGAACGATCGTCCGAGCGCCAGGAGCGCGGCGAGCAGCACTGCCACCCAGAACAGACCTGGTGCGACCCGCGGGAGCAGCCCCCGGTCCGGGTCGAGCGCGAACGCGAAGAGCAGGATCACGATGAGCCCGAACGGGAGGATCTGCGCCAGCGCGACGCGGGACCGCAGCTCGATCCGCAAGTCCTTGGCCGCGACCATGCGCGCCTCACCCCAGACGCTCATCTGATCGCTTCCGTGACGGGTTGCTGCTGGGGCACCTCGCTGGCCATGCCGGCCTCGATCCGGACCTCACGGCTCGCGATCTCGCGGGCGAGCTCCAGCTCGTGCGATGCCATGACGATCGTGCGGCCGCGCGAGCGGGCCCCGGCGAGCACGTTGTTCAGCACCGCGCGACCGTCCGCGTCGAGCCCCGCGTGCGGCTCGTCGAGCAGGTACAGCTCGGGGTCGCGCACCAGCGCCGCGCCGAGCGCGAGGCGGCGCCGCTGCCCTGCCGACAGGCGCGCGTGCAGCACGCCCGCGACCTCGCCCAGCCCTGTCGTGGCCACCACGTCGTCGACGACGCGCCGGACGTCCCCCGAGACGTCGGCCGCGCGGGCGATGAACCGCAGGTTCTCCCGCACCGTGAGCTCGTCGTAGCAAAAGGTCTCGTGACCGACGAGCGCCAGCCTGCGGCGAGCGCTGATCCGGTCCTCGTAAAGGTCGTGACCGAAGACCTCCGCGTGACCCGATCGAGGTGGCACGAGACCTGCGATGAGCCGCAGCACCGTCGTCTTCCCGGCACCGTTCGGCCCCGACAGGAGCACCAGCTCGCCCGGCGCGACGTCGAGGTCGATGCCGGCGAGCGCAGGAAACCTTCCCAGGAGGCAGACAACAGAGCGGAGCTTGACGACGAGGGGCACGCGAGCCTCCGGGGCCCCGCTGCTGGGGCACGGCCAGGACCATCAAGTGTACGAATCGCCCGATAGGCCGGGCGAACCGTGTGACCCTGAGAACCCGAACGTGCCCCCTACAGTCGAATCATGCGGCGAGCGATCGGGTGGATCGGACGCGGCCTGATCACCGTCGGCCTGCTGATCCTGCTCTTCGTCGCGTACCAGCTCTGGGGAACCGGCCTCTACACCCGGCGTCAGCAGAGCGCGCTCAAGCACGACTTCCACAAAGAGCTCCAGGCGCGACCGCGACCCACCGCAACACCGGCGCAGCCCCTCGTGGCGCCTCCCGAGGGCCAGGTGCTCGGCCTGATCAAGATCCCCAAGATCGGTGCCAACTTCGCGATCGTGGAGGGCACCTCCCGTGCCGATCTCCGTAAGGGTCCCGGCCACTACCCGGGCACGCCGCTGCCCGGCCAGCTCGGCAATTCGGCGATCGCAGGGCACCGGACCACGTATCTCGCGCCGTTCAACCGGATCGACGAGCTGACGCGAGGCGACGCGATCGTCATCCAGACCAAGGCGGGCACCTTCCACTATTCGATGACCCAGCAGCTCATCGTGCACCCGACCGACGTGAGCGTCCTCTTACCCACGCGCAACGCGACGATCACCCTCACGACCTGCAATCCGAAGTACTCGGCGCGGCAGCGTCTCGTGGTGAAGGCGGCGCTCGTCAAGGACAAGAGCGATGCCGTGACCCCGGCGGCGACCCGCAACACCGAGGTGAAGTCGCTCGACAATGGACTGCAAGGCGAGTCGGACTCCAAGGTCCCCGTGTGGCTCTGGGGCCTGTTTGCTGCAGCCGTCGGCGCGCTCTGGTGGCTGCTCTTCCACCGGTTCAAGCACTGGTACGTCTGGATCGCAGGCGCGATCCCGTTCCTCGTTGTGCTCTTCGTCTTCTACTACCACCTCGAGCGCGTCCTGCCGAACGGCTACTAGCGGTCTTCCCTCAGCTTTGCGTCAACGGCCCTCGAACTCGGGCGGCCGCCGTTGCGCGAACGCCGCGAGACCCTCCTGCAGATCCTCGCTCGCGAACGCGGCGCGTTCGAGCTCGCGGAGCTCGTCGAGGGCCGCGTTGTCGAGGGCGCCGGATTCAGAGATCAGGTTGAGCGCGCGCTTGTGGCTGCGCACCGACAACGGCGCCAGCTGCGCGATCTCGATCGCCAGGTCCAAGGCCGCGGCCCGCGGGTCGCGCACGAGCCGGTGCACGAGGCCTATGTCGTCTGCCTCCTCGGCCGACATCGTCCTTCCGGTGAACAGGATGTCCCGCGCGTTGGCCTGACCCACGACCCTCGCGAGCCTCAGGACGTTCGCTGCGCTGAGCACGATGCCGCGTTGCGGGGCCGGGATGCCCAACGTCGCGCTCCGCGCGACGACTCTGAGATCGCACGCCACCACGAGCTGCATCCCTGCACCGAGCGCCGCACCGTTGACCGCCGCGATCACGGGGAAGGGCGCGTCGATGATCGCCCGGAGCAAGCCCTCGAACGCAGGACGGAAGCTGTCGTGGACGAGCCCCGTACCTGCATCGACCTCGGCGGCCCGTCTGCCGATGTCTGCGCCCGCCGAGAACGCGACACCGGAGCCCGTGATCACGACCGCTCGCAGCTCCGGTGCCTGCTCGAGGTGCGCGCGGAGTTCGTCGCACATCTCGGCGTTGAGCGCGTTGCGCTTCTCCGGACGTTCGATCGTGGCGATGGCAACGTGCTCGCCCGGCGTGTCCCAAGCGATGTGCGCCATGGCGAGGGCCGGTTCAGCTCTCGTCGATGAGCGCGATGAGATCGCCTTCCTGCACGACCTGCTCCGGCTCGACGTACAGCTCGCGCACGACACCCGGAATCTCGGTGACGACCGGGATCTCCATCTTCATGGACTCGAGGATGCAGATCTCGTCGCCCTCGGCGACCATCTGCCCCTCTTCGGCGACGACCTGCCACACGTTCGCCGTGATCTCCGCTCTGATCTCCGCCACCTGATTGCTCCATTCGTTGCGGCGCAGGGTACCTGCGCCGCGGCCACTCATTCCGCTGCGTCGCTGCGCGCGCCCTTCGGGCGTGCTCGCTCCAGGCCAACTGGCGTCGGCGTCTGACTTTCTTGCGGAAACCGTTGGTATGGCAACGGTAAGTGCAAGAAAGTCGGGGTCGAGGGGAGGCTAATGGCTGGGAGACTCGGGGGATGGAAGCGCGGATCGCAACCCCTGGCGACTTCGAGGAGCTCATCCGCATGGGCGCGGTGATGCTCTCGTCGATGGGCATCGAGCCGGACGTCGACACCTGGCACGACCGCGCGGTCGAGGTGCTCCGCGCCGAGCTCGCTTCGGGAACTGCGGCCGCGTTCGTCGTCGACGCGCCGGATCAGCCGGGACAGCTGATCGCAAGCGGTGTCGTGCTCGTCCACCAGCGTCTGCCGACGGCCGAGAATCCCGACGGGCGCGTCGGGCACGTGCAATGGGTGGCAACGGAGCGCGCGCACCGGCGCAAGGGCCTCGCGACCGTCATCATGCGGGCGATCATCGACTGGCTGTGCGACCGGGAGATCGAAGCCGTCGAGCTGTACGCGAGCACGGAGGGCGCGCCTCTCTACGCGTCGCTCGGTTTCGTCACACCGGAGCGAGCCTGGCTCCGCCTGCGCCTCGCGCCGTAGCCCCTGAGCGCTAGACCGGCAGCACGCCGTGCTTGCGCCATGGCCGGTCGACCCGCTTGTTCCGCGCCACCTCGAGCCCGCGGTGAATCGCGAGACGCGTCTCTGCAGGGTCGATGACGTCGTCGAGCTGTGCGTGCCCTGCGGCGATGTACGGATCGATGTTGGCGCGGATCTCCTCGGCGAGCTCGATACGCCGCTGCGCGCGCTCCTCCTCGGGCGCCGCTTCGAGGGTCCTGCGATGGATGATGTTCACCGCGCCGTCCGGTCCCATCACGGCGATCTCGGCCGTGGGCCAAGCGACGATGTAGTCGGCCTCGTACGCGAGACCATTCATGACGAAGTAGCCGGCACCGTAGGACTTGCGCATGACGACGCTGATCTTCGGCACGGTGGCCTCGCTCACCGCGAACAGCATCTTGGCGCCATGCCGAATGATGCCCTGCTTCTCGACGGCCGATCCGACGATGAACCCGGGGACGTCGTGCAGGAACACCAGCGGGATCCCGAACGCGTCGCACAACCAGACGAACCGGGCCGCCTTGTCGGCGGCATTGACGTCGAGCGCGCCACCCAGGACCATCGGCTGGTTCGCGACGATGCCGACGGGCTGCCCGCCGACGCGCGCGAGGCCCGTGACGATGTTCTTCGCCCACTCCGGCTTGATGGCGAAGAAATCGCCGTCGTCGACCACGGCACCGATCACCTTCCGCACGTCGTACGCGCGGCGTGGTGCCGTCGGCACGATCCCGTAGAGCTCGTCGACCCGTCGGTCCACCGGGTCGGTGCACGGTGCGACCGGCGGCGCCTCACGATTGTGCTGCGGGAAGAACGAGAGGTACTCGCGCACGATGCGGAGGCATTCGGCGTCGTCGGCAACCTCGAGGTCGGCGACACCGCTGACCTTGGTGTGCACCGCCGAGCCGCCCATCTCCTCCTCGGTGACGTCCTCGCCGACGGCCGCCTTCACCAGATGACGGCCGCCGAGCGCCATGGACGACGTCCCCTTGACCATCGGGACGAAGTCTGCGAGCGCCGGGATGTACGCGGTACCGGCGGCACAGTGCCCCAACATCGCGGCGACCATGGGCACGACACCGCTCATCGCGACCTGCTCGCGGAACAGGTCGCCCGCGCCCGCGAACGTCGAGCCGCTGGTCGCCTGGATGCGCGCGCCCGCAGAGTCGAGCAGCCAGACCATCGGGATGCGCTGACTGACCGCCAGGTGCCGAAGGCGACGGATCTTGTTCTCGCCGATTGCGCCCATCGAGCCCGCCATGACCGTGAAGTCGTACGCGACGACCGCGACCTGGCGGCCCTCCACCTCGCCGACCCCCGTTACCGCACCGTCCGCGGCGAGATACCGGTCGCCGAGGCCGGCATCCATGTGATCGGCGAGCAAGCCGTACTCGACCCACGTGCCGGGATCGAGCAACAGGTCGAGCCGCTCGCGCACGGTGAGCTTGCCGAGCGAGCGCTGCCGCTCGACGAACTGCTCGCCACCCATCGCGAGCGCGCGCTCGCGCCGAATGGCGAGGTCGCCCACCAGCGGGCCCCACTCGTGTACGTCGCCGCCGCCCGAGTCGCGCGTCATGCGGTCATCCCTTCACCGCGAGGAGATGCCAGTCGCCGGGCACACCCTTGAGCTCGTGGCTGCCACGGTCTTCGAAGGCGATGTCGGAACCCATCACCAGGTCGCGGACCGTCGACGTGACGACGACCTCACCGGGACCTGCCAACGGACACACTCGGGCGCCGATGTGCACCGCGACACCCGCGACAGTGCTGCCGTACAGCTCACACTCGCCGGTGTGCAACCCCGCACGCACCTCGACACCGAACGCGCGCGCCCCGGCCGTGATCGCCTCCGCGCAGCGAATCGCCCGCGCAGGGCTCTCGAAGACGGCGAGGAAGCCGTCGCCGGTCGTGTCGACCTCGCGTCCGCCGAAGCGCGCGAGCTCCCGGCGCACGACCTGGTCGTGCGCGCCCAGCAGCTCGGTCCAACGCCGGTCGCCCAGCTCAGCAGCAGTGCGCGTCGAGTCGACGATGTCGGTGAACATCACCGTCGCGAGCATCCGGTCGCTCTCCACCGAGCTGCGCGTCCCGGTGAGGAACTCCTCGATGACGCCGAGCGAGTCGGCCTCGCCCGACGGGTCGGCAGTCACATGGAAGTCGCCCGGGAGCTCGACGAGCTGCGCGCCTTCGATGTGCTCGGCGACGTAGCGCGCGAGGGGCAAGGGGACGACCCGATCGCCTTGCCGATGCACGACGAGCGTCGGCGCGGAGATCGACGAGAGGACACTTCGCACATCGATACTGATGTTCTGCCGGAGCACCTCGCCGACGAGCGTCGGCGTCGCCGAGCTTCGCTCGTACCGTGCGATGAGCTGCACCGAGGCGTCGTCGTCCGGGAGGTCCGAGACAAAGGTGCGCAACACGATCCCGCGGCCCCACTCCCGGACCGCACCGTTGATCAGCTCCTCAATAGGGCCGTACGGCAGACCGATCGGATAGTCGTCGCACTCGAGCATGCGGGCGAACGTGCCCCAAAGAACGAGCGCGCGGACGCGATCCGGGAACGCCGCCGCATACGTCAGGCACAACGGACCGCCCTCGGAGAGGCCTACGAGCGCCGCCGTCTCGATACCGGCAGCGTCCATCACCGCCCTGATGTCGTCCGTTCGCTCCGCGATGCTCCCATGACCGAGGGTGCGGTCCGAGAGACCGGTGCCCCGCTTGTCGAAGGTGATGACGCGGGCAAACGTGCCGAACCGCCGGATGATGTTCCGGTAGAACGGCAGCTCCCACATCAAGTCGCAGTTCGAGATGAACCCGGGCACGTACACGAGGTCCATCGGGCCCTCGCCGTAGGTCAGGTACGCGATGCTCACATCGCCGCTCTTCGCGTACCGCACCTCCGGCTCAGTCACGACTTAGCGCCCCGTCCAGCGCGGCTTGCGCTTCTCGGCGAAGGCGGCGACGCCCTCGGCGGCGTCCTCCGACGAGGTGTGCACCGACAGCATCCCTTGCAGGTAGTCGAGCGCGGGGTCAGCCTCCATCTCGAGCGCGCGGTAGAACGCGTCTCGCCCCCAGCGCAGCACGAGCGGCGACTTCCTCGCGAGCATCCCGGCGAGCGAGTCGACGGTCGTATCGAGCTCTCGCACCGGCACGACACGCGTGACGAAGCCGATCTGCTCCGCCTCGGTCGCATCGACCCGGCGCCCGGTCGCTTGGAGCTCGAAGACCTTCTTCGGCGGCATCGAGCGCAGCATCGGGACGGTGATCAAGTATGGCCAGAGCCCGACGTCGACCTCGGGTGTCCCGAACTGAGCGTCGTTCGCGGCAATCACGAAGTCGCAGGCGAGCGCGAGTCCGAAACCCCCGGCGAGCGCGTAGCCACGCACGCGGGCGATCGTCGGCTTGCCCAGCGACCACAGCTCGCGGAAGAGGTCCGCGAGCAGACCGCGACCGTCGTGGGCCGCGGCCGCGCCCGAGTTGTCTGCGATCCCCCCGAGATCGGCTCCGGCACAGAACGCTCGATCACCCGCACCGGTGAGGACGAGCACGCGGACCTCGTCGTCGGCCTTTGCGGTCGCGACCGCGTCACGGAGCCCTTGCATCACCCCGTACGACATCGCGTTCCGGCGATCGGGTCGATTGATCGTCGCCGTCGCGACCCGCTCGTCGACGGAGTAGAGCACCTCGGGCTCAGCCATGTTGGAGAGCCTACGGTCGGCGACAGCTGATGCGCCCGGCCCGTTCGGCCCTGTCGATCCTCCGGCATCGCTTGGTAGCGTTGCGTCGTGCTCGTCTACGCGATCGCGCTAGGGGCAGCGTTCGCGGTCGTTGTGCTCACGAAGGGGAGCTTCCACCGGCTGGGTGAGCTCCACTTCAAGCGGCTGTGGATGCTGTTCGTCGGCCTGGGCATCCAGGTCGCGCTCGAGTTCGTGTCGCTCCCCCGCGCGCGCTTCGACGACGCCGGCCTCGCGCTCCTCCTCGTGTCGTACCTGCTGATCATCGGTTTCGGTGTCTCGAACGTCGGGATGCGGGGCATCGGTGTGATCACCGTCGGGATCGCGATGAACGCGTTCGTCATCGCGCTGAATCAAGGGATGCCGGCACGCGTGCCCGCGCACCTCCACGTCGAGGCGAGCGTGAAGCATCATCGGCAGAGCTCCGACGACATCATGACGCCGCTCGCTGACGAGATCGTGCTGCGATCGCCGTTCTACGCGTCCGTCTCCGTGGGCGACTTCATCGTTGCCGCCGGACTCGTCGAGCTCTTCTACTTCGGCAGTCGCCCGCGCCGTCGCCGTCGTGGCGGGCGGCCCGCAGCGCGTCGCACCGGGCGCGTCGTGGATCTTGCTGCGGCCGAGCGCGAGGAGGCTGCGGCCCTACCGAGCACCCACGCCGACGACCACGCGCTCCAGGGTGAGGAGCACGCGCGGGTCGTCGAACTGCCCCGGTACTAGCGCCAGACGCTCGATCGCGGTGCGCGCGAGCGCCGGATTCCCCCGCGTGATGTCGTCGTACGCGCTCGTGAGCCGCAGGATCTGACCCCCGACGAGCTGCGAGTCGGCAGCGAGGAACTCACCTGCGGGTGCGAGGTACTCGGTCTGGCGCAGCATCTCGGCGCCCCGCTCCGCGACCTCGTCGGGCTCGATGGGCCGACCCAGCGTGGTCTCGTCGTCGAGGCAGAGATGACCGAGGTGGTGCAGCGACGCCGCGGCCCGGAGGAAGTCGAGATCCTGCGGGCTCAGCCCCAGCTCGGCACCGACGCGCACCGAGAGGTCGGCCACACGGGAGGCGTGTCCCGGTTCGGAGACCTCGGCGAGCTCCGGGACGATCGCGAGCGCTGCGATCGTCTGCTCGTACGTGTGACGAATCGATTCAAGGCGAACGAACGAGTACCAGGCAGCGAGGAGCGGAATCGACAACAGAGCCGGCCCCCAGAGTCCGATGCCGCTGTGAGCGTCGGTCCCCGCGTAGCCGAATGACATCAGCACGCCGCTCGCGATGAGCGCGAGGTCCGCAGATCGACCCGCGACAAGATCCGGCAGCTGCCGCGTCGAGAGGTAGTTCATGACATCGTCGACCGCGATCTCCGCCACCGCGGCCGCGGCGAGCGCGGAGAGGATCGCCGTCGTCGTCGAGGTCCCAAAGGCCGCGTGCGCCCCGCTGTACACACCCCAGGCCGCGAACGCTGCGAGGACGCTCACGAAGCTGCGCCGGAGGTTCTGTCGGAGCGGCTCGGGCTCACGAGCCACCAGCGCGGCCGCCTCGGCCACGAGCACGACCGCGGCGAACTCCCAGGCACTTCCGGCGCGCACGAGCACGAGGAAGACCGCGTACGAGCACGGCAGCGCCGCGCGTACGGGCGGGCGCAGGACGAGCAGCTCGCCGGCGACGACCGCGGCACCCAGAGCGACGAGGGTTGCCGCGCCGCGCCCGGGCCACAGCAGCTCCGCGGCGACACCGAGCACCGCGCCGATCGCGGCGATCAGCAGCAGGCGTGGGGCCAGCCTCATGGGAGGGCCATCCCGCCGAAGGAATCCGGGACGAGATCACCGAGCCCGGCCGAGCCGGTGCCGGCCTCCGGCGCGTTCTCGTGGATGACCTCGGTCTCGTACCCGCGCCCGTGGACCTCGCCTCGGCGCCGCAGCGCGGCGATCAGCGCGTCGACGACGCGCGGATGGAACTGCTTCCCCGCGTTGCGGCGCAGCTCCTCGAACGCGATCTCCTGGCTCAGCGCTCTCCGGTACGAGCGGGTCGACGTCATCGCGTCGAACGCGTCCGCGACCGCGACGATGTGCGGCTCGATGGGCTGGCCATGGTCGTCCGAGACAGGCTTGAAGCGGGTCGCCTCCGTCGTGGCGCTCGGAGCAACCGGCGCCAGGAAGTCGATACGCGTGAGGATCTCGACTGAGGCGTACTCGTGCCGCTTGACGGCAGTGAACTCCTGTGCGGTGAGCTTTCCGGGCTTGTTGAGCAGGTGGTTCGGCACCACGAGCTTGCCCACGTCGTGCATGAGGGCAGCCAACCGCAGCCGCTCCAGGCGCGACGCGGAGATGCCGAGCTCGATCCCGATGTAGTCCGCGTATCTCGCGACGCGCTCCGCGTGGCCCGCCGTGTAGGGGTCCTTGGCCTCGAGGGCACCAATGAGGATCCGCAGGGTCGCGTCGTGCGATTCCTTGAGCGCGAGGTACGACGCGAACGTCTGCCGGGCGACGAAGATCGGAACAACGAAGAACGGAAGCGTGACCGGGCCGAAGTCAACGTAGAGCTGGCCGAGAAGCACACCAAGGAGCGCGAACGGGTAGACCTGGAGGCTCGCTTTCCCGAGCCCGACGAACATCTCCCGCGGATGTGCGACGCCCACGAGGTGGAGGACGCACGCGAGGAGAGCGATGTTCACGACCTGGTCGAGCAGCGCGGCAGGCACGGCCGCCACGAACAGCGCCGGCCACGACGTTCCGAGGGCGTCGACGACCGGGTAGAAGACCGCGGTGGCGGCGAGCGCCATGAACCCGAACATCGCCGTGTTGAACACGATCTTGAGCCATGCGCGATCCCGGTAGTGCGGGATGAAGAAGAGGCCGCCGAACGACGCTACGAGCACCGGCCCCAGGTACGAGTGGCTGTCCGCGAAAACCACCATTGCGGCCATCACCAGCATGAAGCTGGCGCTCTGCCCGGCGCTCGACGGCAACGCCGTCGAGAGGTTCTCGGCGAGCGCGAAGAGCAGACCGAGCACGACGACCGGAACGAGCGGCGGGGCGGCTTCGGGAATTGCGAGCGCGACAATGGTCCCGGCGTAGGCCAGGCCGAGGGCGATCACGAAAAGCGTCGCTCGAGAGCTACCGGGCTCGTTCAGTGGGACTCCGTGGAGGCTGGGCGAAGGCGGCAAGACCTCGGCGACATCTCACTGGCTAGCGCCATCTAAAGTGCGCGCCGCCAGCAAGTAACAATGCGGCGGACGATGTCGCGAGCATGACAACGCGGACGTATGCCTTCTTCATGAGGAAGATCACCCTCTTCGAGGGCTCCTCCCTGGCGTGCTCTATGACCCCAGAGGGAAGTGATCGCTCCGCTGGTAGGACTCTTCAGTCCTGAGCGCGCCGAGGCCTTGCCGTCTCCGACCGACCCGTCGGATCGTTTCTGCCGTCTCCCTCCCTCGCGCGGAACGTGCCCGCTCTACCTTGCCACCAGGGGATGATCGGCATGTCGCGACACCCACCTGAGTGCACCTCGTCACCATTGCGTCACGCGAACTCGGACGCAAGGGAAGAAACCGGTCGGTGGCTCGCGGCTGTTCCGCCCACCTCCATCGACCCCCGCACGTCCTGCAACGGGACTCAACATTAACCACAGTGGCCCCAGGCCCCGCACGACTCGCGCCCAACCACCACGGGCGCAGGAAGAAGTGGTCACCGCGAGTGGCAACCATCCCGTACAGTCGCTCCCCGGGGGCGGGGAAAAAGCAAGGGGGCGGCCTTGAGCGAGCGATCTGACCCTGCAGGGCCCGAGCCCGACGAGGCCCTCGGGGAGATTGCGGCACCCACGGACCTCGAGCGCGAGCTGTGCCGGCTCCCAGAGATCTCGGCCGCCCGGGTGGTGACCGACAAGACGGGCATGCCGTCGGAGATCCACATCCTCGCGACCGCGACCAAGACCGCGAAGCAAGTGGTGCGCGACGTGCAGTCGGTTGCTCTCGCCAGCTTCGGGATCGAGCTCGACCGCCGGATCGTCTCCGTCGTGCAGCTCGGTGACAACGGTCATGGACCAGTCTCGGCTCTGGAGCGCGTCTCGCGCCCGATGCTGCTGGCGGTCAACGCGGAGATCAACGGGCTCCGCTGCATGCAGCGCGTCCACCTGAGTCGCGACGACGTCGAGGTCACAGGATTCGCGGAAGGCTCGATCGCCTCCACGGCGCGGCACCGTCTCGTGGCGGAGGCGACGATCGACGCGCTCCGGCAGTTCGATTCGTCGGCCGAGCGGCTCGACGTCGACAGCGCGCAGGTGGTACGCGTGGGCGCTCAGGACGTCGCCATCGTCACCGTCGCCTTCGTGACGCCGCCGTCCGAGCAGCTCGTGTCGGGCTCGGCCATCGTGCGGGGCAGGGAGGACGGCGAAGCGGTCGTTCGTGCCGTCCTCGACGCGACGAACCGGCGTCTCCCGAGCCTCTCCTAGCGAGGCGGGCCGCTGCCGGCCCTCCTCATGCGGCGTCGGCGGAGCCCAAGCGCCGTCCGAGGTACGGCACGAGGTCGCACGCGGCCTCGAAATCGTGGACGCGCAGGACATCAGCGCCGTGCTCGATCGACAGCGTGAGGTAGGCCAGCATGCGGTGGTCCTCGCGCTTGCGTGGCACGGGTACGAGCACGGGGCCGGCGAGCCTGATCTCGTCGAGCGAGCGGATGGTCTCGAGCTGGAGCCGCCCGTACGCCGCGTAGTCGCTCCGGTAATTGATGCTGAGCCCCGGATCCAGCAGGACGCGGTCGACGCCCTGCGCGGCGAGCTCGAGGACCCGTGCGCGCAGCGCTGCGGCAACGGCTGCGGGCGCCCCGTCGACGAATGACCGGTCACCGACCTCGAGCGGGTTGGCTCCCTCGATGTGCATCACGACGGCGCCCACCGGTTCGTCGGCGACGAGCTCGACCATGCGTTCGTCGCGCAGGCCGCCGGTGTCGTTCACGATCGAGGCCCCGGATGCCACGGCCACGGCGGCCACGTCGGGCTTCCACGTATCGACCGACACCACGAACCCTTCCGCGACGAGGAGCTCGAGAGCCGGAAGGAGACGGCCGATCTCCTCGGCCGGCTCGAGCGCACGGTTCTCGAAATGGCTCGATTGGGCGCCGAGGTCGATGATCGAGGCACCGGCGTCGCGTGCGGCTCGGGCCCGTGCCAGCGCAGCCTCGGGGGACGCCACCACGGATTCCCGGACACGCGACTCGGGCGACAGGTTCACGACGGCCATGACATGCGTCACGTCGTCCCCGAACCGCAACACCCGATCGCGTACGGCGAGCTCACGGGTCGCGGACATCCGCCGAAGTGTACGGAGCCGGAAATTACGCTGGGAGCCGTGGACTCCGATCCGGTCCTGGTGCGTCGAGCCCGCATCGGCCGCATGGTGGCGGTCGCGAAGCGCCTCGGATACGGAGCGCTCCTCGCCGCGATCGTCGGATTCGTCGCAGGCACGCTGAGCGGCTTCCCGACGTGGTCGGTCGTCATCGCGATCGGAGGTCTGGTGGTCGCGATCGTCGTCCTCCCGGTGCCCATCGTGCTCGGATACGGCATCCGGGCGGCCGAGCGCGAAGAGCGAGGTGGTCGCTTTCACTAACTCCCGAAACGGGAGTTACGCTCGGCCTCCGCGCACGAACGCGCGAGATGTTCGCCAAGGGGGACACCAAATGCCGAAGGCCGCCATCTGCACCGCCGTGGGCTCGCCGCTCGAGATCGTCGATCTCGACCTCGACGACCCGAAGGCGGGCGAAGTCAGGGTCGAGCTCGGCGCGTCGGGCGTCTGCCACTCCGACCTGTCGGTCACCAACGGGACGCTGCCGATCGCGCTGCCGGTCGTGCTGGGCCACGAGGGCGCCGGCACGATCACGCAGGTCGGCGACGGCGTCGACAACTTGAAGGTCGGCGACCACGTCGTGATCTCATGGGTCCCGCAGTGCGGGCACTGCTACTTCTGTGAGCACGACCAGGGCGAGCTCTGCGAGTCGGGATCGGTGGCCGCGATGAGCGGCGGCCTGCTCGACATGACACCGCGGTTCTCGCGCGACGGCTCCCCGATCTTCCACATGGCCGCGTCCGGGACGTTCTCCGAGGAGACGGTCGTGCCGGCGATCGGAGCGGTGAAGATCGATCCGAGCATCCCGATCGACGCCGCGGCGCTCATCGGCTGCGGCGTGCTCACCGGCTTCGGCGCCGCGGTGAACACCGCCTCGATCCGCAAGGGCGACACGGTGGCGGTCATCGGGTGCGGTGGCGTCGGCCTCAACGCGATCCAGGGTGCGAAGCACGCCGGCGCCGAACGCATCATCGCCGTCGACATGGTCGACGGGAAGCTCGACCACGCGAAGCAGTTCGGTGCCACCGACCTCGTGAACGCGGGGAACGGCAACCCGGTCACCCAGGTGATGGAGCTCACCGGGCAGCGCGGCGCCGACGTCGCGTTCGAGGTCATCGGCCTGCAACCGACCATCGAGCAGGCGGTGCAGATGACGCGCCGCGGCGGCCAGGCCGTCATCGTCGGCGTGCCGAAGTTCGACGTGACACTGACGGTGACCCCCGCGATGGATCTCCTCGTCCAGGAGAAGCAGATCCGTGGTTGCTGGTACGGCAGCTCGAACGTCCACAAGGACGTTCCGAAGCTGGCGCGCCTGTACTCCGACGGTGAGCTGATGCTGAACGAGCTGATCTCACGCGAGATCTCGCTCGATCAGGTCAACGACGCGCTCGACAACATGGGGTCGGGCGAGATCGCGCGCTCGGTCATCAAGTACTAGACGCCGTCTGGAGCATTCTTGCGATACCGCCGATTCGGAAAGAGCGACCTGGAGGTCTCGGAGGTCGGCTTCGGGGTCTGGACCCTGGCGAGCGACTGGTGGGGTGCCGTCGACGACAAGCAAGGGATGCTGTGCGCCGCGCGCGATGCAGGAATCAACTTCATCGACACCGCGCCGGTCTACGGCGAGGGTGGCTTCGGCGAGGAGCTGCTCGTCGATCTCCTCAAGGCCGACCGCGACGAAATCGTGCTGACCACGAAGTGCGGGTACGACCTCGACGCACCCCGGAAGTTCCCCGGCCAGTCCGAGCGACCGCAGGACTGGAGGCCCGAGTCGGTGCGCCGGCAGCTCGAGGACTCGCTTCGCAGGCTGCAGACCGACTACGTCGACCTCTACCAGCTGCACAACGCGCGCATCGAGCCCGTCCTCGACGACGCGCTCTGGGCAGAGCTCGAGCAGCTCCGGGTCGAGGGCAAGGTGCGGGAGCTCGGCGTCGCGCTCGGTCCGGCGATCGGATGGGTGGAAGAGGGGCTCGAGTCGGTCCGCCGCCGCCAGATCGTGTCGCTGCAGACCGTGTTCAACGCCATCGAGCAGGAACCGGGCCTGACGTTCGCAGCGGAGCCGAACGTCGCCGGTGGTCACATCGGTCTCATCTCCCGTGTGCCCCATGCCTCCGACACGCTCTCCGGCAAGGTGACCCGCGACACCGTCTTCCCCGAGGGCGACCACCGCGCGCATCGCAACCGCGACAACATGCTCGACAACTTCGACAAGGCCGAGACCCTCGCGTTCCTCTGGGAGGGCACGGGTCGCACGATGGGTCAGGCAGCGATCGCCGCGATCCTCGCCAACCCCGCGTTCACCACGGTGCTCCCTACATGCCTCGACGTCGACGAGGTGCGCGAGTACGCAGCCGGTTCCGACGTGCCGCTCACGGCCGACGAGCGCGAGCGAGTCGACGAGCTCTGGAGCGAGAACTTCGGTGTGCAGAACCGCTACGAGATGCCGCTGAAGTCGAGCCACTGAGCGAATGCCGGCGGATTAGCCTCCGGCTCGCCATGGCAATGCGTCTCCCGGCGAGCGAGCGCCGGACCCAGCTCCTCGAGGTCGCCACCGACGTCTTCTCGGCGCGCGGCTTCCACGCGACGTCGATGGACGACATCGCCGTGGCCGCCGGAGTCACCAAACCGGTGCTGTATCAGCACTTCCCGTCGAAGCGGGCCTTGTACCGGGAGCTCCTCGACGATGTCGACGAGCAGCTGGTCACCAGGCTCGTCGACGCGACTGCCAGGGCGACCTCGGGGCGCGAGCGCGTCCAGCTCGGGTTCGCGGCGTATTTCCGCTTCGTCGCCGAGCACCGCTCGGCATTCCGTCTGCTGTTCGGTGCCTCGGTGCGCAACGACGCGGAGTTCGCGCTCGTCGCGCAGCGCACGATCGACCGGCTCGCCGAGCTGATCACCGAGCTGATCGAGATCGAAGGCCCGACGGAGCAGCGCCGGGCACTCGCGCATGCTCTGGTCGGGATGTGCGAGGCAACCAGCCGCCGGCTCGCGAACGATGACGGCGAGGACGACCCCGATCAGCTCGCGCAGTGGCTCGCGGAGATGGCTTGGTTCGGCCTTCGCGGCGTGCGCTCCGGGGACAGCACGGAACAGGCCTAGCTCGGGGCAGAGACCTTCCGCTTCGTCGAAGCCTCGCCGATCGTCTCGATCAGGCCGAAGAACACGAGCAGCAGCAACGCGATCACGAAGACGCGGATCGCGGTCGGCCGGTACGCGAAGACGATCGCGGCGATTGCCAGCAGGAGGGCAACCCCACCGATCCAGTACTTGAAGCGCCTCACCCAAGCACCGAAGGCGCCGAACGTCCACCCCTGCTCCGCGGACTTGTCCCCGAGCCAGTCGAACGTCCGCCGGTACCCGTTCCGGATACTGGTCGCGACGTGGCCGTTGCCGGTCAACCAGGCGGCGAGAGCGACGACGACCCCGATGGCTGCGATCAACCGCACACCGCCGCGTAGGTAGCGGACCATCGTCGTCCAGACTGCGTCCGCTGTCGCGCGCGGCAGCGCATCGCTGCTGACCGCGTCCAGGTAGACGCTCTTCCCGATAGCGAGCCCGAGCCCGAGTATCGCCATCGCGATCACGATGCCGATCGCCCACCGCACGAGCGACCGGCGCCGGTGCGGCGACAGCCACAGCGCGACGCCGAGGAGAGCGAGGATGAAGAACGGCAGGATCCATGCGACCGTATTCAAGACCCGCACGGCGCTCTGTGCGTTCTTCAGCTGCTTCGCGTCGAAGAGCTCGAACTTGATGGCGAGCTTGTCGGCGGGAATGTTGTCGAACAAGCCGATGCCGCGTTGTTTCAGTTTGAGGCGCACACTTTCGAGAATCGGCTGGAGGTTGATCTCGACCTTGCCGTTCTTCGTCGAGACCACTTTGCCCCCGCCGGTCAGCGCCTTCTGCACTTGGCTGTGCGCCCGCTTGTTGGCTTCCTCCCACACCTTCGCGAACTGCTCCGAGGAGAGCACCTTGTGAGCCAGCTGGGACACGACCGTGTGCAGACCGGTGGTGAGTGCCCCTGCGAACTGCTCGGCCCGTGGCGGGAGCGCCTCCTTCGCCACTTGCTCGACGTCGACGTTGTCGAAGAGCGCGTTCGTCATCTGCGTGGCCGCGGTGTCGATGATGTGCGGGTTCGTCGCGAGCGGTGCGACCGTCGACACGTAGCGGTCCGTGCTCAGCACCTGATTGCGCACCCAAATCGCCAGCACCATGAACGGTGAGAGCACACAGCTGACCACGATGAGCAGGCCGGCAAGCCAGCGGCGCCACCGCGGGAATCTCTTGGGCGCGTCGTGCGATTCGGGCGCGGCTGGCTCGGCCGCCGAGGCCGGGGGGGCTTGGCTCACGCCCGACAGTCAACACCACGCCGGGGTTCCGCACACGGACTTCGGTAGCGTCAGCTCCTGTGAGCACCATCGGACCGCTCGTTCCGGCTGACGAGACCTTCCATCACCAGATCACCGATACGTTCGCGACGGTCGGCCAGGCCGACCGGACGTGGACCGAGAAGGTGTGCGCGATGGCGTGCGCGACAGACGGCTCGCTCCAGCTCGCGTTCGGCATCGGGAAGTACCCCAACCGCGACGTGATGGACGCGTACGCGGGTGTCTCTCGTGGGGTCGAGCAATGGACGGTGCGGGCCAGCCGCGAGATCGCCGGCCGGCACGACACGGCGGTCGGGCCGATCAGGTACGAGGTGATCGAGCCGCTGCGGGCGATCCGATTCACCCTGGAGCCCAACGACGTCGTACCCGTCTCGTTCGAGTGGCTCCTCACCGGTGTCGCGCCGCCTGCAATGGAGAATCGCGAGCAGCACCGCAGTCGTGACGGTGCGCGCCTCGACGCCGACATCATCCGTTACCACCACACGGGCACGGCCAGTGGCTGGGCGGAGGTCGAGGGAGCGCGCACAGAGCTCGACGACGAGCTGTGGGTCTCGACGCGCGACCACTCGTGGGGAGTTCGCTACCAGGTCGGAGTGCCGCCGAGCGACGTCGCACCGCGCGACATGCCTCCGGACGTGTCGGTGTACGTGCTCTGGTGCCCTGTGCTCTGCCGGCGGCCCGACGGATCGCAGTACGCGCTCCACTGGTACTACCAGCGCCATGCGTTCGGTGAGTGGGAGCGCGTCGAGCTGCAGGGCGGCGTCGAACACCCGGACGGGCGGCGGGAGCCGTTCGCCGCACTCGTCCCGCAGCTGGAGTTCCGCGACGACAACCGGCGCTTCCTCGGAGGGCAGCTCCGGTTCACGATGCAAGACGGTTCGGAGCGGGAGCTGACGCTCACGCCCGTGTCCGACACGGGGTTCCACCTCGGCACGGGGCTCTACCACGGGCTCGACGGCCACTGGCACGGCGAGTGGCGCGGGAAGCTCCACGTCGAGGGTGAGCACCTCCCGGACTGCGCCGACCCGGAGGTCGCGCACCGCATCCACCAGCACCGCGACTGCGTCATCCGTGTCGACGATCCGGTTGGTGGCGGGGTCGGCTGCGGCAACCTGCAGAGCGTGATCGTCGGCCCGCACCCCGAGCTCGGCCTGACGACCGAAGCTTCGTTCCTCTAACCGAGCACGCGGTCGAGCGCTGCGGCAACGGGGTTCCGGGTCGTGAGCCAGCCCGCGTCCACGCCACGCCGTGCGAGCAACCGCGCCATGCGCACCATGATCGAGCCGCTCCTGAGCAGTGCGAACGCTTCGTACCACCGGAGCTCGTCGAGCGTCCGTCCGAGGAGCCGCTCGTAGCGTCCGAGCGCTTCCAAGCGGGTCGGGAAGCCCGCAAGATCGCCGCCGACCCGCGCGACAGTCATGTCGTGCAACGCGAAGAACCAGCCCACGTCGAGCTCGGCGGGCCCGAGGCTCGCCATCTCCCAGTCGAGCACCGCCGCGACGCGCAGGTCGTCGTCGAACACGGCGTTGACGAGCTGCACGTCCCCCCAGAGCACCGAGCGCTCCGGCTCGCGCTGCGGAAGATGGCTCGCGCACCAATGCAGCGCCTCCTCCATGAAGGAAGGCGGGGGCACGTCGTCTGACGCCCACGCGAGATAGGCCCTGGCGCGATCGAGATGGTCGGCCACGCTGCGACCGTCGCCGAGAAACGCGAATGGCTCCGGGTCGAGCCTGTGCAGGTCGGCGAGCACTGCGAGGAAGCCGTCGAAGAGTCGGGCCTGCTCCGATTCGGGCGCGTCCTTCAGCCAGCTGCGTGACACGAACGAGGGATTGGCGAGGAGCACGCGCCCGGGCACCTTGGGCATCACCATGAACGGGGCACCCAGCCACCCGGTGTCTGCCACATATTCGACGGGATGCGCGACTGGCACCGGCGAGCCCGCCAAGAGCTGTTGCACCTTGGCTTGGTCCTCGAACCGGTACTCGGGGAACAGGCCTCCACCGAGCGGAGGGAGACGGACCACGAGCTCCTCCTCGCCCGACGCGAATCCGGCGTCGACGAACAGCGTGTCGGTGGAGAGTCCGGCGTCCGGTCGGGCGAGCGGCCCGACGGTGACCTCGGTGCCCCGGCTCTCCGTCAGCCAGCGCGCGAGACCCGTTCGCAGCTCATCGGCGTCCCTCGAGCCCTCGGCGATCGTCACAGCCGGATTCTGTCGCAACGCTCCCGGGTAGCGTCCGCCCGTGGACATGCAACGCCTCCTCACGGGCAAGGTCGCCTGCGTCACGGGCGGTGGCGCCGGGATCGGCGCGGCGATCGCGCAACGCTTCGCCGACCAGGGCGCAAGGGTCGAGATCGCCGAGATCGACGGCGAGCGGGTCTCGGCGATCTCGGCGGACCGGATCACCGCCGAGGTCGTGGACGTCCGCGACGAGACCGGGGTCGCGGCTTGGGCGTCACGCGTGGTCTCGACGCACGGGAAGGTCGACGTGCTCGTCAACAACGTCGGCGACTACATCGAAGCCGTGCCGTTCAGGTTGTCGGAGCCCTCGCACTGGGACGCGTTACACGATGTCAACCTTCGCCAGGTCTTTCTCGTCACGCGCGCGTTCGTCGAGAGCATGGTCACCGCCGGGAGCGGGTCGATCATCAACGTGCACTCGGTCGAAGGCATGCGCGGCTATCCGCCCGACCCGGTGTACGGGGCGTACAAGGCGGCAGTGGCCCACTTCACGACCTGCCTCGCCGGCGAGCTCGGGCGGAAGGGGATCCGGGTGAACGGCATCGCGCCCGACCTCACCCAGACCCCGCAGGTCGACTACTCCGGCACCACGCCTCACGACGCCGAGCATCTGTGGGCCGCGTGGGCCCCGGTCGGGCGCATCGGCTCACCCCAGGATCAGGCCGACGTCGCGCTGTTCCTCGCGTCCGATCTCTCGCGCTTCGTGACAGGCCTGAACCTCCCGGTCGACGGCGGGACCCACGCGTACGGCGGCTGGTTCTGGTCGCCCACGCTGCGTCGTTTCACGAATCGGCCGCCGGCTCTGTAGAGCGCCGCCGCTCTACCAGCACAGGCGAGCGGGTACCGTCGTGAGCCCGCAGAACAAGGAGCAGGGCGTGGGGGACAACGTGTCCGGCGAGCCGACCCGGTGCCTGAGCTCGGTGATGCCGTGCTTCAACGAGGCCTCGACGATCGAGACCATCGTCGAGCGCGTGCTCGCCTCTCCGTACGTTGCCGAGCTCATCATCGTGGACGACGGCAGCACCGACGGCACGCTCGAGATCGTGCAGAAGTTCGACGACGAGCGGATCCGCGTGCTCGCGCAACCGACGAACATGGGGAAGGGCGCGGCGCTGCGGCGCGGGTTCGCCGAGGCGACCTCGCCGTACGTGATCGTGCAGGACGCAGACCTCGAGTACGACCCGTCGGACTACCAGGCGATGCTCGCGCCACTCCGCGACGGTCGCGCCGACGTCGTGTTCGGCTCCCGCTTCGTCGGCGGCGGCGCGCACCGAGTCCTGTACTTCTGGCACTCGGCGGGGAACAAGCTCCTCACGACGCTCTCGAACATGCTCACCGACCTGAACCTCTCCGACATGGAGTGCTGCTACAAGGCGTTCCGGCGTGAGGTGATCGAGCGCATCGAGATCGAGGAGGACCGCTTCGGCTTCGAGCCGGAGGTCACGGCGAAGGTCGCGCGCGGGGGCTGGCGCGTCTACGAGGTGGGCATCACCTACTACGGCAGGACGTACGCCGAGGGCAAGAAGATCGGGTGGCGCGACGGCGCCCGGGCGCTGTTCTGCGTCGTCCGCTACTCGCCCCTGCTGACCACGACGCGAGCACAACGCGAGCGCGGCGGCTGAGCTCTCGCGCGAGCCGGACGCGTCAACCCGCGCGGTACGGATCCAAGAGCTCCGAGCCACATGCCGGGCACGTGCGCGCCGGCATCCGTGTCACCGCTCCGCAGTCGCAGAACACGACGCGCCCGTGGTTCGCGCTCATCTCCCAGAGTGCCGAGAAGTGGCTGTACTGCCAGTGCTCACGAGCGAGTCCCGCGACCGCAGCCCGGTGCTCGACCGACGCGGCGAAAGCCTTCGCGTCCTCGAGGCTGCGCCACAGCGCGATCAGATTGATCATCGGACCGTCGGGAAAGCTGTACCGCCGGATCATCCCCGGCGCGTCCGCGAGCAGCTCCATGAGCGGCACAGCCGCAGCCCAAAAACCCTCCTGGCGCTCGGGGCTCGAGAACGTGGCCTGCAGCAGGAGGATCGCGCCGGCGCCCTCCGGACCGAGCTCCCCTGCCGGGCCCTCCTGGGCCACGAGGATCGAGGGCGTGATCGAGAGGCCGGGGATCACCGCCATCCTCCCGATCGCGTCCGGCGGCGGCGCCGGTGTGAGGAGATCCGTCATCTCGCCTCCCGTGGCGGTACGCTCAGCATGATCCGAGCAGCAGTCGGATGATCCGAGTTATACTAGGATGAAATCGTAAGGCGCATGGCAGAGCAGGTCAAGCCCCGCGGCTACACCTCGCCCCTGCGGGACCGGCAGGCCGCGGAGACGCGCGCGCGGATCCTCGACGCGGCGGCGGCGCTGTTCGAGGCCCGGGGCTACGGCAGCACCACGGTCCGAGCGATCGCAGAGCGCTCCGACGTGGCCGTCGACACCGTGTACGCGACGTTCGGCACGAAGGGGCGGATCCTCACCGCGCTGATCGACCAACGCCTCGCCCCGCGCGGCGACGCCAACGTGATGGAGCGCCCCGAGGCGATCGCTGTACGCGACGAGCCGGATCAGCGGCGCCAGCTCCACCTCTTCGCCCGGGACATCGCCGAGGTCGTCGAGCGCGTGGGGCCGGTGTACGAGATCATGCGGACCTCATCGACGGTCGAGCCCGCGATGGCGGCCGTCCACGCCGAGATGGACGGCTACCGCCTGCGCAACATGCGCGCGGTCGCCGGCTGGCTCGCCGACAACGGATCGCTGCGGGTCGACGTCGACCGCGCCGCGCAGATCATCTGGGCGCTCGCGAGCCCCGACGTCGCCCGCATGCTCCGCGTGGGTCAGGGCTGGACGTCCGAGGAGTACGCCGACTGGCTCGAGGACACGCTCGCACGCGCGCTGCTCGACCCCTGAGGCACCGCGTCACTTGGTCGCGCGGGCCTCCGCTACGACGTGGAACTCCACGCGATAGACCACGGTGTCGTCGTGGATCGGACCGGCATGCGCAGCGCGTTGCCGGAGCGTCTCGAGATCGGGCTCGCCGGTCCGCGCGAGGTCTTCGTCGGTGATCGACGAGAACGGCACCAGATCGATCTCGTCGACCTCGATCGTCACCGACCCACTCCGGTAGACACCGCCGGCCTTGACTTTCGGCCTCGACCAGAGCCGGTACGAGAGCGTGATCGATCCGTCCGCCACCCGATCGCGAAGCTCGACGCTGAACTGCACGGCGCCATTGTGGCGGCCGGTACTGCCGGCTGCATCGAGACGTCAGGTCAGCTGCTGGATGAGCGTGGTCGCGAGCCATTGCTCGTATCGCCCGGCCGTCCAACCTCGGTCGCCGACGAAGAGGCGATAGAGCTCGGGAGCCATCAGCGCGTGGATGACGTCTGCGGCGTCGCGCTCTCGCAGTCCGGCCCGGAGTTGGTGGCCGCGAGCGAGTGATCGGGCAATCCGGGCTTGACCCCGATCGCGCTGCTTTCGGACCTGGTCGAGCAGCTCGGCTGCTGCGGGATCGGAACCGGCCGCGCTCACGAGGACGCTGTACACGTCACTGGTTCTCTGGTTGATCGCGGCAGTGACTTCGGCGAACCCGGCCAGGAGCTTGCGTCGGTCGGTCTCCGCGAACAATGACGCCACCTCGGGACGCTGCTGCAACGAGAGCGGCTGGTCGTCGCCCGCGATCGACGTGTCGAGCAGCGCCTTCAGGATCCCCAGCTTCGAGGCGAACAAGCGGTACACGGTTGCCGGGGGCACATCGGAGCGCTTGCTGATCGCCTCCACCGTGGTCGCGGCGTAGCCGCGTTCGAGGAACAGCGACCGGGCCGCGTCGACCACGGCGCGGCGGGCGAGCCGAGTGCGCGCCTGACCGCGCCCGATGCCGGTCGGTGAGTCGCTCTTGACGGCCTTGGCCACAGAAAGATAGTATCACTCTCGATTTGAGAGTACGAGCACCATTGTGTGAGACGGCGGGCAGCCAACCAGAACCTCGAGGAGGATCTATGAGCCAGTCACCTGTCCAGGGGATCAAGACGGTGTTGCATCCCGTGACCGACGTCGAGAAGTCCAAGACGATGTACACGGCCCTGCTCGGGATCGAGCCACAGGCCGACTCCGCCTACTACGTCGGGTACGACGTGGCGGGACAGCACATCGGTCTGCTCCCGGGCGGGGGTCCTCAGGGCTTGACGTCTCCGGTCGCGTACTGGCACGTCGACGACATCGAAGCGAAGATCGCCGACGTGACGGCCGCCGGCGGAACGGTGAAGGACGCGCCCAACGACGTAGGCGGCGGCCGCGTGGTCGCGTCGGTGCTCGATCCCGACGGCAACGTACTCGGACTCATCCAGGACAAGGCCTGAGCAGCGAAAGGCTGGTGCACCTCGTGAAGACCATGACATGCAAGCAACTGGGCGGCCCGTGTGACGAGCAGCTGCACGGCGACACCGCCGACGATGTGATCAAGGCCCAAGACCGTCATCTGAAGAAGATGGTCGAGGGTGGTGACGACACGCACGCAGACGCGCTGAAGGCGATGAAAGGCCGGTGGAAGCGCCCCATCTCGGGGATGGGCTGGTACCGGTCCACCAAGCGCGCGTTCGCCGATCTCCCGGAAGACTGATCGGTTCAGCCGGGTGCGAGACACTCCTCGTGCCGCGTGCCAACCCGCACGTGCCCGGCGACCTCGACCGCCGGCATGATCTCGACGCCAATGTCGCGCAGCTCAGTCGCGTCGCGATCGGTGAAGCGCGATATCGCATCCCACACTGCGACGACGCGCATATCGCGTTCGCTCGCCTCGACGATCGTGGCGCGCGGGCAGTTGGGGAAGTTGCAGCCGGCCACGACGACCGTGGCAACACCCTGCGCATGGAGGTGCTCGAGGAGCCGCGTGCCGTAGAACGCACCCCAGCGCGGCTTGTACATCACCGTCTCGTTCGCCGTCAGGTGTTGAAACCCGGCTGAGAGCAACGTGTCGACGTCGAGCACGACATCACGACGCGGAAGGAGCTCGTCGACGAGCGCGCTGCCGGGAGTGCCGGCGAGCAGTGCGCCGTGCCCTCTGCCGATCGCATCGCGGCGGCACAGGTCCGCGTTCGAGCCGTCCGGCAAGTACAAGCGCACCACGTGCACGATCGGGCCCCGCGCGGCACGGAACGCCTCGATCACACGCTTGAGGTTGGGGAGCTGCCTCCTCGGGGTCGCGAAGCTGAGCGGCCCGTCGAGTACGTCGCGTTGCACGTCGATCAGCAAGAGCGCGGCGCGCTCGAGGTCAGGTCGTGTGTAGCGGTCGGCCAAGAATGACGAATCCATATTGATCATGGCCCCTAGTTGTACGCTCCTCGGAACGATGCGTACAGCGACATTTGCGCAGGCTCACGTTGCGGATTGCGCAACGTGAGGGGTGAGCGATGATCGAGTATGAGCCGCTGCACCAGTTCGTCGAGCTCACGCGCACGCTCCACTTCGGGCGGGCTGCGCGCGCCTGCCATGTCAGTCCCTCCGCACTGAGCAGATCCGTCCAGCGCCTCGAGTCGCAGCTCGGCGAGCAGCTGTTCGAACGCGAGCACCACAAGGTGACCCTCACGCCGGCAGGCGAGCAGTTCCGGCGCCACGCCCTCGTCGTTCTCGACGACTGGCACCGCTACGAACAAGAACGCGCGCAGCACCACGGGGAGCTCAACGGCACCTTGCACGTGTACTGCACCGTCACGGCGGCGCAGAGCATCGTTCCCGATCTCCTCGGCCGCCTGCGCCGCGCGCATCCCGACATTCGCATCGAGCTCCAGACCGGCTACTCGTCCGACGCGATCGACCAGCTCGGCAGCGGGGAGATCGACGCCAGCATCGCTGCCCTACCGGCGCACGTCCCGGCAGGTATCGCAAGCCGCGAGATCACGACGACGCCAGTCGTGGTCGTCGCGCCCAAGGTCGAGGGACCCGTCCGCGACCTCGTCGCCCGACGCCGGATCGACTGGTCGTCAGTCCCGCTCGTGCTCCCCGCCCACGGACTCGCACGCGACTATGCCGACGACTGGCTCGACCGACGCGACATCACCCCGAACGTCTACGCCGAGATCGAAGGCCACGAGGCAATCCTCGCCCTCGTCGCGCTCGGTTGCGGGGTGGGGGTCGTTCCCGAGCTCGTGCTCGAGAAGAGCGCGTTGCGCGACCGCATCACCGAGCTCCCCGTGAAGCCTCCGCTCCGGCCGTTCCACATCGCGCTCTGCGTCCGCGAGCGATCGTTGGCGAACCCGCTCATCCATGCGCTCTGGAACGTGTGAAACGTCCCTGAGTGCGGTCAGGGAATGTGCAAGCCGGAGACGCTGCGGGCGATCACGAGCCGCTGGATCTCCGACGTGCCCTCGAAGATCGTGTAGATCTTCGAGTCGCGGTGCCACTTCTCGACCGGGTACTCCCGGACGTAGCCGTAGCCGCCGAGGATCTGGATCGCCTGCTCGGTGGCCCACACCGCGACCTCACCTGCCTTGAGCTTGCTCATCGAGCCCTCACCGGAGGTGAACTGTTTGCCGGTCGCGGCCATCCAAGTGGCGCGCCACACCAGGAGACGCGCCGCGTCGATCTCCATCTTCATGTCGGCGAGCTTGAACGCGATCGCCTGGTTCTCGATGATGGGCCGTCCGAACGCCTGGCGCTCTTTCGCGTACTCGAGCGAGTACTCGTAGGCAGCCCGAGCGATGCCGATGGCCTGGGCCCCCACGAGCGGGCGGCTCGCCTCGAACGTCGACATCGCGGCCTGCACGCGGCTGCTCTTGCCTTCCCGCGCACGGGCGAGCCGCGCGTCGAGCTTCTCCTTGCCGCCAAGCAGACAGCTCCCGGGGACGCGCACGTCGTCGAGGATCACCTCGGCCGTGTGGCTCGCGCGGATGCCGTGCTTCTTGAACTTCTGCCCTTGGCGTAGACCGGGCGTCCCCGGCGGGACGATGAAGCTCGCGTGACCACGCGCCTTGAGCTCGGGGTCGACCGCGGCCACGACGACGTGCACGTTCGGGACCTTGTCGATCCCCCCGTTGGTGATCCACGTCTTGGTGCCGTTGAGCACCCACTCGTCCTTCGCCTCGTCGTAGACCGCGCGGGTCCGGAGGTTGCTCACGTCGGAGCCGGCGTCCGGCTCGCTCACCGCGAACGCTGCGATGTGCAGGTCGTCGGGCGTGCCGAAGCACTGCGGCACCCACTCGGCGATCTGCTCCGGCGTGCCGTTGCCCACGATGCCCGAGACGCCGAGCGTGGTCCCCATGATCGCCAACGCGATCCCGGCGCAGCCCCAGGTCAGCTCCTCGCTGATGAGCGGGAAGGTGATCCCGGTCGGGTCACCGAACGCGTTGGCGATGAACTCCCACGAGTACAGGCCGATCTTGGCGGCCTCCTCGATCACCGGCCAGGGCGTCTCCTCACGCTCGTCGTACTCGGGGGCCACGGGGCGGATGACGTTCTCCGCGAAGTCGTGGACCCACTTCTGCAACTGCAGCTGGTCCTCGTTCAGCTCGAGGGAGAACTCGGCCATGACACGGCTCCTTGCGCGATCGTGACGCCGGGAAGTTACCGGTGAGTAACAACATGATACCCATTCCACGGTCCCCCGACACAGCGTGCGGCGGGGCGGGCCGCAGGGCCCGCTGCCCAGCCGGGCTAGTCGCGGGGCTGCGTCGTCGTGCTCTGCGGTTGCGTGGTCGACGTGGTGGGCGTGGTGGTGTGGGGCTCCGTCGTGGGCGTGGTGGTCTGGGGCTCGGTGGTCGGCGTGGCAGAGCGTCCGTGCGTCTTGTCGAGATGGCCCGGGGGCAAGACGACGACCTTGCCGAACGGACCGAGGTCGATCGTGCGGCCGCGGAGCTCGTCCTTGCCGCGATGTCCGCGCGCATCGTCGCCGGACTGGGGTGCGGCCACGGTGGTGGGCACGACCTGGGCGGGTGCTGTCGTGGGCGCGGTCGTCGGCGGCGGGGGGCTCGCCGAGCTCTCGTACGTCGCTGCCGCGACACCGACCCCGACGCCGCCGCCGGCGAGCAGCATCAGGAAGGTCATCAGCCAGGTGCGGGCACCGCTCATCCCGAGGCCATCTCCATGAAGTACCTCAGCTCCCGCGCGACGTCCGGCCCCATCGGCGCGTAGAGGATCTCCGTCACCCCCGAAGCCGAAACGTCGGAGAGGCGGCGCCGCAGCACGTCGGCCTCGCCCGTCCATGTGAAGGACTCGAGGCCAGCACCCGAGAGCAATCGCCGATCGCGGTCCGTCACCCTCACCAGATGGTCCTCGTGGAGCGTGAGATGCCGGCTGTGCTCGGGAACGCGCTCGAGCTCCGCCCGCCACTCCGCACCGCCTGGCAGCGCATCCACCTGTGCCGGATCGGCCTCATACATCCCGTGATACACGACGGAGAGGGCCGGTCCGGCCGCCGCCAGGGCACGCTCAGAATCTGGAGGCTCGCCCGGGTCGAGCACGGTCCCGAACGTGAGCAGCGAGCACCACGCCCAGCCGGGCGCGCCCCCGAAGATCCGCATGACACCGTCGCCGAGCTCGTCCGCGACCGCGAGCCCTTTCGGGCCGTTCGCAGCCACCGAGATCGGCACCTGGATGGGGAAGGGAGGACCGAACCCGGCCGGCGGCATCATCCGGACGGCCGCTCCGTCGATCACGACCGACTCCCCTTCCAGGAGCGCCTTGACCTGAGCGATGTAGATCCGCGTCGCGTTCCAGGTCAATGGCCGTTGTCCGAGCGCCATACGGCCGGTGAAGCCTGTACCGATCGCGACGACCACCCGGCCGGGAGCGAGCGCGTACAGCGTGGCGATCGCCATCGCCTGGGTGAGGGGATGCCTGAGGCTCGGGACCAGCACCGCGGGACCGATCTCCACGCGCTCGGTCCGCTCCGCGATGCGCGCGAGCGTCACCCAGACGTCGGGGTAGAGCGCGGGCGAGTCGTACAGCCAGACGCGGCGGTAGCCGAGCACCTCGGCGAGCTGTGCGTGCGCGACGACGTCGGGCCCGGGCGGGAACGCGGCGGAGATCTCGAGGTCGGTCATCGCTCGGTCTCGTTCGGCCACGCGTATGCACCGGGACGACGGTTGTCGAGGCTGGGGAGACGGGAACGAATCGCGGCGAGGGCTTCGAGATCGAGCTCCGCAGTGATGCAGCACTCGCGATCCGGCGCCTGCGCGAGGACGACGCCCCAGGGGTCGATGATCATCGAACGGCCGTGCCAATGGAGCTTCGGCGTGCTCTCACCACGCTGATCGGGTGCGATCACGAACACTTGATTCTCGATCGCGCGCGCACGCAACAGAGGTTCCCAGTGGTCCTTGCCCGTCACGGCGGTGAACGCCGAAGGGATCACGACCGCGGTCGCCCCTTGCAGCGCCTGGATGCGGAAGAGCTCGGGGAACCGAAGGTCGTAGCAGACGCTCATCCCGAGCGTGAGCTCGCCGGCATCGGCCACGACGATGTCTCCTCCCGGGCAGATCGTCGCCGACTCCTGGTAGGAGAACCCTTCGACGTCGACGTCGAACAGATGGATCTTCCGGTAGACGGCCGCGATCTCTCCCGCGGTGTCGAGGAGGCACGAGGTGTTCGACAGCTCCCCGGCATCGCCCCTCTCCACGATGCTGCCGGCGAGCAGCCAGACGCCCAGCCTTTCGGCCAGCTCGCGTGCCCAGGTGATCGTCGGGCCGTCGAGAGGCTCCGCTCCGTCACGGAGCTCCCGAGCGCTCCCCCAGCGATTGAACAGCTCGGGAAGGGCGACGAGCTCCGCACCGGAGCCCGCCGCCTCCTCGATCAGACCGCGCGCAGCCCCGAGATTCCGGTCGCGCTCGGGCGTGGACGTGAGCTGGATCGTTGCGACGCGCACACCTTCACGCTACGCGGGCGCGAGACACGGTTGGTGCCCGCACGTGTCTACGAAGACCCCGTTCGGCGCGAGGAAGTCGGACTTCTGCTGCTGCGCGGCCGGCGTCTTGCGCGGGTTCTCGTGCGGGTCCGAGCCGAACTGCGGGCCCGCCGGCGGGAGGTTCACCAACGGTGCGGGCGGATTCCCGCTGTCCCACATGACCAGCACGGAACCCGTAAATCCGGTCTCCGGCACGGTGGGGAGGTCCCACAGCGGGGTGACGTCCGGGCTGCGGCCCGGTGCCAGCGCGGGCTGGTAGACGCTCGCGCCGATCGTGCGGGCCTCGGTCTCGGCCGCGATGTTCGCGACCTGGTGATCGCCGAACGCAACTTGCATGAGCACCTGGTGCGCGGGTGTCCCTGGGTAGGGATGATCGGTCATGTGCTGCGCGTAGCCGTCCGCCTCGGCGCGGTCCCACAGCATCTGCAGGAACGAATAGCCGATCATGCGGTCGAGCTCGTCCGGGTACGACGAGGCGAGGATCGGGAGGAACTGCGAGAAGTCGACGCTGCGCTGGAGCAACGTGCTGTAGTTCATTCCCGGCACGCCGAGCACCGCGCGCGTCCATTCGGTCGAGACCGCGGTGACCGCGCCGCCGAGGATGCCGCCCTGGCTGTTGCCGTCGTAGAAGACGGTTCCGTCGAGCACCGGCGTGTGCGCTGCCCCCGCGCGGAACGCGTCGTTCGACGCGAAGCCCCGCGGGTCCTTGACGAGGCGCGCGAGGAACAAGAAGTTGAGGAAGCCCTGCTGGGTTCGGTCGGCGATCTCGGGGAACTGCGAGAGGTCTTGGAGCGCGGCGAGGGCCGGACCGAGGTCGTCCTCGGAGAACCCGGCCCACTTCGTCGCGCAGAACACGAAGTCGTGGGTGTTCGACATCGTCTCGACGTTGCCGGCGTTGACCTCCGTGTTGCTCCCCAGCAGGCCGTGCCCGTAGATCCCGCCGCGCGCGGGGTGGACGGGATCGTTGCCGTCGACCGTCGCAGCTCGCGGGATGTTGCAGATGTAGCCGGCGGTCAGATTCCCGTTGCGCTGAGGCACGGATTCGGGGCCGGCGTTGGGCGGGTTGTCGAAACCGTTGCCCGGTGACCCGTCGCCGGTGAGGTAGTTGGGCACGGTGAACGTGCCGGTGACGCGCCGGAAGATCTGCGAGTCGACGTTGTCCTGGACGCTGTCGACCGTGAACGAGGGGACACCGCCGTTCAGCGAGGCGAACGCGTCGTCTCGAATGTGCAGCATCCGCCCGGAGAGGTTCTGCTCGCTCGCGACGGTGAAGTCCCATGCAAGGTCGAGACTGGAGCGCTGGATGCCCGCGTGCCGCAGCGTGTCGAAGATCGACTCGAAGTGCAGCCGGCGCTGCTCGATCGGGGCCGAGAACGTGCGGATGTCGTCGCGGTAGAGCGCGAAGCCGCGCTCCGCGCGAATCGGCGCACCGTTGGCGTCTCGCAGGTCGCGTAGGGCGACGATGTAGCGGTGGCCCTCGATGAGATCGCGTGCAGGACGGATCACGAGCATGCGTGCGTCCGGTGGATCGGCCTGCGCGTCGAGCTCGGACCAGATCGGCCAGCGCTGTCCGGTTTCGGCGTCGATCAGCACGATGGGCTGGTCGGGCTGCAGCGACGCGCCGATATCGGTGATCGGAGCCGCGCCGGTACGCGTGAGGTCGAGGTTCGGGACGAGCGTCTCGATCATTGCGCCGGGGCTGAAGCCGTCGTTCCGGTTCCATTCGGTCGTCGTGATCGGGGTCCCCGAGACGTTCGTGGGCAGTGAGCTCGACGAGATCGCCACCCGTCGCCCCGTCGGGGTGGACCGATCGGGAACCGTGAAGAAGTCGTTCGGGAACGGCAGGAGGCACTTGCGCGCGTCGATCAAGTCGCAGTGGTCCGCCGTGTCGGTCGCGACCTGCGGTTCCCAGGAGAAGCTCGACAACGCCACCTCGGTTCGGCCGCTGAACCGCTCTCGGGCAACCGCGCGGACCGTCGTGATGCCCTCGTGCAGGTCGGCGGCGTGGAGCTGCGCTGTCGTGCCCTGAGCATCAGGCTGCAGCCTCGCGGAGATGTCGCGGGCGGGGCCCGTCGGGAAGGGCCAGCCGTCGATCAGCGAGACGTGCAGCGTGTGAGGATCGAGGCCGCGCGACACACGGACGTCGAGGGCGACCTCACCGCTTTGCGGAGCCTGCGTCCCGTTGGGCGGGGCCACGATGCTGATCCCGCTCCCGTGTGGACGCTCCCCTCCCGGGAACACGATGCCCGGTGCGCAGGCGCTCCCGACCAACGCGCAGACCGCGACGAGGACGAGAGCGACGACAGAGCGTTTCGATCTCGAGACGATCACGAGCCCCCCAAGCACTCCCCCACGTGACGCGGGCACGCTACCGCGCGCAATGGCACCCCGTCATTGCCGCTCCTCGCTAACGTTCGGCGTCATGCGCAGAGGCCGCGTCACAGTGTTCGCAGTCGTGTGCACGACGGTGGCCGGTGTGCTCGGGGTGCCGACGTTGCAGAGCGCGTCGGCGCAGAGCACGACGATGAAGGTCAAGGTGCTCTCGACGCGGCCGCAGTACGTCACCGGCGGCAACGTTCTCGTCGGTGTGCGGCACGCGCCGAAGGGCAAGCACATCAGCTTCGAGGTGGACGGGCACGACGCGACCATCGCCCCGCTCGCGGGGAACTGGCTCGTCGCCGGGTTCGGGCAGGGCAAGCACACGATCAAGGCGACGGCCGGTGGCCACACGGCGTCGGTGAAGATCGTCGACCATCCGACGAGCGGCCCCCTCTTCTCGGGCCCGCACCTGCCGTTGCTCTGCCCCGGCGCGAAGACGGCCTCCGCCACGGCGACGTGCGCAGCGCCGACACAGGTCAACTACGTGTACCGATCCACTACCTCCAACACCTTCCAGCCCTTGGCCGACCCCGCCAATCCACCTCCCGACGTGGCGTCGACGACCATCGCGGGCAAGACGGTGCCGCTGATCGTGCGCGTGGAGCGCGGTGTCATCAATCGCTCGCCGTATTCCTTCGCGTCGTTGACCGGCGCGTGGAACCGGCGGCTCGTGTACCTGTTCGGCGGAGGGTGCGGCACCAGCTATTCGACCGGCTCAACGCTCGGGACGAACGTGCTCGACCCGGAGCTGCTCGCGAGCGGCTACGCCGTGGCGACAGCCAACTTCAACACCTTCCAGACATCGTGCAACGACGTGCTGTCCGCCGAGACGGCATTGATGGTCAAGGAGCACGTGATCGAGACGCTCGGCGCACCGCGGTTCACGATCGGCGCGGGGGCGTCGGGCGGCGCGATCCAGCAGCTCATGATCGCCCAGAACTATCCGGGCATCCTCGACGCGCTCTCGCCCGTGATCCCGTTCCCCGACGCGCTGTCGATCGCTCCGGGTGTCACCGACTGCGGCTTGCTGGATCACTACTTCGCCAGCCCGCAGGGTGCCGCGCTCACGAACGCGCAACGCGCCGCGATCACCGGCTATCTGACGGACGCGTCCTGCAACCTCTGGGTGTCGTCGTTCCTCAACACGATCGATCCGCGCGGCTCTTCGTGTGACGGGAAGATCCCGCGCAGCCAGATCTACTCGACGTCCAACCGGACGGGGATTCGCTGCACGCTCCAGGACTTCAACCGCAACCTCGTCGGCATCGACAAGAGCTCGGGCTTCGCCAACCGGCCGCTCGACAACGTCGGGGTGCAGTACGGGCTCGTCGCGCTGCAGCACCACCAGATCACGGTCGACCAGTTCCTCGATCTCAACGAGCGCGTCGGTGGCTTCGACATCGACGGGCACTTCCAGGCGCAGCGCGAGACGGCCCCGGCGGCCGACTTCCGCCGTCTCTACCAGACCGGGCGCGTGCTCAGCGGCGGAGGATCGCTGCGGAAGATCCCGATCATCACCGTCAACTTCTACAGCGATCCCATCGGTGACATCCACACCCGCGTGCGCCTCTTCACGATCCGCGACCGCCTGACGAAGCACGGCAAGGTCGCGAGCAACGAGACCATCTGGAGTCGGCCTTCGAACGGCAGCATCGTGCAGGCGCTCACCGGAACGGTCGTCGATCCCGCGTCGCTCGTGAAGGTGCTCGACCAGTGGCTCACGACGAAGCACCAGCCCGCCGCGGCGCAGGACAACTGCACGGATGCGAAGGGCGCGATCATCGCAGGCCCGGGCATCTACGAGAGCGGCCCCTGCCACGACCTCTACAAGGTCTACGGCGATCCGCGCATCGCGGCCGGCGCACCCGTCATCAACGACCGGCTGCGCTGCAAGCGCGTGAAGATCGACCCGAGCTCGTACGGCACAACGCTCAGCAGCGCGCAGCTCACGCGCCTCGAGAAGGTCTTCCCGCAGGGCGTGTGCGACTGGAAGGCCAAGGGTGTGGGACAGGTGCCGCTCGCGGCAACCTGGATCAACTACGGCAAGGGCCGTTTCGCCGCCTGACCGGCCAGCGCGCGAGCGAACCGACCGAGCACGAACGTGAAGAAGCGTTGCAGAGGCCAGCCGAGCAGTGCCGTCTTGGGTTGGAAACGTGCACGCCAGGAGACGAGCGTGCCGTCGCCGTCGACGCTCAGGTCGACATCGGCGCGGTAGCTGCGCACCGGCATCCCCGACAGGATGGTGTAGGCGAGGTGATGCGGCGGGTCGAACTCGATCACCTGTTCGCGGCTGGTGCCGCCCGGCCGCCCGAAGCGGCGGATGGCTCCGACGCCGTCGGGCTCCGGCTCGCCCTTCTGCTCCAGCTCGGAGCGCGTGAGCATCGTCCAGCTGCTCCACGACGACGCGTCTGCCAGCCACACCCAGACGTCGTCGACCGGCGCTGCAGCCCGCGCGAACACCTGCACGGTGCGCTCCGTCGACGCAGGACGATCGGCCATCAGGGCGCGACGCTAACGAACGGCTCCCGTTGCCGACCGAGATAATAACGGTTATCTTCGCTGGTGATGGCGCAGACACTGACCCCGGCTACCACGCGAGACCGCCTCGTGGACGCCGCCATCGCCGTGTTCCGAGAACAGGGCTACGAGCGCGCGCGGGTGCAGGACATCGCGCGTGCCGCCGGTCTCACGACGGGTGCGATCTACGCGAACTTCCGCGACAAGCGCGAGCTCCTGCTGGCGGCGATCTCGGCAGGATCGGCGGCGGAGGTCGAGACCCTGCTGCGCGCCTCCGATGATCTCGCGCCGCGCGACGTATTGCGCGCTCTCGGCAACCGCATGGCGTTCTCGACGAGCGGGCGCCCGCTCCTCATCGAGGCGATCGTCGCGGCACAGCGCGATCCGGAGCTCGCCAACCTTCTCCGCACCGCCCTCACGCGGCGCCAGGACGGCTTCGTGCAGCTCGTCGAGCGCGGCCGCGATGACGGGACGATCGCGACCGACATCGACACCGACACACTCGCCCGTTTCTGTGTCCTTCTCGCGCTCGGCTCGCTCGTCGCGCGCACCCTCGAACTGGAGACACAACGTCCAAAGGAGTGGGAGACGCTCATCGAACGTCTCCTCGATGCCTTCTCACCGCAGGAGCAAGCATGACTTCGACCGATGCCAACCTCCACCGCGTCGACGCCGCGATCGGCTCGACCTTCACGTGGGACTACGGCCGGACGCGCCCGGCGCTCGGCAAGCTCTACGAGAAGGCCAAGACCTCGCAGTGGAACGTCTCCACCGACCTCGACTGGTCGATCGACGTCGATCCCGAGCGCGTCGCCAGCGAGCTCGGCGGTGGCACGACCGCGAGGTTCTCGGCCCTGCGGGACGCGGAGGACTCGCCCGTGCGCCACTTCTCCGACAAGGAGTGGCTCCAGGTCTCGGTCCTGCTCCAGAACTCCTTGCTGTCGCAGTTCCTGCACGGTGAGCAGGGCGCGCTCCTCTGCACCGCCCGCATCGTCGAGACGGTTCCCTGGATCGACGCGAAGTACTACGCGTCCACGCAGGTGATGGACGAGGCGCGCCACGTCGAGGTCTTCGCCCGCTACCTCGACGAGAAGCTGGAGACCCAGTTCCGCATCAACGACAACCTGCGGTCGTTGCTCGACGACATCCTGGCGGACAGCCGGTGGGACATCACGTACCTCGGGATGCAGATCATGGTCGAGGGTCTCGCGCTCGCCGCCTTCGGCATGATGCACTCGATCACGAACGAGCCGTTGCTGAAGAAGATGTTGCGGTACGTCATGAGTGACGAGGCGCGGCACGTCGCGTTCGGCGTGCTGTCGCTCCAGGAGTACTACGCCGGGTTGACGGCGGCGGAGCTGCACGAACGTCAGGAGTTCGCGTTCGACGCAGCGTGCAGGCTGCAGCAACGGTTCATGCAGAGCGAGGTGTGGGAGCGCATGGGCGTCGACCCGGCCGCGATCCGGAAGGTGCTCGACTCGCACGACCCGCCCGAGCGGCGGATGTTCCAGCAGATGCTGTTCTCGAAGATCGTTCCCAACTGCAAGAAGCTCGGGCTCCTCGACGCGGGCGACGGCTGGCTCCGCGAGCGCTTCACCGAGACGGGGGTCATCCAGTTCGAGGACTGGACCGACACCGGCGAGGAATACGCCCTCCTCGACGAGGTCGCGAAAGACCGAGAAGCTCAGACCGCGTAGTTACCCCGAGGTCGCGAGCACGGCCGCAGGCCGCGCGCAGCGACACGCGGAGCGAGTGCCCGCGGCGCAGGTACCCTGCGCCGCAGCGAGCGCAGCAATTCAAGGAGGCCAGTTGTATTCGGTCCAGCCGGTGCCGGTGCGACCGTCGGCGGTCGTGTAGCGGCACATCGCACGCGGGAAGCGGGTGCGGCGGCCGTCGGGGGCGACGAGCAGCAACGGTGCGTGACCCACCGGCTCCGTCGTGAACGACACCGGGCCGATGCGCTGCTCGGCGCGCACGGGCATCTGGTGCTCGTCGAGCGTCACCTCGTTCTCGACACCGTCCGCGGTGGTCAGCGTGCCGGCCGGATCGACGGTGTACCCCACCGCAAAGAGCTCGAGGTCGGGGATCAGCGATCGAGCTGCATGCAGGAAGCTGCCGTCGGAGAGATGGCCGGACGTCCAGTTCCAGGGGAACAGCCACCAGTCGCGAACACCCCAGGAGTGGTCGCGCTGGCCCGCGCAATCCACGTCGATGGTGTCGTCGCCGATCGTCACGCGCCCGGTGACCCACGACGAGATCTCGTACCGAGTCGTCACTGGATACGGGAAGGGGGTGGCGCGTGACTCCCAGACGAGATCCAGCTCGACGTCCGTGGTCGGGCCGTCGAGACCCTGGAACACCGACGACGGCTGCTCGACGACGATCCCTCGTGCACGCGAACGCACGCGGATCGTGCGCAGCGGCTCGGGCGCTTCGAGCCGGTAGCTCGTCGGTCCCGAGACGTCGAGCGCGGCGTCACCGTCGGGGCACGGCAGCTCGTGCTCGACGACCAGCGTGAGCGGACGTCCCTCTCCGACGAGCGCGATCCACCACCACGACTTGCCGAGGTTCGGATACAGACCGAGTCGCACGTAGCCGCCGTACGAGGCGTCGGCGGAGGCCCAGTCGAGGTACCACGACTCGCCCCAGAGCTCCTCGCGATCGGCGGGATGGCGCTGCTCGTCCGCCGCGGTCAGGTCGAACACGCCGGTCACTCGAACACCCCCGTCACTCGAACACCACCAAGCTGCGCGCGACGCTCCCCGCGTCCATCGCGGTGAAGGCCTCGTCGAGCTCGTCGAGATCGATGCGCTGCGTCACCAGCTGCTCGAGGTCGATCGCGCCGCGCCGCGCGAGGTCGAGCAGGACGGGAAAGTCGCGGGCGGGATCAGTGGCGCCGTAGACGCAACCGCGGACGGTCTTCGCGTCGGCCATCAGCTGCATCGCCGAGATCGAGACCATGTCGTCGAAGCTTCCCGCGCCGACGATGGTCACCGTGCCACCCCGCCGCGCCATCCCGTACGCCTGGAGGATGGTCGCCGAGAGCCCGACGACTTCGACCGCGTGATCGACGCCGGCACCCGCGGTGAGGGCTCGAACGGCGTCGATCGGCTCGGACGCGCCGGCGTCGACGACATCGGTTGCTCCGGCTTTGACGGCGCGGTCGAGCTTGGAGGCCACGGTGTCGACCGCGATGATGCGCGCCGCACCGGCGACGCGCGCTCCCTGGACGGCCGACAGGCCGACGCCTCCGCAACCGATCACCGCCACCGTCTCCCCCGGCGCGACGCGTGCCGAGCGGAGCACCGCTCCGACGCCGGTGACGACGCCGCAGCCGATGAGCGACGCAAGGTCGAGCGGGAACTCGCGGTCGATGACGACCGCCGCCGAGGCGGGGACGACCGTCTCCTCCGCGAACGTCCCCAAGCCGAACGCGGCATACACCTCGCCACCCGACGCCGACGTGGCGTAGGCCGGGCCGAACGCGTGGTCCATCCCGTGCTCGCACAGCTCGATCTCGCCGCGCAAGCACGCTGCGCACACCCGACACGGCGCGACGCACGACAGGATGACGTGGTCGCCCGCCGTGACCGCGGTGACCGCGTCGCCCACCTCGACCACCACACCGGCGCCCTCGTGGCCGAGCACCGTCGGAAACGCCTGTGGGATCACGCCTCGCACGACCGAGAGATCGGAACGGCACACGCCGCTCGCGGCAAGGCGAACACGGATCGATCCGGAGGGCACGGGAGCGAGGTCGATCTGCTCGACCGAGAACGGCCCACCGATCTCCCGGAGCACTGACGCGCGCACGCGACTACTCCGGCCCCGGCAGCGAGCTGCGGCCGCCGGTGCCCCACCACGACGCTGTGAGCTGCAGACCCTGGCGTCCGCCGCGCGGGGAGAGCTCCTCGAACACGCGCTTGTACGCCGTCCGCTTGATCTTCCACGCGCCGCTGCGCTTCACGTACACGTCTTCGTAGAACGCGGCGCCGCGGATGTCGAGCTCCCACTGCGTGTCGATCACCGTGTCCTCGAGCGCCCACGTGCCGCGTGCCATGTCGGGCGCGACGAGGTCGATCTCGGGATGGTGCGCCTTGTGGCTCGAGAGGAAGGTCTCACGCCCCATGGCCTTGCGGAAGAAGTCAACGATCGCGTCACGCCCCTCGTAGCTGTATGCGCCCGCGCTGTAGGACGCGACGGCATCAGGCACGAAGAGGGTGAGCATCTCGTCCCACAGCTTGAGGTCGAGGCAACGGAAGTACGCGTACTTGAGCCGCTTGATCCCCTCGAGCTCCACGAGGTCGGAAGGTGTCAGGCGCGTCGTCATGCGTAGCGGGCCTCCACCCCGCGGGACTTGCCGTGCGTCGCCACCGCTTCACGCAGGTCGCGCACCAGATCGTCGACGACGAGCCTGTGCGCGGGCGACAGCATCATGTGGATCCCCGGGGGGTCCGTGTTGCGGTTCAGGTTCCAGCCGCGGTCGTCCATCACGTCGTTGACTGCACCGAGGTCGATGGTGTCCGACCGCAGCGCGAACACCGGCCCGATCGGCTCCCCGACGATCTCGATGCCGTCGAGATCCGCGATCGCTTCCTGGACCTGCACCGTCGTCTCCATCAGCTCCCGCTGGATCCGCGTGTATCCCTCGATCCCCAGATAGGTCATCGCCGCCCAGGCCGTCGCGATGGGCGCTGCGGGGCGCGCCCCCGCGACCCCCGGTGACCCGTAGAGCCCCGCGCCCCAGCGGTCGAACAAGAAGACCTGGTGCCCGAACCAGTCATCGTCGCGGTGCAGGACCACCGACGCGCCCTTGGGGCAGTAGCCGTACTTGTGCACATCGGCGGAGATCTCCGTGACCCCGGGCACGCGGAAGTCCCATGGGGGCACGTCGGTGCCGTTGCGCTCAAGGAACGGAAGCATGAACGCGCCAATGCACGCGTCGACATGGCAACCGATGCCGTGCGCACTCGCGAGGCCCGCGATCTCGGTTACAGGATCCATGATCCCGTAGGGATACGAGAACGCGGACGCGACCACCACGGCCGTCGACGCGTCGATCATGCCGCGCATGGCGTCGACGTCACACCGGTACGCCGAGTCGAGTGGGACCGTCCGGTGCTCCATGCCGAAGTAGTGGGCAGCCTTCGCGTAGGCGGGGTGCGCCGACGCAGGAGCCAGGATCGTCGGATGCTCCACGCCGCGCGCACGGGCACGCTCGCGGTTCACCAACATCGACATCAGGATCGACTCGGTGCCTCCGGACGTGAGTGTCCCGCCACCGCTGCTCTGGTGCAGCAGCGCGCCGGTCATCTGGACGACCTCGCGCTCGAGCCCGGCCAGCTCCGGGAACTTGAACGGGTTCAAGGCGTTGCCGAAGAGGTACTTGTTGTTCACCTCGACGAGCAGCTGCTCCAGGTCGTCTCGACCCGTGGGGTAGACGAGCCCGAAGAGCCGGGCGCCGTGCACGTCGGGCTCGCGGGCACGTCGGACATCGAGGTCACCGAGGATCTCGTCCGCGGGCCGGCCACGCTCGGGCAGGCGACTCGTCATGAGCGGCACGCTAGCGAGCGGCGCCGCACTCACGCGCCGCGACAACGTCGCCGCGCTACCTCGGTGAGGCTCCGTCCCGCTCGACGCCCTCGGGCGAATCGGGGACATCGGTCACGACGTTCGCGATCTCCCACGGATTGCCCGAGCGCTTTGCGGAGTACATCGCCTCGTCGGCGCGCCGCAGCAGCTCGGCGACGGGCACGCCCCCACCCGTGTCGAGCACGATCCCGATGCTCGCACCCAGCGTGAGACCTTCCTCGTCGTCGTCGCGGTGCAGCGTGGCGCAGATGCGCTCGGCGATCGCCACGACCTGGGTCTCGCGTTCGACGCCCTGGACGAGAACGGTGAACTCGTCTCCGCCGAAGCGCGCGACGAGCTCCGTGTTGCGGAGGCAGCGCCGGAGCCGCAGCGCGACATCGGCGAGCACCTCGTCGCCGAAGTCGTGCCCGAACGCATCGTTGATCTGCTTGAAACCGTTGAGGTCGACGAAGAGCACGGCGAGCGTCGATCCGTCGCGGGAGGCGCGAGCGAGTGCGGCGTCCGCGTGCTCCATGAAAGCCGACCTGTTCCAGAGCCCGGTGAGCGCGTCGTGCAGCGCGTCGGAGCGCAGCCGCTCCTCCAGCGCGCGCTGGACCGTCACGTCGTGTGCGTTCATCACCACGCCGTCGGTGCGATCCGAGTGCGTCATCGTCACCACCGCGAGCCGGAGCGACCCGTCGGCGTGGCGGAACGCGACTTCGGACGTCACCAGGGCACCGGGTTCGCGGATCACGCGCCGGAGCAAGGACCGGACCACGGCGAGGTCGCGTGCCTCGAGCAGCGTGGCGATGGAGGACCCCTCGAGCTGCTCGGGCGTGATACCGAGCATCGACTGCACCGCGGGACTCGCGAAGACGATGGTGCCGCTCAGGTCGAGCACGGCGATCACGTCGACCGCGTGCTCGATCAACGACTCGAAGTGCTGGCCACGCTCGCGGAGCTGCACCTCGGCCGCTTCCGCGCGGGCGGCCTTGTCGCCGAGCACCCGCGCCACGATGAACAGGCAGATGAGTCCCGAGATCGCCACGGCATTCGCGAGGCCCGGGTCGATCAGGCTCGGCGCCCAACCGAGCGTCACGGCGATCTCGCCGAGCAGGATGCCGACCGCGCACCACGCGAAGCCCAAGCGCCAACTCTCCGCGCCGGCCTGCTCGACCATGGCGGCCATGCCGACCGCGTAGCCGATGACCAGCAGCGGCCCCCAACCGACGGCGCCGAGGAAACCAGCTGTTGTCAGCGCGGAGACACACAACCGCGCGTGCAGGTACACGCGGCTGCCGGGATGCATGTCGAGGGCGGCGAACGTGATCAGGTTCAGCGCCGCGGTGACGACGAGCAGGAGGAGGACCACCCAATAGGGCGTGGCTGCGACGAGCCCGTAGTCGCGGAAGAACCAGAAGGCAACGGCGCCGATCGGGACGACCGCGTAAACGACCGCGGGCGGACGAAGCGCGGTGATCCGCACTCGCACTCCACCCGACGCGCGCTCCATCGGCCTCTCCCGACTGATCCCGGCAACCCATCAGGGGCAACCGGCAAATTGGGTCATCGGCACACCCTTCGGCCGCCTGAGTAGGTCACGCGGCCGAGTTCGCGGGCACCAGCGGGCGCTTGTTCGTCAGCCCGCCCGCCCGTCACGCGCGACGCCGCGTCGCCGGTCCGTCCGCCGAGCACCCCGACTGGCTCCGGAGCCGCCGCGCGGCCGGGATGGCTTGCAACCGGGCGGGGGACGGGGCATTGTTCCCCCGATCTGACGAGGCGTCAGATCCGGCGCTCCGGCGCTGTCAAGTGAACAGAGATCGAACGCAAGTCGTCAGGGGGAACGGTGAGGCGATTCCGGAATACGGCGCGTGTGACGGCAGCACTCGCAGTCGGCGCACTCGTCGTCGCAGCCTGCGGCGGGCACAGCAGCAGCAAGTCCGGGAACACCACCTCCAGCACCTCGAGCTCCAATGGTTCGTCCGGCTCACTCAACCCCGACTTCGGAACACAGAAGAACGTGTGCGAGGGGGGCAACCCATCGGGCTCGACCGACCGCGGGGTCACGCCCACCACGGTCCGGATCGCCACCTTCTCGGACCCCGGGTTCGCCGGCCGTCAGGGCTTGAACCAGGAGCTGTTCGACACGGCTGACGTCTTCGCCGCGTGGTGCAACGCGCGCGGGGGCATCGACGGTCGCCACATCGTCGTCGACAAGCGCGACGCCGCGCTCACGAACGTCAAGCCGCGCATGCAGGAGTCGTGCCAGCAGGACTTCATGATGGTCGGCGGCGGCGCCGTGTTCGACCAGGACGGCGTCGAGATGCGACTGAAGTGCCTCCTCCCCGACATCGCGGGATATGTCGTGAGCCCGAAGGCGCGCGCCTCCGACCTGCTCGTGCAGCCCGTGCCGAACCCGGTAGACGTGCTCGCGATCGGCGACGCCAAGTACCTCGCGAAGAAATACCCCGACTCGACGAAGGCCTACGGCACCCTCGTCGGCGACATCGACGCCACGAAGGTGACGGGCGCGCAGCACGAAGAGGCGCTCGACGCGCTCGGCTGGAAGAAGGTCTACAGCGGCACCTACCCCGCGGCCGGTCCGAGCAGCTGGGCGCAGTACGCCGCCGCGATCAAGTCGGCGGGAGTGAAGGGACTCGTCTGGGAAGGCGAGCCCGAGAACCTCGCCCACCTGCTCCAGGAGCTCCACAACCAGGGCGTCAAGCTTGACTGGATCCGCACCGACGCCAACCACTACGACCAGAGCCTCATCCAGATCGCCGGCCCCGCACTCGCGGACAAGAACGTGTACGTCTACAGCTCGTTCGAGCCGTTCGAGGGGGCATCTCCGGACTCGCCGACCGGCCAGTACCTCCAGGCGTTCAAGGACTACAAGCCCAACGGCAAGAACCGGACTTACCTCGGGCTGCAGGCCTGGTCGGCATGGCTGCTGTTCGCCAAGGCGGCCAAGGCGTGCGGGAACGACCTGACCCGAGGCTGCGTCTACAAGAACGCGAAGGCTGAGACGTCGTGGGACGGCGGCGGGCTCCACGCGCCGCAGGACCTCACGGGCAAGAACCCGCAGGGCTGCTTCGTGCTCGAGCAGGCGACACCGAGCGGGTTCAAGCTCATCAAGGTCAACCCGAACAACGGCATCTTCAACTGCTCGCCGGACAACGTCTACACGCTGAAGAAGAACTACGGGTCCGGTGTCACGCTTGCCGACGTCGGGCAGAGCCTCTCGAACCTGCCCGGCTACAACAGCACGAAATAGCAGCCTCCGAGTGAGGCGGTCGCGGTGAACGACTTCCTGTCCTTCACGATCATCGGCCTGACGGTCGCCGCGATCTACGCGGTGATCGGCAGCGGTCTCGTACTCACGTACACGACCACGGGCATCTTCAATTTCGCCCATGGCGCGGCCGGCATGTTCTTCGCGTTCGTGTACTGGCAGCTGCGGTTCGGCTGGGGCTGGCCGGCGCCGGTCGCTCTGGTGCTCGTGCTGCTGGTCTTGGCGCCGCTCTTCGGGGTGCTGCTCGAGACGGTCATCATGCGCGGGCTCGAGAACACATCGGAGACCGTCAAGCTCGTCGTCTCGATCTCGCTGCTGCTCTTCCTGATCGGTCTCGCCCAGCTCATCTGGAAGCCGGCTGTCAGTCGCCAGTTCCCGACGTTCTTCTCCAGCACGAAGTCGATCGCCGTAGGGCCCACGTTCATCACCTGGCACCAGATCATCACGATCGGGGTCGCGATCGTGGTCGCGATCGGGTTCCGGGTGTTCCTAACGCGATTGCGCGTCGGCGTCGCGATGCGCGCGACCGTCGACGACCGCTCCCTCGCACAGCTCAACGGAGCGCGGCCGGCGCGTGTGTCGATGCTGGCTTGGGCCATCGCCACGTCGCTCGCGGCGCTCGCCGGCATTCTGATCGCGCCGACAATCTCGCTCGACGCACCGACACTCTCTCTGGTGATCGTGAGCGCGTACGCGGCAGCAATCTTCGGGCGCCTGCGCAGCCTCCCGCTCACGTTCGTCGGCGCCGTGATCGTCGGGTGCGCCGAGGGGTACGCGCTTGGCTACATCCACGGCAGCGACTACTTCACGGGCTTTCAGCTCGCGGTGTCGGCGATCATTCTCTTCATCGTGCTCCTCGTGCTCCCGAACCCCAGGCTCCCGGGGCGCACGGGACGGAGCCGCGAGTTCTTCCCGATGCCGAGTGCCCGCGGCGCACTCGCGTTTGCGCTTGCGTCGGTCGCGTTCGGGGTGATCCTCGCGACCACGCTCAGCGGCTCCGACATGCTCACCTACAACAAGCTGTTCGCGCTGGGGATCGTCGCGCTCTCGCTCGTGCCGCTCATCGGGTACGGCGGGCAGATCTCGCTCTGTCAGATGAGCTTCGCGGGG
>DATBHZ010000021.1:0-7386 GCA_036557185.1 Acidimicrobiia bacterium | reverse complement strand
GAACCACTCGGCCGCCGGTGGTGCCAGGCCGGGAGCCTAGGCCCGCTTCCCCGTTGCGCGAGAGCGGAAGCGCCCGCTCGAACGCCGCACAAGCTCTCAGGCGGCCATTTCGCACCCGTTGCACTCCTGTGAACGCAGTGTGAACCGCCCCCCTCCCCTCGGGAACCCGCCACAACCGCGGCCACAATGGGCGCGGAGCGAGCAGACACCGGGCTGCGCCAACCGTCGCGAGCACGGCCGGAGGCCGCGCGCAGCGACAGCGCGAAGTGAGCGGCCGCGAGGCGGGTATCCCGCCGAGCAGCGAACGGAGCCATGGTCATGAATGAGAGACAAGTCGAGTACGTGATGCGGACCGTCGAGGAACGAGGGATCCGCTTCGTCCGTCTGTGGTTCACCGACGTCCTCGGCTCGCTGAAGGGCTTCGCGATCACACCTGCCGAGCTCGAGGTCGCCCTCCAGGAGGGGCTGAGCTTCGATGGCTCGGCGATCGAGGGCTACACGCGCGTGCAGGAGTCCGACATGCTCGCCGTGCCCGACGCCAGCACGTTCGAGATCGTCCCGTGGCGCGGCGACGACGCGCCCGTCGCCCGGGTGTTCTGCGACATCCAGCACTTCTCCGGCGAGCCCTTCGAGGGAGACCCGCGCTTCGTGCTGCGGCGCAACCTGGATCGCGCCCGTGAGAAGGGCTACACGTTCTTCGCCGGACCGGAGCTCGAGTTCTTCTACTTCAAGGCGGTCGACAAGCCGGAGCCGCTCGACAACGCGGGCTTCTTCGATCTGACGCACACCGACATGTCGAGCGAGTTGCGCAAGCGCACGATCATGGCGCTCGAGGCGATGGGTATCCCGGTCGAGTACTCGTTCCACGAGAACGGCCCGGGTCAGCACGAGATCGACCTGCGCTACACCGACGCGCTGTCGATGGCCGACAACGTGATGACGTTCCGGACCGTCGTCAAGCAGATCGCGAGCGATCTCGGCGTGCACGCGACCTTCATGCCGAAGCCGATCGCCGGCGCGTTCGGCTCCGGGATGCACACCCATCTCTCGCTGTTCGAAGGCGACACGAACGCATTTCACGACCCCGGTGACCCCGACGGGCTCTCGAAGGTCGGGAAGGCGTTCATCGCGGGCTTGCTGCGGCACGCGCGCGAGATCACCGCGGTGACGAACCAGACCGTCAACTCGTACAAGCGCCTGATCGAGGGCTACGAAGCCCCCACCTACATCTGTTGGGCGCGCAACAACGAGTCCGCGCTCGTTCGTGTGCCCTACGCGAAGCGAGGGAAGGAGAGCAGCACGAGGGTCGAATTCCGCTCGCCCGACCCTGCGTGCAACCCCTACCTCAGCTTCGCCGTCATGCTCGGAGCCGGCCTCAAAGGCGTGGAGGAGGGCTACGACCTCCCGGACGAGGCGACGAACAACATCTTCGAGATGAGCCGCGAGCAGCGTCAGCAGCAGGGCATCGCGTCGCTGCCGCAATCGCTCTCGGATGCGGTCGATGTCATGGAACAATCTCCGCTCGTCGCGGAGGTGCTCGGCGAGCACGTCTTCGACTACTTCATCCGCAACAAGCGGGCCGAGTGGAACGCATACAAGGAGCAGGTCACGCCGTGGGAGATCCAGCGATACCTCGGAGCGCTGTGAGGGCGTCGTGAGCTCCGAACCGCTTCTGGTCTTTCCCGATCCGCCGCCGCCCCTGCTCGCGCAGACGCTCGACCTCGCAGGTCACGCGTGGAAGGCCGCTGCGAACGCGGCGATCGCGCTGCAGCACGAGCCGCGGGAGGGCTGGGCCGGTGCCGTCGTCGTCGCGGACGAAGACCCCGAGGGTGCGTTCGGCGTCTGCCGTGTGCTGCGCAAGCGCGACGCACCGCTCGAGCCCGTGCTGCTGCTCATCACGGGCGCGCAGCTGGCCGAGCTCGAGCTGCGCGAGGACCTCTTCGACGACTTCTGTCTGTCGCCGTTCCACCCGCGTGAGCTCGAAGCGCGGTTGCGCCACCTGTTCTGGCGGGTCGGGCGCGGAGCGCGCCCGGAGATCGTCGAGTATGGCGACCTCGCGCTGAACCTCGAGACGTACCAGGCTGCGCTCGGGCCACGGCCGCTCGACCTCACGTACATGGAGTACGAGCTGCTGAAGTTCTTCACTACGCATCCCGGCAAGGTGTTCACACGTGAACAGCTCTTGTCACGAGTCTGGGGATACGAGTACTACGGCGGTGCGCGGACCGTCGACGTCCACGTGCGCCGGCTGCGCGCGAAGCTCGGTGAGGAGCACGCGAACCTGATCCAGACCGTCCGCTCGGTCGGCTACCGGTTCGGTCAGGGGAGCTTGGCGCGCTAGGCGCCGGTGCTCGCGCCCTCGCCGGCGCGCACGTCCGCGTCGTCACCGACCAGCCAGCCGAACACAGCGCTCCACACAGCGCCGGTGAGCATGACCGCGATCGGCCCGATGATGGCCATCACGATGATGATGATCACGGCGCCGGGCATGGCGCTCACGATATCCCGCAGGCTCAGCCGCGCGGGATGTGGGCGACCGCCTCGATCTCGACCTGCGCACCACCGGGGAGCGCAGCGACCTGGACGGTCGATCGCGCGGGCCGATGCGCGCCGAACGCCTCTGCGTAGACCTCGTTGATCGCTGCGAAGTCGCCGAGGTCCGTGACGAAGACGGTCGTCTTGGCGACGTCGGCGAGACTTGCGCCGCAGTCCTCCAACACGGCTCGCACGTTCTGCAGCACCTGGCGCGCTTGCGTCGCGGCGTCGCCCTGCACCATCGAGCCGCTCGCAGGATCGAGGGGGACCTGGCCGGCAAGGAACAACCACTCCCCGGCGCGGATGGCCGGCGAGTACGGACCTGCGGCCGCGGGCGCGCTCGGTGTCGGGACGGGCTCCGGAGTCACCGCCGGAGCATACGGGCGGTGCGCGTCCAGTGGGCAGGGAAGGTCTCGGGCCGCGATCCTTCGGCATCGGCGAGCGCGTTCCACGTTGCTGCCGCAACGGCGGCGAAGACGGCGTCGGAGGACCGGGCGAGCGGCGGGCCGTCGTCGGCAACGATCTGCACGCGGATCGGCGGGGTCGCGCGCGGTCGCAGGACTCCGAACGACCGGATCGTCAGGTCCTGCACCTCGCCTGTCTCCGGGTCCACGGCGATCCCCTCGGTGAGCACCCACCCGAGCGCCATGTGCGCAGCACCGATCGCGTAGGAACGCAGCGTCACCTCGTCGAGCACGTCACCCGCCGCCACACGGATGTCGACCGGACCGAGCGCGCCGTCAGCGGCATCGATCGAGACGCGCGCGCCTGCGCGCGCGCCGGTGCCGGCGAGCGCGCACGTCGCGAGCAGCACACCCGCGCACTGCTCCTTCACGATGGCGCCGCGATCGACCTCCGCCTCGTCGAGCGCTCCCTCGACGAGCAGCGCCTGTTCCGCGAGCCCGAAGCCCCGGAAGTCGGCCGAGACCGCAGGGCCGTCAGCCTCGGCGATCTCCCAGCGCGCGTCGACGTCGAGCGCGTAGGCGGCAAGCGCGCTCGGCACCGAGACCGGGCACGCACCGCGGAGCCGGACCGTGTCGCCGTCGAGCACCGCGCTCGCGGCGAAGACCGGCCGCTTCGGACCGATCCGCACGACGTCTTCGCGCGAGAACACGACCCGTACCGCACGGCCGTACCGGTCGGCCAGCTCTCGTGCTGCCGCGCCTGCGGGCGTGTGCGCCTTGCCGCCGAACGCACCGCCGTTTCCGAGCGGCGACGCCGGTTCGCCGCCGGGCAGGCACCATGACGCGTCCGGCTCGAGGTACGCGGGCTCGGTCCAGCTCGTCGCCAACCTGATCCCGCGCGGCGGCAGCTCGGGAAGCGGGAGCGCCGCGCGCAGCCCCGCGCTCGTTCGCCTTCCCTGCACCTTGCCGGCGCGCCTTCGCGCGCCGTCCAACGTGTCGTCGACGACCCACGACAGTCCGGAAGCCTCCACGGAGTCGGCCTCACTCCCGGGCGGCAACGGGATCGCGACCAGGCTGCCCTCGGGTGGGGCGTCGTCCGCGAAGCCGCCGCCGCCGAGCGGTACCGCCACACCGACATCTTGCGCGACGCCGCCCTCGAGCTCGGCCCGGCGAGTTGCCGCACCCAGGTCGCGCGCCGGGTCGTGAGGAGCATCGCCCGTCATGGCTTCGCGAATCGTCTGCCACCCGGTGCAGCGGCAGAGGTGCGCCGCGAGCGCCTGGTCGATCGCGCGCGTGCCTTGTTTGCCCGAGGCCCGCAGCGCGGCCGCCCGCATGACGATCCCCGGCGTGCAGAAGCCGCACTGGGAGCCGCCGGCGTCCACGAACGCATTCGACAGCGCATCGCGCTCGGCATCCGGAAGGCCCTCGACCGTCGTGACCTCCCGGTTCGCGACACGCGCGACCGGGGTGACACACGCCACACGCGCCGCGCCGTCAACCAGGACGGTGCAACAACCGCACTGGCCCTGCGGCGCACAGCCGTCCTTGACGCTCGTCAGGCCCAGCTGCTCGCGCAGCACCGAGAGCAACGAGACGTCTGGTGCCGCGTCGACGGAGACCGCCGCTCCGTTGCACAGGAACTCGACCCGATCGGACACATCACCTCCGTCGCGGGAGAATAGGGCCCATGCGACCGAGCCCCATGAGCCGGCGCGCGTTCCTTGCCCTCGCCGGTGGCACCGTTGCAGTCGCAGCGTGCAGCTCGGGAAGCAGCTCGAAGAGCAACGACTCGATCGATCCGGCGATGAGCGCGTTCCGGATGGAGATCGAACCGTACGTCTCGCCGGCGCCGCAGCGGTTCGCCTACATCCTGACCGCCGGCAACGGCGACTTCGCAGGCGGACCGCCGACGACGATCTCCGTCAAGCCGCCGGGCGGGGCGTGGACGGCGCCCGTGCCGGCGACCTTCATGGCCGACGGTCTCTCGCCCAGGGCCCGCGGCGTGTACGTCGTCCACCTGCCGCTCACCCGCCCGGGGAACTGGGACGGACGGGTCACGATCGCGGGCAAGGAGACCGTCGAGCTCGCCTTCACCGTCACGGCGCACCCCGTGACGCCAGCGGTCGGCGCGCAAGGGCGGTCCGTGGTGTCACCCACGGTTGCGAGGCCCTTGGGCACCGATCCACTTTGCACGCGCACCGATCCCGATGGCCGCGCCGCCCCGTGCCCCTTGCACACGGCGTCCCTCGACCAGGTGATCGGGAAGGGCACGCCGGTCGCCGTGATGTTCGCGACGCCGGCGCGGTGTCAGAGCCGCTACTGCGGACCTGTCCTCGAACAGCTGCTCTCGGTCGAGGACACGTACGCGAGCAAGGTCCGGCTCATGCACGTGGAGATCTACAAGAACCTCACGACGAGCGATCTCGTGGCCGCGACCGAGGCCTGGTTGGGCTCGACGGGCGAGCCGTGGATGTTCGGCCTCGACGGTAAGGGCAAGGTCCTCGGTCGCCTGTCGGGCGCGTTCGCGACGAGCGAGGTCACGCAGCTGCTCGACACGCTGGTCGCGTCGGCAACGCCGCCCACCACGACGACGACCACCACGTCGCCGAACTCCTCGTCGAGCTCGAGCTCCACGACCACATCCGGCAACGGCTCCGGAAGCTCCTCGTCCTCGTCGAGCTCGTCGAGCTCTCCGACGACGTCGAGCACGCCGCCGACCACGTGAGCGGAGTGCGCGGCTAGGTCAGCGCGCGGCGCAACGCGTCGAAGTCGCCGTCGGGGATCTGGCGGAGATTGCCGCGGAAGGCAAGCTTCCAGTGCTCGGCAGGCCATCGGTGGACCCATTCGAGACCGGGAGCGATGGACTCCGACGGCACCCAACGGTCCTCGTCGGCCACGACGTCGGGCTCGACCTTCACCCGGTACGGATAGTCCTCGCCCGGCTTCGAGACCCAGATCACCTCGTGGTCCTCGAAGCCCTCGCTCGTGATGCCGGCCGTCGCACTGAAGACCTGGGCGCCCGTGAGGTAGTAGGCGAGACGGTCACCGGCGCGCATGCGCTCCATCACGTTCTTGCGTTGCCTCGTCTTGAAGCCCTGCATCCCGAAACCGAGCGCGCGCGTACGCTCGAAGTTGTCAGGAGAGGTGCAGACGAGCCAGGACGTCAACTGGCTACGAGAACGACTGCCCGCATCCGCAGGTGCGGGACGCATTCGGGTTCGAGATGTGGAACCCGGCACCCTGCAAGCCGTCCTTGTAGTCGAGCGAGGCGCCAGCGAGGTGCTGGAACGAAGCTGGGTCGATGACGACCTTGACACCGCCCTGGTCGCGCCGGACGTCGTCGTCCGCGACGTCGGCATCGAAGAACATCTCGTAACTGAAGCCGGAGCAGCCGCCCGGGCGCACGGCGACACGCAGCGCCAAGCCGGGGGTGTCCTCGGCCTCGATGAGGCCCTTGATCTTGTCTGCCGCCGCGTCGGTGAGGGTGAAATCGGCGCGAGCGTCGGTGACCTGCAACATGCTCATCTGCTGTGTGTCCTCCGAGGCCTTAGGCCGGCCTCATGCTCCAGAGCCTTCTCTTTCAGGGTACTGCGACCACCACGTGGCACGGGTCGGGGTCGTACAACGTCGAGAAGCTCTCGACTGTTCCACGGCCCACATTGAGCGCCACGCCCTCGCAAATTCCACGGTGCAGGTTGCACACCAGCTCGGGGTACGCCTCGGCGAGCTCCCGGAAGGGGCAGTGCAAGAACTCGATCCGCGCCGAGCGCCCGTCCGGGTCCGGGCCCGGCTCGGCCGCCGGCTCGAACCCCAGGCGCTCCAGCTCGTCGGCAAGCGCCGCGATGCATGCCGTCTCGGAGGTGCGCTTCGCGGCTTCGGCGCCCCAGGCGCGTCCGGTCGCGATCGCCGCCGAGGCGTCTCCGTCGAGCCGCTCGGCGAGGGCGGCGAGCAGGCCCGCGAGCAGCGCGTGCGACGGGGGATCGAAACCAAGCCCCGGCGCGCCAGGAGCCAAGGAGTAGAGGTGCTGCGGCCGCCCCACGGTGCCTCGGTGCACGATCTCGGCCTCGACCAGGCCGGCCTCGCGCAGGCGCTCCAGGTGCAGTCGCACGGTGTTGGGATGCAGGCCGAGCGCGTCGGCGAGCTCCTGTGCCGACCGGGGGCCGGTCGCGGTCGAGAGCTCGCGGTACATCTCGAAGCGCGTCTCGTCCGCCAGTGCCTTCAGGACGTCGAGATCCACAGCTTGACCGTACCGTGCGGGAGGCATATTTTCAACACGTCGGCTGTTTTTATTCGGTGTGAGTGAGCATGTGACGCCCGAAAACCCGCCTCTGAAGCCCCGCAGCGCCGCGAGCGGCGGGAAGCCGCCTCGGCCCGAGGATGTCCAGCGGGTCCTCGAGGGGATCGTCGACCCGGAGCTGCACGCCGGGATCATCGAGCTCGGCATGGT
>DATBHZ010000020.1:0-6238 GCA_036557185.1 Acidimicrobiia bacterium | reverse complement strand
ATGACGAACGTCGTCGACTGCGAGTTCGACGCGTTGCGCGTCGGCATGCCGCTCCAGGTCACGTTCCGCCCGACCAGCGACGAGTTCACCCTCCCGCTGTTCCGTCCCGCGCCGGCGTGATCCGGGGGACGTGTCCCCGCCCGGTGACGTCGGCCGGTCGCGCCCGGAGGTCGACGCCATGAGCTACCAGGACTTCAACTTCCCGTTCGAAGGTCCGCTGCACGAGGTGTTCCCGGCGCTGCACGCGGCCCAGAACTCCTACATGGCGCAGATCGACTCGTTGCAGGCGCCGGATCGCAAGACGCACGAGCTGATCCGGATGGTGTGCACGGTGATCCGCCGCAACCCGCCGGGGATCGAGCGTCACGCGATGCTGGCCCGCGAGGTCGGCGCGTCGTGGGAGGAGATCCTCGGATCGATCATGCTCACGATCCCGAGCAACGGTCTGCTCGCCGCCGTCCAGGCGATCCCATCCGCACGGCGCGGTTTCGACGCCGCACCGCCGACCGAGGACGACTGACATGACCGCCGAGGCCACCGCGGCCGACACGACACCGGCACCGTTCCGGATCCTGCCGCGCATCGATGATCGCAATCGCTTCTTCTGGACGTCGGGTGCCGACGGCCGGCTGCGCTTCCTCCGTTGTCAGGACTGCGGCTACTTCGTGCACCCACCGATTCCTCTCTGTCCGAAGTGTCACTCGAAGGACGTCGCGCCGGAGGCGGTGTCGGGCCGAGCGACGGTCGCGACGTACACCATCAACCACCAGCCCTGGATGCCGGGGTTGGAGCCGCCGTTCGTCGTCGCGATCGTCGAGATCGAGGAGCAGCCGGACGTGCGGTTGACGACCAACATCGTCAACTGCGCGCCCGACGACGTCCGCAGCGGCATGCCCGTCACGGTGCTGTTCGAGCATCACCCCGACGAGCCCGACGACGTGTACCTCCCGTTGTTCGAGCCCGCGAAGGGTGCGTGATGGCGAAGAGCGATGAGATCCTCGAGCGGCGTGCGTGCATCACGGGCATCGGTCAGTCGGTGATCGGCCGCCGGCTCTTTCGCGATCCGCTCGAGCTCACGATCGACGCCGTGCTCGCCGCGGTCGAGGACGCCGGCCTCACGACGGACGACATCGACGGTCTGTCGACCTACCCGGGCCCGATGGAGGTGCCGCCGGGTTTCTCCGGTGCAGGCGCGTACGACGTCATGGACGCGCTGCGCCTCTCGGTCGGCTGGTACGGGAGCGGACTCGAGACGTCGGGTCAGTGCGGATCGGTGATCAACGCGTGCATGGCCGTGGCGACGGGTCTCGCGCGCCACGTCGTGTGCTTCCGCAGCGTGTGGGAGGGCAGCGCGCAGGGGAGCAAGGGTCGGGCCGCGGTCATGCCCGGCGGCGGCGACGGTGGCGCGGCGCGCATCCCCCGCGCCGGCGGGTTCCAGCAGTGGACGTTGCCGTTCTCGGCACCGTCGGCCGCGATCTGGATCGCGATGTTCGCCCAGCGACACTTCGACCGCTACGGCACGACGCGCGAGCAGCTCGCGCAGATCGCGCTGAACGGGCGCAAGAACGCGGCGTTGAACCCGAACGCGATCTACACCGACCCGATGTCGATGGACGACTACTTCGCGGCCCGAATGATCAGCACGCCCTTCTGTCTCTACGACTGCGACGTGCCCTGCGACGGCGCGACCGCGTTCGTGGTCTCGCACGTCGATGCCGCCGCCGACACCCGCAAGACGCCGATTCACATCGAGGCGGTCGGCGCCGCGATCCGCGGACGCCCGTCGTGGGACCAGTTCGACGATCTCTCGACGATGTCGAACCGCGACGCGGCAGCGCAGCTCTGGACGCGAACCGACCTCAAGCCGTCCGACGTGCAGCTGGTCGAGGCCTACGACGGGTTCAGCTTCATCACGCTCAGCTGGCTGGAGGCGCTCGGTCTGTGCAAGGTGGGAGAGGGCGGACCGTTCATCGAGGGCGGTACGCGGATCGCGCGTGACGGCGAGCTCCCGCTGAACACGCACGGCGGACAGCTGTCGGCCGGGCGTCTGCACGGCTACGGCTTCCTTCACGAGGCGTGTGTCCAGCTGTGGGGCGAAGGCGGCGCGCGCCAGGTGCCGCGCCGGCCCGAGGTCGCGGTCGCCGGAGTCGGTGGCGGCAACACCTGCGGCTGCCTGCTCCTGACGCACCGCAACTGACGCGGCGCCCCAGGTAGGACGCGTCATCCAGCAGGCATCGGAGCTTGCACCGTCGCCGTGTCGTGCTGTTGGCGGAGGAGCGGCGAGCCTGCGAGCGCGGCCAGAGACTCAGCCGAGCACGATCCCGGCGAGCTCTTCGAGGTGCTCGTCGGTCCCGCCACCGACGCGCTGCAGCGACATCAGCCGCTTCAGGTACAGGTGGATGTCGTGCTCCCACGTGAAGCCGATACCCGCGAACACCTGCACCGCGTTCGCGCCGACTCGGTACAGCTCGTCCGACGCGAAGGCCTTGGCCATCGTCGCGGCGCGGTGGAGCTCGGCCGGTGCGGCGGCGTCGGCTGCCCAGCACGCGTAGTACCCGCCAGCGCGTGCGAGCTCGACCGCGCGAAGCATGTCGGCGCACAGGTGCTGCACGGCCTGGAACGACCCGATCGGCCGATCGAACTGGACCCGCTCGCGTCCGTAGTCGACCGCGAGCTCGAGCGCGCGCTGCCCGGCGCCCACCCCGTCGACGACCGCCGCGACTGCGAGGCGGTCGAGGGTCGTCGTCACCGCGTCGACAACGGTCTCGTCGTCGCCGAGCCGCCAGCCGCGTGCGCCGTCGAGCCGGACCGTGCCCTCCTTGCTCGTGCCGTCGACGGTCGGCGTCGGTTCGACGGTGAGCGCGTCGTCGCCTCCGTCCACGGCGAAGACCGCGAGCGCGTCGCCCGCGCGTGCAGTCACGAGGTAGAGGTTCGCCGCTGCCGCGTCGGGGACATGCACTTTCGCTCCCCTGAGCTCCCACTGGTCGCCCGATTGCGTCGCGGTCGTCGCCGGGTGCCGCCAGTCGTAGCGGTGACCCGCCTCGAGCACTCCGACCGTCCCGACGGTCTCGCCCGACGCGAGGCCGGGGAGCAGGAAGCGGTGCTCGCGCGGACCGCCGGCCGCGAGCACCAGGCTGACCGCGCCGATCGCCGACGCGCGGTATGGGCCGGGGTGCACCACACGTCCGAGCTCCTCGAGCACCACCGCGGCGTCGACCATCCCCATGCCCGCGCCGCCGTGTGCCTCCGGCACGAGCAGCCCCGTCACGCCGAGCCCTGCGAGTCCCCGCCACACCGCGTCCGTCGTGCCCCGTGCGTCGTCGAGCATCGAGCGCACGTAGGGCGCGACCGGCGCCCGCTCCGCGAGGAAGCGGCGCACGGTCTCCCGCAGCAGCTCCTGGTCTGCCGAGAACTCGAAGTCCATGTCGTCTCGCTCGCTCACTTCCGTGCGGGCTCGGGAGTTGGCCCTGCGTGGCGCGGGTCGTTCGCTCGCTGGCGAGTGACCTGCGCTCCTTCGTCGCTCCGGTCGTTCGCTCGCTGGCGAGTGACCTGCGCTCCTTCGTCGCTCCGTCACCGCACCGGGTTCGGGGCGTGGTGCGGACGCTTCAATGAAACGTGGCTACCGCTCGGCGAGAGTCAGCGTTCCATGAAACGTATCGTGCAGCCGGCTTCCCGACCTGACGGGGGCGTCAGGCTAGCGAGTAGGGTCGCCGGCATGCGACTGCGCTACGGCGAGACCGAGGAAGCGTTTCGCGCCGAGTTCGTCGAATGGCTCGAGGCCAACGTTCCCGCGCCCGAGCTGCGCGCGCAGCCGAGGCTCTCGAGCGCCAACATCACCGACTGGGGCGGGGCCTGGCAGCGGACGCTGTTCGACGCGGGTTGGCTCGTCCCGGGCTGGCCGCCCGAGCTCGGCGGACGCAACGCGAGCGCGACCGAGCAGATGATCTACTTCGAGGAGCTGTCGAAGCGCGAGATCCCGCGCAGCATGAACCCGCAGGGCCTCGGCATCATCGCCCCGTCGATCAAGGACTACGGCACGCCCGAGCAGCAAGAGCGGTTCCTGCTCCCGACGCTGCGGGCGGAGATCGCGTGGTGCCTCGGGATGAGCGAGCCGACCGCCGGGAGCGACCTCGCCAGCCTGCGAACGCGGGCCGTGCTCGACGGCGACCACTTCGTCGTCAACGGGCAGAAGGTGTGGACGTCGGGCGCGCACGACGCCGACTGGTGCCTGTGCTTCGTGCGCACCGATCCCGACGCTCCGAAGCATCGCGGCATCAGCGCGCTCATCATCGACATGAAGACGCCCGGGGTCGAGGCGAGGCCGTTCCCGGAGCTCAGCGAGCCCGACTACCTCGACTTCAACGAGGTGTTCTTCACCGACGTGCTCGTCCCACGTGAGAACCTGCTCGGTGAGCTGAACAAGGGATGGCCGATCACACAAGGCTCGCTCGCGCACGAGCGCGCCATGCTCTGGATCGACTACGCGTACATCACACTGCGGATGTCCCGTGCGCTCGCCGCGCTGGGTACCGAGCCCGGGCCCGACGGGCGACCGTTGCGCGAGGACGCGCGCTTCCGCGACGAGGCCGCCGGCTGCGCGATCGACGCGCAGGCCCTCATGCTCATGGGGTATCGCGGTTTCTCCAAGTTCATGCGTGGCCGGTCGTCGCCGGAGCACTCCCTGCTGAAGCTCTACGGGAGCGAGTCGGTGCAGCGCTGCCTCGCGGCGGGCTCGGATGCCCTCGGCGCCCGAGCGATCGACACCGACGTGCTGGGCCCGCTGCTCCACCGGGACGGTTCCTGGCTGGTCCAATGGATCCGGTCGTTCGGCGGGACGATCCCCGGCGGGACCAGCGAGATCCAGCGCAACATCATCGCCGAGCGCGTCCTCGGGCTCCCGCGCGCCTGAGCAGCACAATCGGCGCGGCGACGGTGGCGCCGAGTGGCAGCCGACTATCCTGCGCCCCGCGAGGAGCTCAGGAGGGTGGGGTTTGCAGAACGACGTGGCCGTCGCGCCCCCGACGGCCGGGTGGAGCGGGCCGCGGTTCCAGTGTCTCGACGGACTCCGCGCACTCGCCGCGATCGCCATCGTCCTCACCCATGCCGCGTCGTACTCCCATACGTACAAGGGCGTCGTCGGCGACTACCTGAGCCAGCTCGACACCGCCGTCGCGGTGTTCTTCGGCCTGTCCGGCTTCCTGCTCTACCGGCCCTTCGCGCTGGCTCACCAGGCGCAGCGTGCGAGCGGATCGGTGCGCCACTACGCGCTCCGCCGCCTCACCCGTATCTATCCCGCGTACTGGATCGCGCTCGCCGTCTTCATGTACGTCCTCGGGAGTCTCAGGTTCCAGGGCGTGGCGAACACGGTGTTCGGGTTCTCGCTCCTGCAGCTCTACCACAGCGGCACGATCCTCCAGGGCCTGCCGCAGGCGTGGACGCTGTGCGTCGAGATCACGTTCTACGCGTTCGTCCCCCTGTACGCGTTCGTCATCGCGAGGTGGGCCCGTCGCAATCCGTTCCGCACGGAGCTCGTCGGCATCGGGCTGCTCACGGCGATCGGCATCGCGGTCGAGGTCCAACGTGAGCTGGGCGGGCACCCGCAGGGATGGACCGTCGGCCCCCTGTACCTGCCGTTGTTCGCGTCGGGCATGCTGCTCGCGGTCCTGAGCGCCCGCCAGCAGCTCCAGGGCGGTGTCGCGTGGCTGGACCGGGTGGGCAAGTACGCGTTCGCCGGCGTCGTGATCGCGGTGCTGAGCTATGCGTGCATCATCGAGGTCGTCGGCATCCACATCACGACGAGCCCCAGCCACGGCCAGTTCATCGCGCGTTACTTCCTCGAGATCCCCCTCGTCCTCGCCCTGCTCGTACCGGTGACGTTCGGGACGCGGAGCCGGGGTGTCGTGCGCGGGTTCCTGTCGAGCCCGATCATGGTGTTCCTCGGGACGATCAGCTACGGGATCTATCTCTGGCACTTCCCGGCGCTGGTCATCGTGCACGACCGCATGCTCGGGCTCGGCCACCACCAGGGCCGCCTGACCGTCGTGTTCGTGCTCGCGCTGGGGCTGACGCTCGTGTTCGCGACCGCGAGCTGGTATCTGGTCGAACGACCATTGCTGCGGTGGACCCAGGGTCGCAGACGCCAACGCCCGTCGGCGGGTGAGCGCACGGAGGCCGACGCGGAGGTCGAACCGCCCGTCGCCCTCGAAGCGACCAACTAACCGCTCGGGTAGAGCTGCGG
>DATBHZ010000019.1:0-6925 GCA_036557185.1 Acidimicrobiia bacterium | reverse complement strand
AGGGCGGTGAACCCGGGATAGAGGCCGATCGCTACTTGCATGTGGCTGCTCCTTGTCGTGGGGATCTACGAGGCTCGGCGCCCGAAGTGCTGTCGGTAACGGTCGGGGGTGGTGCCGACACGGCGCCCGAACGCGCGGTGGAGTGTCTCGGCGTGGCGCATGCCGAGACTGGCGGCGATCGTCGACACTGTGAGGTCGGTGTCCTCGAGGAGGCGCCGTGCCGCCTCGACGCGCACGGACTCGACGTACGCAGCGGGTGTCGTACCGGTCTCGCGACGGAAGGCCCGCGCGAACGTCCTCGGTGCCATACCGGAGCGCTCCGCGAGCAGCTCGACGGTGAGCTCCTCGTCGAGGTGGTCGGCAAGCCAACGCTGTATGTCGGCGATCGTGCGGTCGCCGACTGCTCCTGTGCGGAGCTGCGCGCTGAACTGGGACTGGCCGCCCGGTCGCCGCACGAACACCACCAGCCACGCGGCGACCTCGTGCGCGAGCTCGGGACCGTGATCGTGCTCGACCAGGGCGAGCGCGAGGTCGATCCCCGCGGTGACGCCGGCGGAGGTCCACCGGTCGCGGTCCTCGACGTAGATGCGATCCGGTTGCACGGAGACGTCGGGACAGCGCTCCGCGAGGAGCTCGCACGCGCCCCAGTGAGTGGTAGCCGCGTAGCCGTCGAGGAGCCCGGCCGCGCCGAGGAGGAGCGCGCCGCTGCACACCGACGCGACGCGCGCCGACCGGCGGGCAATCTGCCGGAGGTCGTCGAGGAACCGTTCGTCGTGCATGAGGGTCCGCGTGCCGTCGCCACCGACGACGAGCAGCGTGTCGACACGCGTGCGCCGGCGTGCGAGCTCGGCGAGCGAGCCGTCGGATCCGATCCGCAGCCCGCTCTCTGTCGTGACGTCGTGCCCGCCGGGCGTGACGATCTCGATCTCGTACTCGGGCTCCGCGCCGAGGCGCGTGGCGGTGCGGAAGACCTCGAGCGGGCCGGTCAGGTCGAGCGATTGCAGGCCGTCGAAGGCGATGATCGCGACGCGGTGCGCTGCCATTCGCCGATCATGCGCCGCAGGACGGCTGGCTGCAATGTCATCTTCCTGACGATTCCGGCCAGCCTCTTGCCCATAACTGTCCAGACAGGTACGATACAAGTCATGCGGTACCTGGACATCGCCGACGCCCTCCGCCAACGGGTGGCAGGGGGCCTCAGGGGGGCGCTCCCGAGCGAGGCCGCGCTCGCGGGGGAGTTCGGCGCCAGCCGCGTCACGGTCCGACGAGCGCTTCACGCGTTGCGCGACGAGGGACTCGTCACGAGCCGGCAGGGCGCCGGCTGGTTCGTCGCCACCGACCCGGTGCGCCAGATGCTCGGGCGCGTCACGACCGTCGAAGCGGCGCTCGAGCACGCGGGCACTGTTCCCGAGCGCAGAGTGCTCGAGTTCGCGTTCGAACCGGCGAGCGCCGATGTGGCGAAGACCCTCGGCGTCGCAGCCGATGTCGAGGTCCTGCGCGTGCTGCGACTCAACCTTGCCGACGGCGAGCCGTTCGCGCTCGTGACGGTTTGGGTCACTGGCTCGGTGGGTAGCCACCTGAGTCGTGCCGATGTGGAGCGCGCGACCTTCTACGACCTGCTGCCATTGCAGGGCGTCGAACCGGGTCGCGTCATCCAGACGATCACGGCCGCGTCCGCCGACCGGGTCGACGCCCAGCGCCTCGGCGTTCCAGCAGGCTCACCGGTCCTCGTCGCACACCGTGTCACCTACGATCGAAACGACGTCGCGGTGATCGTCGCAGAGCACCGCTACGCAGCCCACCTCACCGCGCTCGAAGTCGAATTTCCCGCCGTCGTCACCAACGGAGCCAGCTATGCCTGAGAACGTCGAGCCCACCACCCCAGTGTCCCTCGTGGCCGAGGCCTACGAGCGCGGGGCGGAACGGATCGCGATCGCCCGTGAGCGCCTCGGTCGCCCGATGACGTATGGCGAGAAGGTGCTGTTCGCGCACGCGGACGACCCCTCGACCATCGGGCTCGAGCGAGGTATCGACTATGCCGACTATCGCCCCGACCGTGTAGCGATGCAGGACGCCACCGCGCAGATGGCGCTCCTCCAGTTCACGCTTGCCGGGCTGCCGACCGTTGCCGTGCCGACCACGGTGCACTGCGACCACCTCATCCAGGCTCGCGTGGGCGCGGAGGCCGACCTGCACACTGCGCTCGACAGCAACTCCGAGGTCTACGAGTTCCTGCGGACGGTGAGCGCGAAGCACGGCATCGGCTTCTGGAAGCCCGGCAGCGGGATCATCCACCAGGTGGTGCTCGAGCAGTACGCGTTCCCGGGCGGGATGATGATCGGCACCGACAGCCACACGCCCAACGCGGGCGGGCTCGGCATGGTCGCCATCGGCGTGGGCGGCGCCGACGCCGTCGACGTGATGGCCGGCTGGCCGTTCAACACGAGGGTGCCGAAGCTCATCGGCGTGCGGCTTACCGGAGAGCTGTCGGGCTGGGCATCGGCCAAGGACGTGATCCTGAAGGTCGCGGGGATCCTCACCGTGAAGGGCGGAACGGGCGCGATCGTGGAGTACTTCGGGCCAGGTGCCGCCACGATCGCCGCCACGGGCAAGGCGACCATCTGCAACATGGGTGCGGAGATCGGCGCGACGTGCTCGCTCTTCCCGTACGACGAGCACATGGCCATGTACCTCAAGGCGACGCGCCGTGAGGAGCTCGCCGACCTCGCGCAGCAGCGCGCCGACATGCTGCGCAACGACCCCGAGGTCGACGCGGATCCCGAGCGCTACTACGACCGAGTCGTCGACGTGAACCTCTCGGAGCTCGAGCCCCACCTCGTCGGCCCGCACAGCCCCGACCTGGATCGGCCAATCTCCGAGGTGCGCGCCGCGGTCGAGTCCGAGAATTACCCGGTCGAGATCTCGTACGCGCTCGTCGGCTCGTGCACCAACTCGAGCTACCAGGACATCGGGCGCGCCGCGCACGTCGCGCGCCAGGCATCCGCCAAGGGGCTGCACGTGCAGTCGCCCTTGCTCATCACCCCGGGCTCCGAGCAGGTGCGCGCCACGATCGAGCGGGACGGCCTGCTCGCTGATCTCGAGGCCATCGGCGCGACAGTCCTCGCGAACGCGTGCGGCCCGTGCATCGGGCAGTGGCAGCGATCCGACATCGAGCCCGGTGAGACGAACACGATCGTGTCGTCCTTCAATCGCAACTTCCCCGCTCGCAACGACGGCAACGCGCAGACGCTCTCGTTCATCGGGTCACCCGAGACCGTGGTCGCGATGGCGCTCACCGGGCGGCTCGACGTCGACTTCGTGCACGAGCCGATTCGCAACAACGGAGCGGAGCTGCGTCTCGAGCCGCCGAGCGCCGACGAGCTGCCGTCGAAGGGGTTCGATCCGGGCGCGTCCGGGTTCCAGGCACCGCCCGCCGACGGGAGCAAGGTCGAGGTGGTCGTGCGCCCCGGGTCGGAGCGTCTCGAGCTCCTCCAGCCCTTCGCGGCGTGGGACGGCAAGGACTACACCGGGCTGCGCGTGCTGCTGAAGGCCACCGGCAAGTGCACGACGGACCACATCTCGCCGGCCGGCAAGTGGCTGCGCTTCCGCGGCCACCTGACGAACATCTCGGGCAACCTGTTCATCGGTGTCAACAACGCGTTCTCGCTCGACGAGACCGGCACCGGGATCGACGTGCGCGACGGGTCCGTGGTCGCGCTGCCCGACCTCGCACGCGCGTACAAGGAAGCCGGGATCTCCTGGGTGGCGATCGGGGACGACAACTATGGCGAGGGCTCGTCGCGGGAGCACGCGGCCATGGAGCCCCGGTACATGGGCGGGAAGGCGATCATCGCCCGCTCCTTCGCACGCATCCACGAGGCGAACCTCAAGAAGCAGGGGGTGCTCGCTCTGACCTTCGCCGACCGCGATGATTACGAGCGCGTGCTCGTCGATGACTCGGTCGACATCGTGGGACTTGCCGACCTCGCCCCCGGGAAGCCCATCAAGGTCGTGCTCCACCACGCCGATGGTGGCTCCGACGAAATCGAGACCACGCACACCATGTCGGAGGAGCACATCGCATGGTTCAAGGCGGGGTCCGCGCTCAACCTCCTCGCAGCACAACACAGCCGGTAGCACCCGCGCCGCGGGGCGCGCTCGCGCGCTTGGGCATCGGTTGTGCGCGGCATCGATGGTGGGTCATCGGCGCGTGGCTGCTCGCGCTCGTCGCGCTCGCCCTGCCGAGCGCGGGTGCGAACAAGCCGTTCCGTGACGTCTTCACGATCCCCGGCACGGGTTCGCAGCACGCGGTGGACCTGCTCCAGTCGAAGTTCCCCCTCCAGAACCAGCCGACGGCGAACGTCGTCATCAGTTCGAAGTCGGGCGCGATCTCGCCCGCGACGGTGCAACGAGCGGGCGCCACGCTCCGGCGCCTCCCCGTGGTCGATTCGGTCGCCACCCCGCGCATCTCTCCCGACGGTTCGACAGCGCTCTTCACCGTCAGCTACTCGAAGCCCGACAGCGACCTTCCTCGCAACGCGGTTACCAAGCTGCGCGCAGCGACTGCCTTCGCCAGCCGTGAGGGTGCCACCGTCGCGTTCGGCGGCCCGGTCGTCGACGTCGTCAGCCAGCAGTCCCAGGCGAACGACCACGCCGACGAGATCGGTCTGCTCTTCGCGGTGATCATCCTGCTGCTGGTGTTCGGCACCGTCGTGGCGGCAGCGCTCCCGCTCGGCACCGCGCTCACGGGCGTGGCCCTCGCCACCGCGTTGCTGACCCTGCTCGCGACGTTCCTGACCGTCGGGACGGTGGCGCCCATCCTCGGCACGATGATCGGGCTCGGCGTGGGGATCGACTACTCGCTCCTGATCGTGACGCGCTTCCGGCAGAACCGGGTGGAAGGGCTGGCGGTGGACGAGGCCACGGGAGTCGCGATCGCGACCGCCGGGTCCGCGGCCCTCTTCGCCGGTTGCTGTGTCGCGATCGCGCTGTGTGGGCTGTGGCTCGCGCAGATCCCCTACGTGTCGACGCTCGGGTTCTCGGCGGCGCTGTTCGTCGGGGTGATGGTCCTCGCGGCGCTCACCCTCCTTCCCGCGCTGCTCGGCGTGCTCGGCCCGCACATCGACCGGCTGCGCGTGCTGCCCAAGCGCGAGGAGCGCGACCCGACACGGGGCTTCTGGTACCGCTGGGCGAACACGGTGGCGAGACGCGCGTGGTGGTGTGTGATCGCGAGCGTCGTGGTGCTCCTGGTGCTCACGGCACCGCTCCTGCGGATGCGGCTCGGCTTCACCACCGACGCGGACGATCCGCCCGGCTACACGCAGCACACCGCGTACGACTTGATCGGCCGGGAGTTCGGCGTCGGCGCGAATGGTCCGCTGCTGCTCGCCATGTCGCTGCCCGGCGAGAGCAACGGGCATGGTGCAGCCGATGCAACGGCGCCCACGCAAGCGCTGCTGCGCGACATCTCGACGACGCCGGGCGTCGAGATCGTGACGCCGGCGCTCACGAACAAATCGAGCACCGCGGCGGTCGCCCTCGTCGTGCCGAAGACCGCCCCGAACGCCTCGGCCACGCAGGCGCTGATCCGGCGACTCCGCGGCGACGTGATCCCTCGCGCCACGCAGGACACGGTGTTGTCCGGACGCGTGCTCGTCGGCGGGCAGACGGCCGAGCTCGTCGATCTCACCGACCGCATCGACGCGCGGCTGCCCTGGTGCATCGGGGCGGTGATCCTCGGCGCGTTCCTGCTGTTGATGATGGTGTTCCGGTCGATCCTCGTCCCGCTCAAGGCCGCGATCATGAACCTGTTCTCGATCGGCGCCGCGTACGGCGTGATCGTCGCGGTGTTCCAGTGGGGGTGGGGGAAGGGCCTGATCGGCCTGCAGCAGACGGTGCCCATCGTCGCGTTCGTGCCGCTGATGATGTTCGCCGTGCTGTTCGGGTTGTCGATGGACTACGAGGTGTTCCTGCTCTCCCGGATCCGCGAGGAGTACCTCGCTTCGGGCGACAACCGCGCGGCCGTCGCCGCGGGCCTCGCCAAGACCGCGCGCGTGATCACATCGGCGGCGCTCATCATGATCGCCGTCTTCCTGTCCTTCGTCGGCAGCCCGCTCGCGACCGTCAAGATGATCGGTCTCGGCCTCGCCGTCGCCGTCGCCGTGGACGCAACGGTCGTGCGCGTCGTGCTCGTCCCCGCGACGATGGAGCTGCTCGGCGACGCGAACTGGTGGTTCCCGCACCGGCTCGACCGCCTGCTCCCGCACATCGAGGTGGAGCCTGCCCCTACGGCCGTACGCTCCGGCTCGGTTCCGGCGTGACGGTCGCGAGCTGCACCGCTGTCGGTTCCGCGCAGCAGAACCACGACTCCGTGAGCCGCGGGACGTCGTCGAGCGCGGTCGCCCCGATCGCGTCCATCCCGACGGCGGCGCGCAGCGCGTCGTAGACGCGGCCAATCGGCTCACCCTCGGACCGCTCGACGAGCGTGGCGAGCTCCGCCTGCAACGGGTCGAGCCCGGAGTGCCAGCGGTACGACTGCGCGTCGGCGTCCCACGCGCCGAGCCCTTCGATGTGGCCGATGAGCAGCGAGCCCTTCGGCACCAGCAGCCGAATCGTATATTGGACCGGGTCGACGTTGGCGATGATGTCCTGCTCGGTGACGAACGCGAAGATGTCGCGGACGTCCTCGAGCGACGACCACGGAGTGAACGGCAGCCACGACGGTCGGATCGGGATGCCGACTTCGCGCAGCAGTGCGACCGCCCGCGCGGCGTCTGCCGCGGTATGCCCCTTGTCGAGGCGCTCGAGGATCGCGTCGTTGACGCTCTCGAACGCGGACACGACGAAGACGCACCCGCGTGCTGCGAGCTCGCCCCAGAGGTCACTGTGGCGCAGGATGTGCTCGACCTTGACCGTGCAGTCGAAG